>JAAYIU010000370.1 GCA_012523265.1 Bacteroidales bacterium | reverse complement strand
TGGAACTTGGAACTTGGAATTTATTTGTGATTTGGAATTTGGAACTTGGAATTTTTTAGCACTCCAAATAAATCCCAAACTACAATAAAGCAAAATCCAAATAGATCTCAATAGCTAAATCTCAATAACCAAACTGCTCCGAGGCTTGAAATTTTGGAACTTGGAACTTGGAATTTGGAATTTATTTGTGATTTGGAATTTGGAACTTGGAATTTTTTAGCACTCCAAATAAATCCCAAACTACAATAAAGCAAAATCCAAATAAATCTCAATAGCTAAATCTTAATAACCAAACTGCTCCGAGGTTTGAAATTTGGAACTTGGAATTTATTTGTGCTTTGGAATTTGGAACTTGGAATTTTTTAGCACAAGCTCCAACCGCCAATGGGCAGTGTAAACAACAACAATAAAACAACCGGCTACCGAAGACTGGAATTTGGAGTGCCATAATAAATCATCTCTACCGCCTTCGAAGCTAAGGCCTGAAAATCACTTTTCGGGCGGTGCGTGTGTCGCCGACGGTACACACAATTACATACGCGCCGGGTGCCAGCGTGGAGCCGCTGTCGTCGGTGCCGTTCCACCAGCAGGAATAATGCAGCGCGTCGTTTTGCAGGGGAATTATTGTTTTTACCCGTTGCCCGATGCGATTGTAAATTTCGAGCTGCGGCCTGTCCGTTTCCTTTTCGACAGAAATATTGATCGCAATCTGATCGGAAAAAGGATTTGGATTTCCGGTAATCGAAAAACCTTTGTCCGTGTCGGGGTCGTCGATGCCGATATAAACGTATTTCTCATCCCGCATGTAATAGATTTCGTTGTTTCCGCCAGCGTTGTCCGTCCAGATAAAATCGACATAATCAAAACTAAAATGCTTGTAGCAGATAGATGGGTTTATGATCTCTTCTCCGGTAATTTCCTCCATGGTAATCATCCAATTTTCCCATTGCAATCCATAGGAAAAATTATGTTTCAACAACCCCTGGCCGAGGGAAAGAAAACTAAAGCCTGTTTCTGGCGCCACATCGTCGATACAAACATACTCAACAGCTTCTGGTAGTGGCAATATAACCGGCCCGACCACATTCCAGGAATTGTAATCGAAAACCTCCGCCTCGCACAGTTGATTGGCTAAATTGATGTATAAAAACCGTGCAGAGCCCCCGTCGCTGCTGTACCACGACGAATTATAGCTGATGCATGGCTGCTCGCCTTGTGCAGTATACAGCAGGTCGAAGCTGTTCATTCCATCAGCGGAAACAAAAAAACTTATGGTATCCATGTCGTAAGCTACAGCAAAAAACAGCTTATCATCGACATATTGCAAATGGTTGGCAATGGCAATATCTTTAATAAAAGTGTTGGTTAAAACCGTTTGTGGCACCACCGGCTCACCATCCACGATGGAGGCGTAGATCACCGATCGGGTGTAATCGTCGTTTTGCTGTCGCCACATCACATTCAACTTTCCTGAGGCATCTACATCTGCAACAGGCAAATAGCTATCCTCGCCCGGTGAGCTGATGGTATCGGCCGGCAGCCAGGTTATAAAATTATCGCTTTGTAAATGAACGATTGCTTCCGGTGTGGTGTTGGTCTGCATCAGCAAATGGATGTGATCGTCGGCTGTGATGGCCAGCGTGGGGTTAGTTCCGTGTGCAATAAAAAACGGATCGCCCCACTGCTGCGCGCTACGGTCGTAACTCACGCCTTTAACAACATTTTGCTGATCGACCCAATCGACAAACACGACGTAAATGTTTTCGTCGGAATCGCGCACGATTTTCCGCTGGTTGTGGTTGGCGGTGGCCTGCGTGTGGTTGGAGGTTGCAATGAGCGTTTGCGCAAAGCACTGCATTGCAAATACGCTGACAATGGTAAGTAGTAAAAGCTTTTTCATGATAATTACATTTTTTGTTTATTAAAAAACCCGTTTTTTTTTCCCTACAAGAAGCCAAAGGTATTAATTTTTTAATAACAGGCTAAGCCTGGAAAAATAAAATGGACGAGGTACAACCTCGTCCAAACCCCGGAAACTCAGCCGGCAGGCCAAACTATCACAGGTCGCTGCTGCGTATGGTTTGCGGCGAAAAAAAGAAACCTTATCCTTTTCATTTAACCTTAGTGGAAAAACCTCCTCTCGCCAATACCTTATTACCTTATTGTATTCAACCTGTCAGGCAGGTTTAAAATATTATAATGAATGATTATTTTTGCGCCCGTTTTCACGAAATTAATTTTCATAAAAAAATGGGAAGAGCATTCGAATACCGCAAAGCCAAGAAGATGAAACGCTGGGGCAACATGGCCAAGACGTTTACTAAAATAGGCAAAGACATCACCATCGCCGTGAAGGCCGGCGGCGCTGACCCGGGGATGAACCCACGCCTGCGTCTGCTGATGCAAAACGCCAAAAATGCCAACATGCCCAAGGAGAACGTGGAGCGCGCCATAAAAAAAGCTACCGCCCCCGACACCGCCGACTACCGCGAGGTGATTTACGAAGGCTACGGCCCGCACGGCATTGCCGTGGTTGTCGAAACTACCACCGACAACCCCACGCGCACGGTGGCCAATGTGCGCAGCTACTTTACGCGCAACGGCGGCTCACTGGGCACCACAGGCAGCCTGAGCTTTTTGTTTGAGCATAAATGCGTCTTTAAACTCAAAAGCTCCAAAGAGACCGACTTGGAAGAACTGGAACTGGAGCTGATCGACCTGGGCGTGTCGGATATTTTTGACGAAGAGGATACCATCATCGTTTATGGCGAGTTTGAATCGTTTGGCGCTTTGCAGAAATATTTCGAGGAAAATCACTTTGAGATCATCACCGCCGAGTTCGACCGCATCCCTACCCAAACCAAAGAGCCGACTCCTGATGAAGCTGCCGATATGGAAAAGATGCTCACCAAATTTGAAGACGACGAAGACGTGAGCAATGTCTATCACAATATGCGATAGGAAGCGGCATTCAGGCTGTATGTTTAAAATTTAAAAATCCCAAATGACAATAAAACATCCGCCGATGGTCGGAGTAAACCTCACAAATAAATCTCAATTTCAAAATCACAAAAATCAAAACCAAAACGATCATTTGAAATTGGCTACACCGGCTACTGACGGTTGGTTTGACAATTTTACGGATAGCATTAAAACCTTATTTCTAATCAATTAATCAAATTAGGAGCTAGTAAAAGTCCCGGAGTTTGGACGAGGCATAGCCTCGTCCATTTTATTATTACAGGCTACTGCCTGTCCCAATGATTGAAAAAGCAGGCCAAGCCTGCAAGAATAGCTACAGCTTAGGCTGCGCCTAAACTGAACATATCCGGAGGTAAATTCCAAACGCCAATAAAAAATCCGCCGGTAGTCGGAGTAAACATCACAAATAAATCCCAAAACTCAATAACCGGGCAGTATTTGGAAATTGAGAGGCTACGTTCAATCGCAGAATCCCAAAAAAAGCATCGCTTCATCCACAGTACTGGATGAAGCGATGAAAATTTTAAAAGTAGCTTATCTTTTAGTTGACCTCTTTGGTCATATTTTTCTCATATTCATCCTTTTTACGTAATAACTTAACTAATAAAGAAGTGAAATTTATACCAAGCAAAAATGAGAATAATATCACACCAGCTATCATATCATAGCTTACTGCCACCGTAATGAAACCAACGCATATAATCATCGATAGAATCAAAAGGAATATCCAGTGTTTTCTATGTAGAGA
>JAAYIU010000014.1 GCA_012523265.1 Bacteroidales bacterium | reverse complement strand
GGTCTCTTTATATAAATCTACTCTTTCTGGCAGATTTAACTCGTAATTAAATTGCTCTCCGTAATATAAAAATGGTTGAGCAAATCCTAAAACCGGGTCATGAAATGGTGGACGCCAGCCGTCATAAAGACAAAGCTTGGTATGATATTTCCAATGTGCTCCAAGAATTAATTCTGTCAAATAGTTGTCGATTTTGTTTTCCGTGAACAATTTTGTTGTTGTAACCATGTCGCCAGAATCATTGATAGTTTCAATGATTTTATTCATTCGAATTGTCAATAGGATTCCAATCAAAAAGATAGTGACTGGTAAAACCATCAATGAGATTTTATAAAGAAGTCTTTTGTCCCATACTTGCCAAATAGTCCAAGCAATGATGATGTAGGGTAACAATATTGTTACTCCAATTAAATTCAAAAAGTCAAAGAAACGGACATTGAATTTTTTATTTAAGTATCTGTTCAGAAAATAAATTGGAACTATTGCAATCAAATGAACCGAAGACCAAATCAGATATTCAAAACTCCCAAAACCAATAATGTAAAATGAAATAAAGAGACCTTTCCTGAGAAAAATAGAAATTTTGATTGCAAATGTGCTAAAAACGAAAGATTCATATTCAATTGAATAAATAACGGGAGCTAACAATGCATTTAAAACATAAGCGAGAAAGTAATAATGCCAAGGTTTGTTGCCCGCTTCTGCCTTCTTGTTTCTTGAAAGGTAGGAGGCCGGCAAATGGCTACTATTCTTGTAATAACCTTTGATCATCACTGGATTAACAGCATTCAAAAGCTACCGAAATCCCGGTAGTTGAGCTGGTGGTTGAGCCTGCCGAAACAGTCGAAACTACATCTTCAGCCAGAAATAACTCAGTGGCTGCATGGTGATGGTTTGTTCCTGCTCGTGATAATCCACCTCGTTGCCAAACATATCTGTCCAGACTATTTCGGGCTGTATGCTAAGGCGGAAAGTCTGCGGCTGGACGCTGAGGTTGTGGAGAATCAGCAAGCGTTCGTCCTGCCATTTGCGGATAAAAGTAAGAATGTGGTCGTTGATCTTGCCGTTGGTTTGGTGAGCTTCGAGCCAGAAGATGGAGCCGCGGCCAAAGGTGCTGTGGTGCTTTCGTTTGTTCACCATTTTTGATACGCGGTTGTAGGTGCGCGCGGCCAGCGAGGTACTGTCGGCCAGGTCGCGGTCGAGCTGCTGCCAGTCGATGTAGCCGCGCACCAAAAAGCGGGTGTCGTCTTTGCCGGTCTCGGCGGTTTTTTCTTTATAATATTCGTAATCGTTGCGTTTGGCAAACTCGTCGCCATAATAGATGATGGGTGTTCCGGGCAGGGTGAGCATCACCGAGAAAGCCAGCGCAATTTTGTCGGGGTTGGCGTCGAGCAGGTCGGCCAGCCGCGCTGAGATGCCTTCGCCCATTCTGAAATCCCATTCCGGCTTTTTGCAATAATGCTTGTGGATAAAGGCGCGGTCTTCTTCCGAAACATACACCAACTCCAGGCTCAGCTCGTCGTGGCAGCGCAGGAAAGTAAACCATTGCGCCGATGCGGGAATTTCCGGCGTTACTTTGGGGCTGAGCGTGGTGCGGATGGGTCGGTTGCTTTGCATAGCGATGGCTTTAAACATCTGCGGCATCAGCGGAAAGTGGTAGCCGGCGTGGCATTCGTCGCCGTCGCCAAAATACTTTACCACCTCCACAGGCTTCTGGCACGCTTCGGCCAGCAGCAGCGTGTTGGGGCGCACATAATCCAGGACCGCCCTGAAAAACTTAACGATGATATGCGTTTGCGGCAGGTTCTCGCAGTCGGTACCTTCCTCCTTCCACAGGTAAGGGATCGCGTCGGCACGGAAACCGTCCACTCCTTCGCCCTGCCAGAAAACCAGATTTTTTACCATCTCCGTCAGCACCGACGGATTGCGGTAGTTGAGGTCGGGCTGAAAATTAAAAAACCGATGGAAAAAATAGCCTGTCTCGTCTTTTTCCCAGTTGCTCTCTTCGAGGCCTTTGAAGATGATGCGTGCATCTGCATATTTGGTGTCGTCGTCGCTCCAGATATAAAAATCGCGGTAAGGGTTGTCGGCGTTTTTGCGCGATTCGACAAACCACGGATGCTGGTCGGAGGTATGGTTGATGGCGATGTCGAAAATCACGCGCAGGTTGCGTTGGTGCGCGGCCTCCAGAAAGCGGCGGAAAGCATATTGTTTCTCCTGGCGGCTGGCTGTTTCCGGCAATCCCAGCAGCTCGTGCCGCACGCTGGTGTGGTCGCTGATGTCGAAGCCGGCATCGCGCATCGGCGACGAAAGGATGGGCAGCAGCCACAGGCAGTTCACGCCCAGCTTTTGGAGGTAATCGAGCTTTTCGGTTAGGCCGTCGAAATCGTTATTAAACAAATCGACATACAACGAATACACAATGGCATCTTTGTACCATTCGGCGGGCTGCGGTTTTATCACTCTGCTTGTCGCAAAATGCCCAAGCCATCCGATGAAATCGTCAAGTTTATCATTGTGCTGGTCGCCGTAAAGGCTGTTCCAGTGTTTGCGGATTGTTGCGTCATTGTTTGCCATAGCCATATGTGTTTGATGAATTTGTGTAGCAAAGGTAATCAGAAATTGCAGTACGAATGGGTTGGATTACGAAAAACAATACAACATTTAGAGACGCACAGCCTGCCCCGCCCAAGCGGGAGCCGTACGTCTAAATGCCGTGCGTCTTTATATTCCGTGAATTTGCACCAAAATTTTATCCATATCCCACAGCAATGTTATCACCACCTGGTTTTGCGCCGCATCATACCAATAGCCAGGCGTGGCGTCCGATTGCAAACTTTTCAGTGAAGTTACGTGCTGAATGAATGTTGAGCCGGCCATTATTCTTTAAGGATCCGTTTCCATGACTTGAAACACCAGCGTGATATTACGTTTGGCCGGCATGTCCGGATAGGTGCCCGCTATTTCGCGCTTCAGCGTCATCAGCAAGATATCCTCTGCAGCATGACTGCGAAAATTTAGCAGTTCGTATTGATTTTTTGCGAAAGCATTGCGGGTGATGCCGTCGTCTTCGTACATCGTAAATGTCGAAACCGGTACTTCGGTGGTGTGATAATAATGCAGCGTCAGATGTTGAGAACTGTAATCTTTCGTGTTTGTGATGGGTTCCGTCATCGGGATGAAGGCGCCGCCACGCACAAAAACGGGTATCGTTTGCAGCGTCACCGGCTGGTTGATCCATCGTGAACCAAATAGTTTTTCATCATTAAAAAAATCAAACCATACGCCTTTCGGCAAATAAAGCCGTCGGTGGGTTTGCCCGGGTTCAAGGATTGGAGCCACCAGAATATCGTTGCCCCACAGATAGGTGTTGGTAACACCGGAAAGTGCCTCGTAGTAAGGCTCTTCAGCAAACAGCGGTTTTGTGACCGGAATCCCCTGTGTGCTATTTAGCCAGGCCAGCGAATAGTTGTAAGGTAGCAGCCGGTAGCGCAAGTCGATAAATCGGTGCAGAATTTCCTGGATGCTGTCGGGATAGGCGTAAGGTTCGACCGGTGCATGTGGGTCGCCATGGACACGGTAAATCGGATTGAAAACTCCGTATTGCAGCCAGCGCAGGTAAAGTTCGGCATCTTCTTGCCCGACAGCAAAACCGCCCAGGTCGGAGTGCATGTAGGGGAAGCCACTCATGGCCATGCCCAGCACCGCCCGCGGCTGCGCCTGCAAGCCCTGCCAACTGCGCGCTACATCGCCCGACCACGGGTAAAGGCTGTAACGCTGCGACCCTGCAAACCCCGACCGGTTCAAATTGAAAAGCCGCACTTCAGGGTAGTATTTTGCATTATTTTCGGCAAGCATCTTATGCCAATAATGTCCATAAATGTTATGAACCTGAAGGGCATTTCCCGTTACATGCTGCATGTTGTCGGGATGATTTTCAGGCTCACCCAGGTCGCCCCACCAGCCTGCCACGCCCATCTCGGTCTGCCGTTGGTATTTTTCCCAAAACCATTGCTGCATGCGTGGCTGGAAGATGTCGAACAATCCTCCGGGGCCAAACCAAAACTTGTCGAGAATCATAGTGCTGCCGTCCGGATTTTTGCCCAGCATCCCGGCCTGGCTTAGCGTATCGAAATAGCGCGATTCGGGCAGCACGTAAGGCTCGGTGATGAGGATGGTTTTTATACCCTGTTTATCAAAATCGGCAATCATCTTGTCCGGCTCCGGCCATTTTTTGGTGTACCAATCCAGGTTGCCCATATAAAAGCTGTCGTGCACGCCGGCGCCAAACCAATAGAGATCGATCACCACGGCGTCGAGCGGATAGCCCTCGGCAAGCATGCGGCTCACCATCTGCCGCGCCTCTGCCTCCGACTCATAGCCAAAGCGCGACTGTATGTAACCCAACGCCCACCGTGGTGGCATGGGCTGAAAGCCGGTGAGCTGGTGATAGTTTTTTAGGATGCTGTCGGTATTTGCGCCACCAATCACGTAGTAGGCCATGCGCCCACCAATGGAAGTAAAAGTCAAAACGTTGGCCTGCATCTTATCAAGGTCAAGGATTCCCTTTTCGGGATTATCAAACAGCAGCCCGTAACCCGCGGAGGAAACGACAAAAGGCACGGAGAAATTCAGGTTGGGAGCATCCAGGCTGTAGCCATAATGTGCCTGATTGTAAAGTTCCAGATGCTGATCGCGCAGGTCGAAAGCGGTGGTTCTGAAGCCGGCGCCATAGAAGTGTTCGTCGGGTTGGAGGGTAAACGAAAATCCACGCAAAGTGTCATGATCAAAAAAAGGCCGATAGCTCGTTAATAAAGTATCCGCGACATTAACGTAAGTAAAACGAAGCGGGGATTTATCGATCACCACCTGCATTTCTTTCGATCCAAAAATTATTTGCCGGTCGTCGGAGGTAAAATTTACGGAAGTGAAATGAACAGAGGAAAGCACAGCATGTGAGCTGTCGATGAATGGAAGTTCTTGGTTGTGAAAAATCACCTCCGCCACGTCGGGCTGTGGCAGGCTGATGCGGAAGGTGCCTTTGTCGGTTTCAATATACAAACGCCCGTCGGCGATCTGGTGCGACTGATAGATAAGCCGGGCGTAACTGCTTTCGGGTACCAGCGTTCGCGAAAAGCGGAAGATGAAAAAGATAGCTACAAAAAATAGCAGCAGAAACAGATAGGGTTTTGCCTGCACCAACGTGAATTTTTTATCGCTGTTTTTCATTTTATTAAAACCAAATTTCTTTAAAATTCAAATTCGTCAATCGTAATTCGTCAATCGTAAATCAAAATTCGTCAATCGTAATGTCCTCGTGTGCGCTCTTTTCCTTTACCAACAGCCACAGCACTGCCGAGATGGCCAACGAAATGCCGCTGATGAGATAAATAATGGTTTTGTCGGCGGCGCTCTGAATGAAAAATCCCAGCACAAGACTGGCTACCAGTTGCGGCAGCACCACCGACAGATTGAATATTCCCATAAAAAATCCCATCCTCACCTTGTTAACTTTTTCGCTCATGATAGCAAAAGGCAGGCTCACCACGGCAGCCCAACCCAGACTGAGCAGCACAAAGATGAGATACATGGTGATGGTGTCGCGCACCACCAGCACGATGAGGAAATATCCAATGGCCATAGAAGCCACCGAAAGCACCTGTGTCTTTACTTTACCGATGCGGCGCGACAACGGCTCAAGCAATACAATGGGAAAAATTGCTCCCACAGCGTTCAGGATAAAAAACGACCACCCGATCATCGCGCCAAGATAGACCTCGTCGGTGGTGTTGAAGCGCTGCTCGAAGAAGGCGATACTGTAAATAAACATCGTTTGTATGCCGAGCCACGAAAAGCCGTGGGCGAAATAGATGCGGAAGAGTTGCTTCCAGTCGGTACGGGTAGGCTCCACGTCTTTGTCTTCTACGCTTATCAGGTCGCGCGGCTCGGTGATGAAAAACATTGGCACCACCGAAAACAAAAACACCACGCCCGCACCAATGTAGATGAGTTCCATATTGCCAACCAGTGCAGCAATAAGATAAGCGCCGGCGCCAAAGAAGTTGGAGATGGCCTGCATCCACGTGTAACCTTTTGTGCGCGGCTCGCCGTCGGGCGTTACGTCGGCAATGATGGCGCGCGTGGGGTTAAAGCTGATGTTGATGGAAAGGTCGAGTGTGAGCGCCACGGTAGTTGCCACCGCTACTATGCTGCCGATGCCCAGGGTGGCGCTTATCAGCCCGATGTGTGGCAGTGCGAGTATCGACAACGCCGCCAGGATGCCACCAATAAAGATGAACGGTCGGCGGCGCCCACCCCAGAACCAGGTGCCATCGCTGATAAGCCCTACGATAGGTTGCCCGATGATGCCGGCGATAGGTCCGGCAGCCCACACAATGCCAATTTCGTGCATCTCCAGACCATACTGTGTGCGCAATATCCAGCTTAGCACAGCTATTTGTATCGACAACCCAAAACCCATCGCTGTGGCAGGAAGCCCCAAAACGACGTAGAAAAAATTAGATAACCTTTGTTGAAATGGTAGCATATTGTTTCGTTTTCTGATGTTTAAAAATTGCTAATTGAGAAGCTGTTTAGTTTTTAATAAATTTAAAAGTCATTCCTTCTGCGTTGCGAAGCAGGTATAGTCCCGCCGGCAACGTTTCTACAAAAAATCTATCGGTGTTTGTGGC
>JAAYIU010000221.1 GCA_012523265.1 Bacteroidales bacterium | reverse complement strand
CGCACGTCGGAAGGAGCGTGATAAACTTCGCACTTTTTCCTGTCAAGATATAATACAAGATGTCTTAATAATTGTACCGATATTTTCTGATGACCTCTTGAGGGCGCGGGAGTCATCATCTTAACAAACCCATCATAAAGCTCGCGCCGCATGTCGTCCATCCAGGTGAGGTAGTCGGCGTAAGTGTAGCGTTTGGTGGTGTCGAGGTTAAGCATTGTCATGATTTAGTCTTTTTAAATTTATTACAAATATACTATTAACAACCGGAAATAGATTTTGTGTGCATGAATCGAGCCATAGCCAAATTAACACAACTTATGAAGTAATGCAAGGATTTGTAATAAATGAGTTTGTCAAAAGCCTTGTTAAAATCCTTAAAAATTTACTTTTGCAGCGCTCTACAATGGAGTTCTTAACTAATAGTTTAAAAAATAAAGGGAAAGATAATTATGAAGAAAAATGTAATTATTATTGGTGCTGCGGGACGAGATTTCCACAACTTCAACATTTATTACCGTGGAAACGACTCATTCAACGTAGTGGCTTTTACAGCCGCTCAGATTCCTGATATCGACGGAAGGAAGTACCCGACCGAGCTGGCCGGCAATCTATACCCGGATGGTATCCCAATTTACGCAGAAGAAGACCTCCCTAACCTCATCGAAGATTTAAAGGTGGACTATTGTGTGTTTTCCTACAGCGACGTTCCTTACGAACGGGTGATGTCGGTTAGCGCATTGGTAAATGCTTCCGGCGCCAACTTTATGCTGCTGGGACCTGCCGACACCATGGTGAAAAGCACCAAGCCGCTGATTGCTGTGGGAGCTGTTCGCACGGGCTGTGGCAAAAGCCAGACCTCGCGTCGCATACTGGAGCTGCTGATGGAGAAAGGCTTGAAAGTAGTTGCCATCCGGCACCCGATGCCCTATGGCAATCTGGTCGAACAAAGAGTGCAGCGATTTGCTACCATCGACGACTTGCACAAACACAAGTGCACCGTGGAAGAGATGGAAGAGTATGAGCCACATGTGGTTCGGGGCGACGTGATTTATGCAGGTGTGGATTATGAAGATATCCTGCATGCTGCTGAGAATGATCCCGATGGCTGCGACGTCGTTCTTTGGGATGGCGGCAACAACGACTTCCCGTTTTACAAACCCGATCTCAACATCACCGTCGTCGACCCGCACCGCCCCGGTCACGAGCTGCGTTATTATCCTGGCGAGGTAACCCTGCGTCTGTCCGATGTGGTTGTTATCAACAAAATGGATACTGCCGACGCTGAAGACATTCAAACGGTACGCGAAAGCATTGCCAAGGTAGCTCCCAAAGCTATTGTTGTGGATGCAGCATCACCCATCAGGGTCGACAACCCTTCGCTTATAAGAGGCAAAAGAGTGCTGGTTGTAGAAGATGGCCCCACGCTTACCCATGGCGAGATGAAAATCGGCGCCGGCACAGTAGCCGCCCGCAAATTTGGCGCTGCCGAAATGATCGACCCGCGTCCCTACACAGTTGGCAAACTCAGCGAAACGTTTGAGATTTATCCCAATATCGGCACGTTGCTGCCAGCCATGGGATATAGTGAGGAGCAACTCAAAGACCTCGAAACTACCATCAACAACACCGAGTGCGATTCGGTGGTGATTGGCACGCCGATCGATCTGAATCGTCTGATCAAAATTAAAAAACCCAACACGCGCGTTCATTACGACCTGCAGGAAATCGGCCAGCCCGACCTGAAGGAAATCATCGACGCGTTTGTTGAGAAACATAATCTGAAGAAGTAATTCCGGCTTTGGTTTCTTTAAAGATAAAAAGACAGCTTCGCGATGGGGCTGTCTTTTTTGTTTGAAGCGTTGCAGTGTGATCATCTGCTGCCAAGGTATCCGGTAAGTTCTTTTAGAATTTTTTCGTGATCGAAAGCCAGAGCAGGCAGCTGATCGACCTGGAACCAGCGGGCATCGGCAGCATCGTCGCCACCAGCAACTTTTACGCTGGTGGGATCGGCAAAGCCATAAAACACCACCGCGATGGTTCTTCCCCTCGGGTCGCGACCCGGATCGCCATAAGTGCGGAACTGCGTAAGCTCCGGAACAGATAAACCGGTTTCTTCTTTTAGCTCACGGGCAGCAGTAGCTACGAGTGTTTCGTCCATCTCAATAAATCCTCCCGGCAACGCCCATTGCCCTTTGAACGGCTCATTGCCACGCCGGATCAGAAGTATCATTTGGTTATCCGTATTATTACTAAAAATAGCAATGTCGGCAGTAACCGACGGACGGGGGTATTCGTAGGTGTAAGACATAAAATGTTTTTTTGATGGAAAAGTTGTTAAACAGATCTCCGGAGTTAATCAACCTCATTTTACAGCGAGGCCACCCGTAACTTGTTTCCTCCGATCTTTCTTCATCTGCTTTACGGCCTGCTGAAAAGTATTGTCGATGCGATGATAAATCGGATAAAACCCTGCATCGTCGAGTACATTGCGGGCAATCAAAGCCTTGAGAAGCGTACGGATGGTTTCGCGGTTGGCAGCAATACCTTCTGCATCACGTTTTACGCCGTGGGCATCGGCATAATCGATAAACTCCAGCAAAAGCTGCTCATCGATGCGAAAGCCCTGGTCGAAAGCCTTAGCATCGGCAAAGCGTTGCAATGCCTGCCGATGGGTATCGGTATAATCGAAAGCAAAATCGTAAATGACGCCTTTGTTGATGAGCCGGTTGTAGTAGGCCAGGTTTTCGCCCGTTTCGACGGGAACAAATATGTCGGGCATGATGCCACCGCCGCCATAAACCACTTTCCCACCGGGGGTTACATATTTGAGCGAATCGCTAAAATGGATGCTGTCGGCATGTAAAACTTCGCCATTTACAAACCGATTATGAAATTCTTTATAATAATCTTCTTTGCCATTATCGTAGGGTTTCTGGATACAGCGCCCTGTGGGGGTGTAATAACGCGCCACGGTGAGGCGAATGGCCGATCCGTCGTAAAGATTCATCGGCTCCTGCACGAGACCTTTGCCAAAGGATCGGCGTCCCATGATGGTGCCGCGGTCGTTGTCCTGTATGGCGCCGGCAACAATTTCGCTGGCCGAGGCAGAGCCTTCGTCGATGAGGATGATAAGCTCTTCGTCCTCGAAGTTGCCGCGGGCGGTGGCGTAAGCATAATTGCGCGGACGGCTCTTTCCTTCGGTGTAAACGATCAGCTCATCATCTTTCAGAAACTCGTCGGCCACCATGATAGCTGCCTGCAGGTAGCCACCGGTATTGTTGCGCAGGTCGAGGATAAGCTGGTGCATGCCCTGCTCTTTTAATTTGCGTAAAGCACTGGTAAGCTCCTCGTGTGTTGTTGCCGAAAACTTATTCACCTTCACATAGCCTGTTGAGTCGTCGACCATGTAGGCGATGTCGACGCTATAAGTAGGGATGACATTTCGCGTAAGCGTAAAATCGAGCAACTCAGGTTCATAACGCCGAAACACACGGATGTTGACTTTGGTGCCGCGCGGTCCTTTGAGTGCTTTCATCACCTCTTCGTTGGCGATGCCCACACCGGCAATGGTGTCGCCTTCCACAATGACGATGCGGTCGCCGGCACGGATGCCGGCTTTTTCGCTGGGACCACCGGCAATCGGCGAGATCACCATCACCGTATCTTTTTCTATTCGGAATTGCACACCGATGCCTTCGAAATTTCCTTCGAGCTGCTCGTTTACCAAATCGAAATCCTTGGCGGGGATATACTGTGAGTGCGGGTCAAGCTTAGCGAGGATGTCGGTGATGGCCTCTTCCTGAACCTCATCAATTTTTACGGTGTCCACATAGTCGCGGTTGATGAGCGTGAGGATGTCGCTGATTTTGTTGTAACCCGACAAGTTGATAGAATAAACTTTGTTGCCGGCCGAACTTTTGGGCGCCAGGCGGATGCCGGCCAAAATGCCTGCTATGAGTACCACAGCAAAGAGTAAAGGGAGATAAATTGTGATTTTATATTTGAACCTTGACATTACTTAAACGTATCTATGGGTTGAATTTTTACTTTTGCAAAAGTATCAAACGCAATTCAACTGATAATCTTATAAAAAATCACAGCGGCTTATGTCCCGACTTTATCTTGTCCCCACTCCCATCGGCAACCTCGACGACATCACGCTTCGTGCGTTGCGCGTACTGCAGGAAGTAGATTTTGTGCTTGCCGAAGATACGCGCACTTCGGGCGTGCTGCTGAAGCATCACGGCATTAGCAAACCTTTCACGGCTTACCATCAGCACAACGAGCATAAGGTATTCGAAAATATTGCCATGCGTCTGGCTGGCGGAGCCACGGCAGCGCTGCTGAGCGATGCAGGTACGCCTGCTATTTCCGATCCTGGGTTTCTGCTGGTGCGCGAGTGCATTCGGATAGGCGTGGCAGTGGAGTGTCTGCCAGGCGCCACGGCTTTTGTGCCGGCGCTGGTGGTCTCCGGCCTGCCCGCCGACCGGTTTGTTTTTGAAGGCTTCCTGCCACACAAAAAAGGACGCCGGACAAAGCTGGAGTTTTTGGCTCACGTGCCGTATACTTTTATCCTGTACGAATCGCCGCACAGGCTGCTCAAAACGCTCCACCAACTGGCCGAGCACTGTGGCGCAGAGCGTGAGGCTTCTGTGTCGCGGGAGCTGACAAAGATTTATGAAGAGACTATCAGGGGATCGATCGGTAGCCTTATCGACCATTTTACAACGGGGATTGTAAAAGGTGAATTTGTGATTGTGGTGGCGGGGAAATCTTAATGAAAATTAATAAATTCCAAATGACAGTAGGGAAAATTCCAAATAAATTCCAATAACAAAAAATCAAAAATCCAACTGTTGTTCATTAACATACCGGAATTAATTGGACGCGCGGCCATGCAAATCTACATGGTAACCGTTTCATTTTTACCAAAAATTGTTTTAAACTCTTCCACCGTCAGGGCATCGTCGTTGCGATAATCGCCAATGGCGGTGCGGCACAGTGAGGCGAGATAGGCGCCGCTGCCCAGCGCTTTTCCAAAATCATTTGCCAACGACCGGATGTAGGTTCCTTTGCTGCACTCCACCTCAAACCACACCTGCGGCATCTCTATTTTTGTAATATTAAATCTAAAAATCTCTACCTCCCGCTCACGCATCTTCACGGGCTTGTTGGCGCGGGCATAATCGTAGGCTTTCTTGCCGTCGATTTTGATGGCCGAAAACACAGGCGGCTGCTGGCTGATGACGCCGGTGAACTTCTGCGCTGTCTCATGAATCATCGCCGGGGTGATGTGCTGTGTATCGAAAGTCTGGTCAGGCTCCGTTTCCAAATCAAAACTGGGCGTAGTTTGCCCGAGCATCAGACTTCCGGTGTAGGTTTTTTGCTGTGCCTGGTATTGATCTATCTCTTTGGTTTTGCGTCCGGTGCAAACAATCACTAGCCCTGTGGCCAGTGGATCGAGGGTACCGGCGTGGCCTATTTTCAATTTGCGATGGCCATAGTTGTACTTCAAAAATATGCGCAGGCTGTTTACAATATCAAAGGAGGTCCATCGCAATTGTTTATTGATGAGAATGACCTCTCCGGTGACGAAGTCGGGAGGCCGTGGGATGTTATTTTTAAAAATCATTGATTTACGAAAGTATGATCGCAAGCATGCCTACGATGAAACAGTAGATAGCGAAATAGATGAGTTTGCCTTTACTCACTATCCTCAGCATCCAGCGGATGGCCAAAAGACCTGTGATAAAGGCGGCGAAAAATCCGACCAGCAGCGGCAACCAGCCAATGGATTCGTTGCTCAACATCTGGCCATCGGCAATATCTTTCAGGTTGGCACCGATGATGGGTATCAGAACCATGAGAAAAGAAAACTTTGCCATCTCCTCGCGCTTGTTTCCAAGCAGCAGTCCTGTGGCGATGGTGCTGCCGGAGCGTGAAAGTCCGGGCATTACTGCGGCAGCCTGCGCCAGGCCAATGATAAACGCATCGAGATACCCGATTGCCCGGTTGTTGAATTTCTTGAAATAGGTCAAGGCAAGTATAGCGGCTGTGAGCAGAAGCATAGCCCCTACAAATACCAGATTGCCATCGAAAAGCGTCTCCACCTGATCTTTAAAAAACAAACCTACGATGGCGATGGGGATAAGTGAGATGGCGATTTTGGTGAGATATTGTGTTTCATCGTTCCACCGGAATCGGAAAAATCCTTTTATCAAAGAAAATATCTCTTTATAAAAAATTACAATGGTACTCATCACGGTGGCGCCGTGCACCACCACGGTAAACACCAGGCTATCTTTTACCTGGATACCCATCAGGGCTTTTCCCAGCTCAAGGTGTCCGCTGCTGCTCACGGGCAAAAATTCGGTAAGCCCCTGGAGCAAACCCAGCAGTAAAGCTTCTATCCACGACATAGCACCTGGTAATTATTCTGTGATGTTGCGCGGCTTTTTCATGATGGCATAAATGCCCAGCAGATAGCCGATCATCAGCAAGATAGGTGATAAAGTAAGCCGCTGAAAGTTAAACATGTTGTAGTTGAAAACGTCGGGGTCGTCGCTGCCACCACCAATCATCAGCAGATAGCCCACCAGTAGAAAGGCCATGCCTATGAGCAGCCATTTGTAGTTGTTTCGGTCGAAGGCAAAATTACGGCGCTCCTCCACAGGAAGGTCAGCCGGAGGGTTGACGGGGTATTTTACAACTTTGGTTTTCTTTTTATCTGTTTTCATGCTTTACAAGATTTGCTGCAAAATTATCAATATAAATCTTCTGACCTTACCTTTACGTATTTTTTCACTGCCAAATAGTTGGAAAAGCCTGAAATCAGCAGTCCGAAGAGGATAGTACAAGCACAGATGATCGCCACGGCAACCGGGTCGATAAATTGTGCTGTTTCGGGATACCAGGCATTCGAAGCCGCCAGCAAGGCAACCAACAGCCCGCAGGCAACTCCGCCCCCCACAGCTCCCTGCAACAGACCGCTGCGCAAGAATGGCGCACGGATAAATGCACCTGTAGCTCCCACGAGGAGCATGCTTTTTATAATCATACGGCGGGCATACACAGCAAGACGCACAGTGTTGTAGATGAGCATCACGCTGATGATGATGAGCAATGCGCTGAAGAATAAGGTGAAAGTGGTAATGCGGCGGATGTTGTGGGTCACTTTGTCGAGCAACGCATGCTGGTAATAAACTTCATCTGCCAGGCTGAAACCTTGCAGGTACGCCATTACCTTGCGGGTGCTGTCGGGCTGAAAATAATTTGCCGTCAGAAACACCTCAACGGAACCCGGAAGCGGGTTGTATCCCAGAAATTCCGTGAAATCCTCGCCCAGCTCCTTCTGCAGTTCCTGCGCAGCTTCGTCGCGCGAGATGTAACGAACACGGGCAATCATGGGGTTTTGTTCCAAAATATTCATCCACTGCATGGCTTGCTCTTGTGTGGAATTTTCTTTCAGCATTACTTTGATGCCAATATGCCGGCGCGCGTAGTCGGTGATTTGGTGTGCATGCACGACCAACATTGCCGACAACCCAAGCACAAACAGCACCAGCGTTATGCTGAAGGTGGCCGTTCCGCGGGCGGTTTTGTACCGCTGATGACGCCAATGATTAGGTTTGGTTTTCATTTTTCTTCAAAAAAACAAGTTTTCAAAGATAGGTTGGCTTTTGTAAATCTGTCAGCGGGAATCCGCATTGGCATTTTCTGAAATAATGTAGAAAATCTTTTCGAGTGCTGCGTGGTATTTTTCCCATTTGCTTTGCTTCACTACGAATGTTAATGGTTTTCCGCCCGTAAAAACGGTAATGGAAGGCGCCGTTGCAGATTGAAATACAGCGCTAAGCTCCCCATAATCGACATCAGCGCTGTAGCGGTGCACCCAGCGTTTCTTTTTAAAATCCATGTACAATTTTGCAGTCGGGGCAGCAGCATGTTTTTCACCGGCTGTCAACAGGAGTGAGTCGGCCTGGGCAGGTTGTAGGGTGAAATAGGTAAAGTTGAAAAAGGTACTGTCGGTATCTGGCCGATAGGTAATATCGAACGCAAACTGGCTGTGATCATCGCTGTTTTTAAAATCTGTATTGGGATACAAAAAATAGAGATCGCCTTCTTCCTGGGTACGATGGGTGTAGTATTTTTCTAATTTCTGCCCTGAAGCCTCCGGCAATACCATGACCATCAGTATGAATATTATCGATAACCGGATAATTTTTTGTAACATATCTTTTTAATAAAAGAAAAATGGGAGAAACCCTTACAAGAAGCGCTCTCCCATTTTTATAAAAATTAATTTTAGCAATAGTAAAAAAACTATTCGCCATAAACCATTACGGTAAACGTGGCGTAAATGCCAATAATGCTGGTAGCCTGATAATCGACATGATGAATTTTGGTGATACCTGCCGAACGGGCAGCTGCCTCGATGCTGGCGTCGCCGGTGGCAACGATACCCAAGATAGAGGCTGCTTTAGCGGTACCTACTTTTGTCGATCCGGTGTTGGAGGTTACTGCCAACGGAGCTTTAATATCGGTGTACAATCCACCCATCAGCGGTGCCGAGGTGAAAGCGCAGCTCGACATGAAGCCAGCAATCAGAATTAATGCAAGAAACTTTTTCATACTTAATACTCCTTTTTTAAATTAATAGATTTGATTTTTGAAAAAATATTTTTTTAAGAAGGCGCAAAGATCCCCTTTTTGTAAGAACAACAAAGAAAAATCTCCTAAAATTTCTAAAATTAAAACCCGAATCTATCTGATCGCCTGGCTTACAGCGGTTTCCTACCGTTTCATTTTTTGCGGACGGAGCATATTTTCCGGGTTGAGCATCGTCTCAAGCTCGTCTTTGGTCATCAGACTTTGTTCGAGCACCAGATTATAGACACTTTTCCCACTGTCGAGGGCATCTTTTGCCAGCTTGTTAGCGACGTCGTAACCTAAAAACGGTACCAGCGCCGTCACCAGGCCAATACTGTTTTCGACCATTTGGCGACAGTGTGCTTCGTTGGCAGTAATGCCGTTGATGCACCGATACATAAAGGTGTTCATTCCGTTTTTGAGCATCTCGATAGATTCGAAAATGCTGTGTACAATCACCGGCTCCATCACGTTGAGTTCGAGCTGACCGGCTTCTGCTGCCAGTGTTACGGTGAGGTCGTTGCCAATTACTTTAAAAGCTATCTGATTGACTACTTCCGGAATTACCGGGTTTACTTTGCCGGGCATGATAGAGCTGCCGGGCTGCATGGGTGGCAGGTTAATTTCGTTGAGGCCGGCACGGGGGCCTGAAGAAAGCAAGCGCAGGTCGTTTGAAATCTTAGAGAGTTTTACCGCCAGGCGTTTTACGGCTGAGGAGTACATCACAAAAGCGCCGGTATCCTGTGTGGCTTCCACCAGGTTTTCGGCCAGTTCTAGATCCAGGCCAGTAATTTCACGAAGATGAACGATAACCTTATCGCTGTATTCCGGGTCGCTGTTGATGCCGGTTCCAATAGCGGTAGCGCCCATGTTTACTTCCAGGAAAAGACGCGCATTCTGATCCAACCTGCCTATCTCTTCTTCGAGCGTAGCAGCATAAGCTTCAAAAGCCTGCCCCAAAGTCATGGGCACAGCGTCCTGCAACTGCGTACGTCCCATCTTGATGACGTGTGCAAACTCCCGCGACTTTTTACGGAAAGAGGCGATGAGATTCATCAGCACATTTACCAGCCGCTTGTTGCTGTTGATGAGTGCAATTTTTACGGCAGTAGGATAAGCATCGTTAGTGGATTGAGAAAGGTTGACGTGGTTGTTGGGATGGCAATACTCGTACTGGCCTTTTTCGTAGCCCATGATTTCCAGCGCACGGTTAGCGATCACCTCGTTAGCATTCATGTTGGTGGAGGTTCCGGCGCCGCCCTGCATGGTATCCACGGCAAAATGGTAGATAAATCTGCCGTTCATAATTTCGCGGCACGCCTGTTCGATGGCTTTGGTTACAGGAGCTTCGAGCAGCCCCAGGTCGAAGTTGGTGCGGGCAGCGCCCAGCTTTACCATGGCCAGGGCTTCCACCAGACGGTGGTAGAAGTTGAGCGTAACGCCACTGATGTGGAAATTCTCGAGTGCGCGCAGTGTCTGCACACCATAGTAGGCTTCGTAAGGCACTTCGCGTTCGCCAAGCAAATCGTGTTCGGTGCGGGTGCGGCCTGATTCGTATTGTGCCGCTGAGTTTACCACGTGGGCATTGGCCTGCCGCATACGCCGTGAGATAACGCGGGCAATATTAGAAAATATCTTAAGCGCGATAGTGCCATGCTCGGCAAAAAAATCTTTGTGGACGGTATAAACCTCTGTAGCCATCAGCGCCCTTGCAGAGGTAGAATGTGGCGAATCGTCGGTGAGTGAACCTTCGCCCAGAAAATCGGACGGGCCAAAAACTACCAGACGCTTCTCGTGGTTCTCGTCGGTGGTTTTGAGCAATTCCACCTGTCCGCTGCTGATGAGATAAATGCTTTCGCGTGGAGAGTTCTCTATAAAAAGAGCATCGCCCT
>JAAYIU010000160.1 GCA_012523265.1 Bacteroidales bacterium | reverse complement strand
AGGTAGTTTTTGTGGATGTAATGGATTTGTGCATCAGCCTGATTAACTTTTTCAACTATCGCGAAAACGCCATCACCCGCACTAATGTAGTGCAATTTGCGCTCATTACCGGCATCGTCTATTTCTATTTCGTACTTGCCAAGAAAGTATTTTGTTTCCCTCAAGATTTCTACACCATCAACCATGACATAAAAATATTGTGTTTTTTTTCGTGCCTGGTCGGGGCAGGCAGCTTCGCTCAACATCATTATCAGCCCAAACTCGTCCAGGTGCTTTGCGCAATTGTTCCTTTGCGGGATTGGCATCCGTAATTGGCCTGCTGCTCTCAGCAAACCAAACGGCTGCCGAAGGTGGCCGGTAAAGCCGCGGATATCATCGCTGATGCCGCCGGTGGAAGCAGCGCGGCAGCCGAAAAAACAAACCAATATGAGTGGCAGGCGTTTCATTGCGCTAAAGTAGGAAAAATAATCTTTCTGAATGACAGTAGAAAAAGTTTTTCGATACTTGCATCTTCAATCAACATTCGTAATTCATCAATCGTAAATCAAAAATCGTAAATCAAAAATCGTTTTTGGTTTGAAATGATAATGTTTCGTTAATTTTTTCCTGTCTTTCAAAATTTCTATACTTTTATTTTTTTAAAAAAGCAATGCATTGATCCCAAATCGTTTGGGACAGTATTCAGATTCGCAGCCAGGATCGGAACATTTTAAAGACCTCAACATTATGAAAGATTTATTTCAGATAGCAGCTTCGGAAATAGGGGTGAAGGAAACCAAAGGCGCCGGGCATACGCCCCAAATTGTAAAATATGCGCAGGAGGCGGGTTTCAAAGCCATCAGCGACGACGAAACCCCGTGGTGCAGCATTTTTGTAAACTGGTGCAGCATGAAAGCCGGCCTGCAGCGCACCAACAAAGCCAACGCACAAAGCTGGCTCAGCGTGGGTATGCCTGTTGATGATCCGCGCCCGGGCGACATAGTGATTTTTTGGCGCGAAAGTCCGCAGTCGTGGAAAGGCCATGTGGGCATTTTCGTTGGCTTTAGCCGCGACCAGAAACAGGTGTTTACCCTGGGCGGAAATCAAAAAGACAGCGTAAGCATTCAGGGCTTCGACGCACAAAAAGTGCTTGGCTTCCGCCGCCTGAGCAGCGAGGGAAACATAGAAATACCCGCAGGCACTCCGCCATTGCAAACAGGCAGCCACGGACAAGAAGTAGTGAAGCTGCAGCGCGTGCTCAACGAGCTGGGCTACCAGTGCGGCGCCACCGACGGCGTATTTGGCCCACGCACAGCGGAGCAGCTCAAAAAATTGCAGAAAGACGAAGGTATAGAACAGGATGGCGTGTACGGCGAAGAAACCAAAACGCTCATCGAGAACATCTTTCAGCGATAAAGGATAATGGAAATCCCAAAAATCAATAAATCAACCGTCGGTAGCCGGTGTAAATGCAGGGCGCAGGGCGAAGGGCGCCACAGACGAGGTTGCCCGGAGGGTTGAGTTTTGAAATTTGTGATTGTTTTACACCGGCTACCGACGGTTGGAACTTATTTGGAACTTGTGCTTTCTAATTTGTAATTTGATTGTAATTTGAGAATTTGAGATTGTTTACACCGGTTACCGACGGTTGGAACTTATTTGGAACTTGTGCTTTGTAATTTGTAATTTATTCGGAACTTGTGCTTTGTAATTTGTAATTTATTTGGAACTTGTGCTTTGTAATTTGTAATTTATTCGAAGTTTGTGCTCTATTCATCAAAAAAATCAATATTATGACAAAAATTGAAGAGATTCTACAAAAGATCGAAAATGGTATCCTCGACCTCACCCAGCTCAGGATACAGACGGTGATGGGACGGCTTGAGGTAAATCAGAAAAACGAAATCGACTTCACCGCGGGCCAGGAAATAGAAGGCATCATCAGCAAAATAGATTTGCTCGACGGCGACATTACCACCCAAATCACTGAGAAGTTTTACCAGAAGTATCCCGAGCTGGTAAAGTTTCATCAGTTGCGCGAGGCACGCGGCCATGAAATTATTGAGGGCAATATGCAGGCGCTGGCTTCCATCATTGCTACGCTGCGCGGCATGTACAACGAGAAGGCCACGCCATGAGCGACGACAAAAAAAGTGTGATGGGTAAGTTGCTCGACGATCTGACGCATATCGAGATCAACACCATCATAAAAAAAGGGATGACTTCGACGCCGCAGCCCGACACAATCGAAGAGAAGCTGCAGGTGTTGCTGAAAGATTACATCGAAAAATTTGCTACCATCCTCCAGCGCAACGATCTGCCGCTGGATTTTCGGGTAAAGGAACGGGATTTCTCGATACGCTGCGCCGACATCAAATCCTATGAGCAGCTCTACCAGGATTTGGACGCGATAGATAATTACATGGCCCTGAACCATATCCGTATTTTAGAAAAAGACTATGTGATCATCATCCGCATGAAGTCGTTTTGCAATTATCTGCGTTCGCGTACCAACGACATGCCTTTTGCGCAAAGCAAAAACCTTGCTGCCGGCGCTAACATCTACACCGTGAATATGGATCAATGCGCTGATTTCAAAATAAAAATCAACGAGCGCGACAAGGTGATGATAACCCGTATTTTCGATCTGGGCACCGAGCGCATCGTGATGCAGACGCGCATCGGTATCGATGGCGATATCATCACCCGCATAGAACAAGACTTTGCCGGCAATCCCCGGCAGGTGGTTCTCGATGCGCACGACAAGCACACCAATATGGCACTTAAATACTGGCAGGGAATCATCAATGTGGTGAAGGATATTGTGAGTAGCAAATTTTCGAAGAAGGATGTTTAGGTTCGATTATTTCCCTTTTGTGAGGAGCCTGTTCAGCCGTGGCTATTACCGCTGGAACACCGAGTGTGCTGATAAAGCTCTGGCTTTGCAAACTACTTTTTATCTGCAAGGGGATTTTCTGTGTTTTTTCATTCTTACGCAAGGACGGCAGATGGAGGATTTTTCGGATGAGGATTTCCGGAAACATATTACCAAAATCAATCGCGACATGGCGGGGCTAAACAATTTTGTGAGGCTCATCGGGATTTTGATTGTGGCCCTCATCGCCGCGGGCTCGTTTTGTGCTAATCCCGAACGGGTGGTGTTGAATCTTGTCATTACGTCGGTATCGGCAGCCGCGCTGGTCGCTTTTCGCAAATATTTCAAAATAGCCGTAAACAAAGCGCTGGGGGCGTTGTTGGGGTTGTTTATCAGGAAATATTTTTGAAGAATGGATATTGGAATTTTAAAAAAAGAGATTACCCTCACCACCCTCATCACTTTCTTTTTTTTAATAATAACAACCTTACCGGTTTTTGCTGCCGCCGATTCGCTGGTGATGAAAAATGGCGAAACGCTTCAGGGCGAGATCAAGTCGTTGGATCGCAATGTGTTGGTGTTTTCTACCGGCTACTCAAGCAGCGATTTTAAAATAAAGTGGCAGGAGGTGGCCGAAGTGTATAGCGACCGAATATTTCTGGTTACCGATGCTTCGGGCAAGCGCTATTCTGGTTCCATCAACACCGACTCCACAAACCATGATCACGTGCTGTTGGGCAGCGGCAGTGAGTTGGTGCTCCTCCCTGTTGAGAAGGTTGTGTATATTCGCCCGGTCAAAAAAGATTTCCGCAGTCGCTTCGATGCCTCCCTTAGCGTGGGGTATAATTTGGCGAAAGCCAACAACCAGCAACAATTTACCATCCGCAGCAATTTTGGCTACAACGCCGAACGATGGAATTACAAAACGAGTTTTAATATAGTGCGCAGTTCGCAGAAAGATGTAGATAATGTGCGACGAACGGATGCAACGCTTGGTGTGCAATACTTCCTGCCCAAAGATTGGTTTGTGCTCGCCTCGTCGGATTTTTTGCAAAATGATGAGCAAAGCCTAAAGCTGCGCGTTACAGCCTCGGGTGGTGTGGGTAAATATCTTATTCATACCAATCGTACCACGCTTACCCTGGCGGCAGGCGTTGCCTGGAACAACGAGACCTATACCAAAGCCGACCTGGGCACGCGCAACAGCGCCGAAGGTTACAGCGCCGCCGACCTGAACATGTTCAATGTCGGCGACGTGAGCATTCACACCATATTGATTGTTTATCCGGGTATTACCGAGCAGGGGCGTATCCGTGGCGATTTTAAGTTTGATGTGAAATACAATCTTCCGCTCGATTTTTTTGTAAAGGCGGGCACCACTTTCAACTACGACAACCGACCCGTTGCAGGCGCATCCGAAACCGATTATGTGGTGCAGGCAACGTTTGGATGGGAGCTTTAGGCGAATATGTCTTTACGACATTTCATTTTTTTTAATAACCACAGAGTTCATAAAGTTTTTCACAGAGTTCACAGAGATATTTCTCCGCGTTCTTTGCGTCTTCTCTGCGTTCTCTGCGGTTAAAAAAAATTAGCGATAATTCGCTCCGTTGGCGGAAATTAGCGGACAGTCAAAAGCATCCGCGAATTCACACGAATCAGGCGAATTCACACGAATTCAATTTTAAGAAAAACCACAGAGGACACGGAGTTTTTTCACAGAGTTCACAGAGATATTTCTCCGCGTTCTCTGCGTCTTCTCCGCGTTCTCTGCGGTTAAAAAAAAATTAGCGATAATTTGCTCCGTTGGCGGAAATTAGCGGACAGTCAAAAGCATCCGCGAATTCAAACGAATCAGGCGAATGAACACGAATTCAATTTTAAGAAAAACCACAGAGGGCACGGAGTTATTTCACAAAGTTCACAGAGAGTTTACACCGGCTATT
>JAAYIU010000130.1 GCA_012523265.1 Bacteroidales bacterium | reverse complement strand
TCCTTGCGCCCTGCGCCCCGCGCACTGCTGAAAAGCTTGTTGTAGAGTAGGGATGCAGCGTTTCCTTGCGCCCTGCGCCCCGCGCCCTGCTAAAAAGATTGTGGTAGAGTAGGGGTGCAGCGTTTCCCTGCGCCCTGCGCCCCGCGCCCTGCTTCCTACATCACCTCCTCGTATTTCAGGTTGTCGATGATAAATCCCTGCCGGTCGGGGGTATTTTTTCCCATGTAAAACGAGAGCATGTCGCCCAGCGGCTGCCCTTTTTTAAGTATCACCGGGTCGAGGCGCATAGAGCTGCCAATGAAATGTTTGAACTCGTCGGGCGAAATCTCACCCAGCCCTTTAAAGCGGGTGATCTCGGGATTTGCACCAAGTTTTTTGAGCGCCTGCACGCGCTCCTCTTCCGAGTAGCAATAGATGGTTTCTTTCTTGTTGCGCACCCTGAAAAGTGGTGTTTGCAATATGTACAGATGGCCGGATTTCACCACGTCGGGATAAAACTGCAGGAAAAAGGTGAGCAGCAGCAGGCGGATGTGCATGCCGTCCACGTCGGCATCGGTGGCGACGACGATGTTGTTGTAGCGCAGGTTTTCGAGGTCTTCGTCGATGTTGAGCGCTGCCTGCAGCAGGTTAAACTCTTCGTTTTGGTAAACGATCTTTTTGGTCATGCCGTAGGAGTTGAGCGGCTTGCCTTTGAGCGAGAACACCGCCTGGGTGTTCACGTCGCGGCTTTTGGTAATGGAGCCGCTGGCCGAATCGCCCTCGGTGATAAAGAGCGTGGTCTCGAGGCGTCGGTCGTGGTTTTGGTTGTAGTGCACGCGGCAGTCGCGCAGCTTTTTGTTGTGCAGGCTGGCCTTTTTCACGCTCTCCCGCGCCAGCTTTTTGATGCCTGCGATGTCTTTGCGTTCTTTCTCGCTGCTGAGGATTTTCTGATAGATGGCATCGGCAACAGCGGGGTTCATGTGCAGATAGTTGTCGAGATTGCGCTTGACGATATCCATCACGTAGTTGCGGATGGTTTGTCCGTCGGGTTCCAGATATTGCGAGCCAAGTTTTGTCTTGGTTTGCGATTCAAACACCGGCTCCTGCACTTTGATGCTTAGCGCCACCACAATGGAAGCGCGCACGTCGCCCGGCTCGAAGTCTTTTTTGTAGAACTCGCGCATGGTTTTTACGATGGCTTCGCGGAAAGCGGCCTGGTGGGTGCCGCCCTGCGTGGTATTCTGGCCGTTTACAAACGAATGATACTCTTCGCCGTACTGGTTGCTCATGTGCGTGAAGGCAAACTCCAGATCGTCCTCTTTGAGATGGATAATGGGATACAAAGCGCCACCATTGATGTTGCGTTCCAAAAGATCGTGCAGTCCGTTTTTGGCAAAAAATCGTTCGCCATTGTAATAAATGCTCAGCCCGTTGTTGAGGAAAACGTAGTTCCAAAGGAGTTTTTCGACGTATTCAGGAATAAAGTGGAAGTTGCCAAAATATTGGGTGTCGGGCACAAAGGTGATGAGGGTGCCGTTGCGCTCGGTAGTGTCGGCAAGTGGCTCTTCGCGCATTTTTACGCCGCCGCTGAATTCTACTATTTTGGTTTTACCATCGCGGATGGATTGCGCCACAAACAACGACGATAGCGCATTGACCGCTTTTGCACCTACGCCATTCAGCCCTACGGATTTCTTAAAAACTTTGCTGTCGTATTTTGCGCCGGTGTTGATTTTTGCTACACAATCCACCACTTTGCCCAGTGGAATGCCCCGTCCGTAGTCGCGGATGCTCACTTTGCGCTCGTCGATGAGCACGTCGATGCGGCGCCCGTTGCCCATCACAAATTCGTCGATGGAGTTGTCGAGGATCTCTTTTATTAATACATAAATGCCATCGTCCTGTGAGGAGCCGTCGCCCAGCTTGCCGATGTACATGCCGGGGCGCGTTTGTATATGCTCGTTCCAATCGAGCGAGCGTACCAGATCATCACTATATTCTACTGTGGTCATAGTTTGTTGTTTTTTGGGTTGGGGGCAAAAATAGGTGATTAGCCGCCAGGTTCATGCAGGGGATATGTGTAAAGTTATCAAACACTGCTTGCCATCACTAACGTTAAATGCCACGTTACAGCCTGTTATCAGCTCTTTCAATTGCTTACAGAGCGTTGATAAATATTTTTGTTTTAAGCACGTGTTAATTAGGCCAGTCCATTCAGTTTTATTTTGCTGCACTTACTTTTGTGATTCCTTCATTTTGAAATTTTGTACAATAATCGGTGTTATAAAACATTTATCTTTGCGGCCTTAAACAGCAATGTGCAACGCAAATATTAGCATAAAAAATATGAACGACAAACTGCAGGAACTAACTACCCGGATTTACGACGAAGGCGTCGAAAAAGGAAAAAAGGAAGCAGCCGAAATTGTGGCTAAAGCCAAAAAAGAATCGGAAGAGATACTAAAAACAGCACGTGCCGACGCTGAAAAAATTATGGCCGACGCCCGTCAAGCTGCCGAAGAGCTGAAAAAAAATACCGACTCGGAGCTGCAGATGACCACCCGGCAGGCTGTTACCGGCATCAAACAACGCATTACCGACCTGCTGGTAGATAAAGCCGTGAACCAAGCCGTAGATCAGACTTTTGATGACAAAGACTTTGTGAAGGAGCTCCTGCTCAAAATGGCCGACAACTGGGATAAAATTGAGAAGCACGGCAAAGACCTCACGGTTTTTATGTCGGAAGACGACCACAAAAAACTCGAAGGCATCCTGAGCAAGCAGTTGGCCGAAAAGGTTAAAGAAGGTGTGGAGATCGACTTTGAAGAAGGCATCAAAAGCGGCTTTAAGCTCGGCCCCAAAGATGGAAGCTACAAGATAAGCTTCACCGATGAGGATTTTAAATTATTTTTTAATCAATACCTCCGTCCACGAACCCGTAAATTTTTTGCCGAAAACTAACAGCATGCTTTTCAAACGTCACTATTATTACGAGGTTGCCGGACTTCCTGATCTTTTTCTCGACGAGAACAGAGCCAAGGTGTCAGTAAAGACTTTTAAAGAGGAGTTTCGCAAGACGCTGCATCGGAAGGACTATGCGCTGATGGAGGTGCTGTTTTTAAAATACGATAATCAAAACCTGCTCAATTTGCTGCTCAAAAAAGATAAACCCTGGCAGGAACTGGGCAATTATAGCAGCGAGCTACTCGAAGAAGAGATCCGCAAAACCGACGACAGGATTCCGGAATACATGCGCAGTTTTATCGACAAGTTTAAGAGTGGCGAACGCGACAACGACGAGATGCCCTGGGAAACGGTTCTCGACACATATTTTTATGAATATCTGCTCTCGCTCAACAACGATTTTCTGCGCACCTACTACAGCTTTTTGCTCGATTTTACCAACGTTACCACAGCGCTTGCCCTGCGCGAACACAAAATGCCGCCAGCCAATCAACTCATCGGTGATAATGTAGTGACGCGAAGCATCCCGCGCAGCAACGCCCGCGACTTTGGACTGACGCAGGATTTTGCAGAAATCGACAAAATCCTTACTGCATGGCAAAGCGATACCATCACCACACGCGAGAAAAATCTCGACGTGATAAAATGGCAATGGATCGACGAACATACTTTCTTCGAATATTTTACCATCGAACGCCGGCTCGCCTTTATGCTTC
>JAAYIU010000360.1 GCA_012523265.1 Bacteroidales bacterium | reverse complement strand
CAAGAATTCACTTAATGGATGAAAATTATACAAGCTATTGCGGCGGTACAAATATATTTAATCAATATGCTACTGGCAGCTTGTGCCGCTTTTGCTCATACCTTGGCTGGTTACTTGAAGAATCTTTCCTGCTGACATTAAAATGCAATTGATGAGATATTTAAATTTTCGAGAGGAGCCGCCCGAATAGTTAATAAGATTTGTACCCATTACCTGATATAAGGAGCACAAATTATTCGGAACATTACTTATGATCATGTGATGGAGCTTATTATACAGGGAGAATTAAGTTGATGCCCCCTACCCTCCAGGAGGTAATGTTTCCGGACACTCAAACCGTCAACTTTTGGACATTTAACACCGTCTATTGCCGGACATTATGCGGCAGCAGCAACACCATAACTTCATACATATAGTTTCCGGGCTTAAAATAACTTATCCAAAAGCGGGAGCGGATCCCTGCCTGCTTAATCGAATGCTTATAATAAGGGGTTGGTTAACGTTTTTTTGACGGATGCTACGATCCAAATAAGCCCTCGTCAGACCAATTACTCCCCTTATTATAATAAAATAAGTGCAGATGTCAGAGTTAATTACTCTCTAACAACTACACTTTTATGGTACTAAATAAGCCCCATTTCGGGCTTTCTGCGACTTTTTCTTCTATTCAGCTGTCAAAGACCCGTGAAGCTCGGCATGCCATCCGAAAGGATGCACCGCTTTGTATCCAAATTGCTTGCGGCGAAAAGTTCAACCCACAGACCATATCAGACATCGAGAGCAGCGTTTCCAAAGTGCTGGGCGAGGATATGGAAGAATACCGGTATCGGGCTGCTCATTCGTAAGCGCGAAAGGATACAGAGGACTTATTCTCAGCCTCAGCGCAAAAAGCACCGTGACGTACCGGAGCGATAAAATCATGGGACAGAATACTCTCCCCACTTGGTGATATAAAAACCTAAATGAATTTCGGCTCTCAAAACTTTCCGAAATATATTTTAACAAACCCAATAAATTCAAGGGTTTGACAGTATTTTGCTTATATCACCAAACACAAATGGCACAGCTCAAAAATGGAGGGAGACCCAGTAAAATTGGAGTTTGGGAGATCGACCGCAAATATTTTTTGTTAATTTTTCCAGGGAAAATCTTGACAATAGCTTTTTGACTGTAATATATTGTATGTGTAGATTAAAAATGGGGGGGATAAGCATATGGGACTTCTTAGCGAAAAGATTCTTGAAGCTTTGAATAGTTTGCAAGAGAATTACGAGCCTGCGTTTGTTGGTGCTTCATACTATGCAAGCAGTTGCGGATGCACCGGAAATTGCGGGCAGTCATGTGCTGGAGGTTGCGAGACTGGGTGTTCTGGTAACTGTGGGAGAAGCTGTAGCGGTTCCGGTAGCTGATTTGCAAATTTCAGGTGTGCGATTATGGGCTGTCTTCCATTTTGGGTAGACAGCCCTTTTTTCTGGAGATAGGTACAATGGGCGATATTAAAAAAGGCATTAGATTTTCACCAAGTCTCTGTGTAACACACAGTTGCAATCTTGATTGCATTTACTGCTATCAAACTCATGATGGCAATAATAGAATGAGCTTTGAAACAGCATGTAAAAGCATAGATTGGATTTTTGCTAATATCCCTTCCGATATGAACGGAGTTGAAGTTTCCTTTATAGGCGGAGAACCCCTGATTGAATTTGAACTTATTAAAAAAGTCTATGGATTCACGCATGAAAGATACCCCAATGAATCCTTTATCTTCTACGCAACTACCAATGGGGCTCTTTTGGATGAGGAAATGAAGTCATGGTTTTTGGCACACAAGGAGAGTTTCGTTCTGGGATTGAGTCTAGACGGGACACCCGACACGCACAACCATAATAGGAGTAACTCCTATGACAAGATTGATATAGATTTCTTCAAAAACACTTGGCCTGACCAAGGTGTGAAAATGACAATATCAGAGTATTCTTTAACCAACCTTGCCGACAATGTGATATATATCCATAATCTGGGTTTCAGGGAAATTGACGGTGTCAATCTCTTTGAGGGTGAATTCGATTGGAGCGACGAAAGGTTTGTTAAAGGAATTATTCCGCATTTAAAAAAACTTGTTGACTTTTATGTTAAGCATGACGATTTAATGGTGGATCAAATGCTCGGGCGTCAAATCGATATGTGTGAAGAGCCAAATCGAGCTAAAAGAAAGTGGTGCGGAATTGGAACTGGAACCATTTTCTTCGATACCGATGGTACTAGGCGCCCTTGCCCATTTGTCACACCTATGACTTTCAGCAACGAAGAACTGGCCGATATAATGAAAACAGATTTTGAGGACCCTGCTGTTTTCGTTGATGAAGGGTGCTTTAACAATTGCTATATCTATCCCGTCTGCCCTATGTGCCCTGGCGCTAATTATCTCGTCAAAAAGACTTTCTCCGAGAGAGACAAGTCGAAGTGCAGAATGCAAAAGTTAATAACGCTATACGCTGCAGATTTACAGGCCAGAAGGTTGCTTAAGAACCCCCAGTCTGTTCCTGGGAACAGAATATACAGCACAATAGAAGCGATTAAAAAAATCCGCGAGAAATTCTTGCCGGAGTTTGAGAAATATAAAGATATCATGTGATTCGATGATAGGAGCATTCCTGTAATCCTTAAAGATGGTCTTTGAAAAAAGAGACGCCCGCTAATACAATTGAAT
>JAAYIU010000272.1 GCA_012523265.1 Bacteroidales bacterium | reverse complement strand
GGCTACACAACAGATATTGCAAAATATCCTGAATGCCTATACCCTTGATTTTTCAAAACATGTTGATAACAGCAACATACAGAAAATCTTCCATGTCTGGACATCGCTTCCTTCGCAATTGGCAAAGGAGAACAAAAAGTTTTTTTACGAGTCTGTAAAAACCGGCGCTCGCGCCCGGGAGTATGAAGATGCACTGAACTGGCTCGTAAATGCCGGTCTGGTGTACAAAATCCATGCTTCTGATAAACCTGCACTACCACTTTCAGCATACGACGATTTATCTTCTTTTAAGGTGTATATGCAGGATGTAGGATTACTTAGGAGTTTATCACAACTCGACCCAACAATATATGGTGAAGGCAATCGACTGTTGACTGAGTTCAGAGGAGCACTGGCTGAGAATTTTATACTATCCGGCTTGCTCAGGCAATTTGAGGGTATGCCACGCTACTGGCGTTCGGGAAACATGGCAGAAGTTGATTTTCTTGTTCAATACCAAAACCAGATCATTCCAATAGAAGTGAAATCTGACGAAAACATCAAAAGCAGAAGCCTCTCTGTGTATCGTAATCACTTCAGCCCTGACCAAAGTTTGCGTTTTTCCTTACGTAATATTCATTCAGCAAATGGGTTTCTTAACCTTCCCCTTTTTCTGGTTGATTACACTAAGAAATTTATGGGCATTTGATTTTTCCCTGCTCCAACTAACTCCAATACACTAAATGGTGTTTGTCTTTAAAGTACCAAAAAAAATAATTGACGATTGCTGATTAACGATGTAGAGGATGGCTTGGGAAACATTTTAGCCGGTAAAATACAAATTATGATTAGTTTTGCGAGAAGGGAATTTTCCCATAAAATTAATTTCATTTCAAAATGCGGCAATTGCAAAGAATTACATTCGACCCCAATATCATGGGAGGAAAGCCATGTATAAGAGGCATGAGGGTAACCGTTGGAACCGTGGTAGGATTGCTGGCCACCGGACATTCAAAAGCAGAAATACTAAAACTCTATCCCTACCTTGAAGCACCTGACATTGATGAAGCATTGTCGTATGCAGCATGGCGTGCAGAAGAAATGGAAATTCCGCTTGAACCTGTATCCTGATGAAAGTAGTGATCGACATGAATTTGTCGCCAACATGGGTTTCCAAACTCAAAAAGCGTGGTGTTGATGCCATCCACTGGACGGAGATCGGAAAGGCCAATACACCAGACGTGGAGATATTTGATTGGGCCATTAAAAACAACGCAGTTGTTTTTACACACGATTTGGATTTTGGAACCCTTTTAGCTAACATCAAAACAAAAGGCCCGTCAGTTATTCAAATCAGAACACAGGATGTTTCCCCCGATAAGCAGCTTGACACAATTGTTTTTGTGCTATCGAAATTTGCTGACCACATAAACAGTGGCGCCCTTATAACAATCGATGAAAATAAGGCAAGGGTAAGAATATTACCGGTTTAGTTATTTGTTGCAAAAAAGTGTGCCAGCTCCGACAATTTGAGGTAAGATACCTTTTCGGTGCTGTGGTAATCAAAAAGGTTTTGGTGGGACACCAGCACTTCGGGAAAAGCCACATTATGACGAACATCATGGCAGCTTTACAAATCTCCAATCCTGAGACCAATATTATTTAATGGGTTCTTCTCCGTTTTCAATCAATACCTCATTGAGTAGCTCAATGGCGTAGAACCTTTGGTTTTTTAGAAACTTCTCAAAAAGAGGCTTTAATTTATCGATCAGCATTTTTTGCTTTGCAACAGCCATAAGGCCATTCAGCCCAATACAATGAACGCCGGTGTTTTCGGCAATCTTTCTTGCCTTTTTATCCTCGATCAATAAAAAATCAGCCTTTAGTTCATTGTACAACACTATAGCCTCCGATTCACCATAATCCATTGCAAAAGTCAATTCATTTGAACCCTCAATTTGATGAATCTTATTTTTCATGTAGTTGGTAAGCTTAATGAAATCTTATTTTGTATTATCGAAAGCAATTTCATCCCACACTGCCCGAGGAATTTTAACATCATCAAAAAGGTGATCCAAAATATTGAGTTTATCAATCAAAGCCAGAGAAAACAAAGAACCGGAATCGGCAATCAACAATCCATTCTTCATCTTACCTGAGTTTTTTAATGTCTTCTCTTATGTCTTCGATAGTAAGCGTTGATATCGGGATTTCATGTTCAGACAGCAGGGTTTCAAACTGAAGCCTGCTTAACCCTGCCAACTGTGCGGCACCTTCACAAATACTTGAAAGCCCTTGTCATTCTGAGAGTTCACCCAAAGTTTTCGGGCATAATGAGGTAATGTTGAGCGAAGCGAAATCCCACCCGTGCGGGAACTTGGAGAATAGATTTCTCCCGGCGACACACCGCTACGCTGTGTGTCTTGGTCGAAATGACAAGGCGATGGCTATACTAGGGGGAAAGTAAGCGGACGCTTCGCGCCCGCTTTCTATCCCCCAACAAATCCGCCTAAGACTTGTCACCTCGAAAGAGCGAAGCGATTGAGAGGTCTGTTTAATGCTTAGATTTTCAGGGTCTTTTAAAAATATGTCATTGGTAGCGCAGCGAAGAATCTGCAATTATTAGTCGGTAAGTAGAGAAATACATTATTGGTTCTAAGACAACTAAAAATTCATTGTAACACTCACCACTCCTCCGCCTTCCAGGGGTATTGCAGCAATATTCATCTTACGCTTCGCCTTGCTCTGCTTTGTAGCATTGATGATTGTGAAGATAGCACAAACACCGCTTACGCCAAAGGCTGCATAGGAATAGTTGTAATGCCGTTCCATCTTATCATAAAGGCTGGTGGCTTCGGTGGTGGCAGTTATATAGTCTTTGCCGGCCTTGTCGGCGGAGTAAGCAAAATACGCTCCGGTTCCCGCACTTACAATCGTCCCGGCCAGCCAGTAGTTTTTACGCTTCTTGTATTTTTCAAAATCCATTTGTGCCATGGCTATCTGGTCGGAAACCAGGGTAAAGCTGTAGGTTTTTTGCTGCTCGGTAACCGTAAAGGTCTCTTCCAGGTCATTGTAGCCCTGCTTGCTCAATCGAACCGTGTTCTTCCCGAAATTTGTGGTGATTGTTTTTGGTGTAGAACCTTCGTTTTTGCCGTTTAGGAAAAGGCTTGCGCCGGAAGGGCTGCTGCTAATGGTAATCTCCCTGAAGTTGCTCAGGTCTTCTTCCACTTTGGTGCGTTCATTTTCGGTTACTGTGGCAGTGATTTTTACCGTAGCGTAG
>JAAYIU010000159.1 GCA_012523265.1 Bacteroidales bacterium | reverse complement strand
GGATAGTTGTGGCCGGCGTTGCAAAAATTTATTTCGCCGGTATCGGTTTCGAGCAACCCGATAAAGAACGTAGTAAAGACGGCATTTTCATTTTGGCTTACCAAAACCTCATTAATTTTACCTACTATCTGGCTGAGGCTTTGGGTAGCATAAGCTGCCGAACGGGTGAGTGTGAGCGCAATGGCCATAAACAATGCCGCCGGAATTCCCTTGCCTGCAACGTCGCCCATAGCAAAACAAACGGTGTGCTCATTTACATCAAAGAAATCGTAAAAGTCGCCGCCAATATGCAGTGCCGGCTTGAGTGTAGCTGCGATGTTGAAATTTCGATTTTCACAGAAATTAGTAAAGTCGCTGCGCAAATAGCCCATTTGTATGTCGTGCGCCACGCGCAGCTCGCCCTCCACGCGGTCTTTGTAGCGCTGGGTATCTATCAGGTTTTTGATATAAGCCTGCAACTCCGTCTGCATGGTTTCGAGCGAATCTTTGAGCACCATCACCTCATCGTTGGCAGGCACTGTGGGCATTTCCACCGTAAGATTTCCCTGACCGATTTCGCGGGCACTTCGCGAGAGCTGCTGCAAGGGACGGGTAAGTCGACGGGTAATGATGAGAATGGTGAAGATGATCAACAAAAACCCGACTATGCCGGTGGCAGCCACAATAAGGGTGGTGATGTAAAGATTGCCAAGCAAATCGCGCTTGGGGAAAACTACCGCCACCGACCATCCCGTTTGCGCCACCGGCATGTAGTAAACCAGAGAATTAAAGTTTTCAAACACTCTGTCAAGCTCCACAAATCCGTTGCGTCCGGCCAACATGTTATCAGCCAACAGCACCAGATCGGGGTTATTAATTTGCTTGGCCGTTTGATAAATATCTTTTTCTAAATTCACCTCACCGCCGGGACGCACCAGCGATTTGCCGTCCCGGGCGAGAATAAAGACGTAGTCGCGCTGATGCTGTTTGTGTGCTTCTATCACCTCGCGAAGCCAGCTCAGGCGAAGCTCCACCCCTATCAAGCCGCTGATACGGGTGGTATCATCCACACCCAAATATGCGGGCACCAGATAAGCCACACTGAGGTGGTTGCTTCCGGCACTTTTGTAGGCCTCACTCCAAAAAGGCCTGTTTTCATCTTTGAGCCGTGCTGACCATGTGCGGAGCTTTTCAGCGAAAGCAATCTCCATCGTGTCGGAATGGGCACCCTGCTGGTAATACAGAATTTTTGGTTTGCTGCCGGCCGCAGGAGGCATCTCATCAAAATAAGCAGTAAAGCCCCCCGGGATGCGTTCATTGTTGGTGGTAAGCAGTTGCAACAAAATGGCGATTTCACTTTTATCGAGCTGATCCTGCGAAAGGTAACCCGCCAGGTACTGCGTCGGCAGCTCCACACGCAAAAGCTCCTGTTGTATCTGGCTCACCGTAAGGGCCGAAATATTGCGCGCATCAGTGTGTGCATCGTCAAGCAGGTTGGACCGTGTGATCCAAAAATTTATGAATACGATGATTATAAAAATGGCCAGCACGATGGCGGAGATGGTATAGGTGAGCCGGGCGGTAAGGCTTCGGTATTTTTTCATGAATACGTTTTTATCAATTTTTTTTGCTACTTCAGCAGCGTTTCCAGTGCTATTTTCTGCGCCGAAATTGCTGCGGTATCTTCCAATCTGCAAACAGCCAGTTTGTAATCATCCTCCAGATGAATTTGGCTCAGGGTTTCACGCAACTGCCGGCCATTGGTATAAAGCCTGAACTGTTGTTCTTCGTGTCGTACCACAAAAGTATTGAGCGGACGGGTTAAACCGGTTCCCAGGGCTTTCAGGTAACTTTCTTTGAGCGTCCAAAGATCGAAAAAAAATGATCGCTGCAATTCCGGTGGCTGAGCGATGAGTTGCAAATATTCTTCTTTGGCAAAAAAACGCCTCGCTACGGCGAGATTTGCATTTCGCACCTTCTCCACATCCAGACCTACAGGCGCTCCCGAAAGCGCCACCACCACCCATCTGCCACTGTGCGACACGTTGAAATGTATTTCGG
>JAAYIU010000194.1 GCA_012523265.1 Bacteroidales bacterium | reverse complement strand
TTCCTTCTCCCCCATAGCCACAACGCCATTGTCACCTTGAAGGAGCTTGCGACTGAAAGGTCTGTTTATCCTACACAATTAGACTTTTACAAAAAGTTGTCATTGGTAGCGCAGCGAAGAATCTGCAGCTATTAGTCGGTCAGTAGTGATTTTTTAATACATCAATCACTTTTTTAGTGATCTATAAAGTTTCTCTTCCTGTTTCTGAGATTCAAAACCATCGCTTCTTGCGCATGTAGATGTACATGGCCACGCCGATGAGGAGCATCAGTCCGAGCACAGCGGGATAAGCCCACGGGTAGGCAAGCTCCGGCATGTAATGGAAGTTCATGCCGTAAAGGCCTGCAATAAAGGTGAGCGGGATAAAGATGGTGGCGATCATGGTGAGGGTTTTCATCACCTCATTCATGCGGTTGGCGTTGTTGGCACTTTGTAGCTCCAGCAGGCTGGTGACGGTTTCGCGGTAGCCTTCGAGCAGCAGCACCAGATGGTCGAGGTGGTCCATCACATCAGCAAAGTAGCGAAAGATGGGTTTGGTGATCAGCGGGTTGTCGGTCTTCAAGATTTTGCGTGCAGCTTCATTGGCCGGAAAAAGCTGCTTGCGCAGATAATAAACGTTTTTCTTAAGCACATTTATTTCGGCAGCAAGCGATACCGCGGGGTCGTTTAACAAATTTTCTTCGGTAGTAAAAAGCTGCTCTTCGAGCTGCTCAAAAATCCCAAAATATTCATCTACAACAATATCCGTCAGGCGATAAAAAAGATAATCTTCGCGGCGCTGGCGCACGGTGCCGGCAGCTTTTTCGATGCGGCCAACGTATTCGTCGAACATTGGAACCGGATATTGCGCAAAGCTGATGATGACCCCGGGTAACAGCACCAGGCTTATCTGGTTGCGGCCATATTCGCCCTGTTCATTTTTGGGCGAAAGCAGTTTCAGGGTGAGGAATAGATAATCGCCGGCGTCTTCAAATTTGGGCAGATGGCCAGGGTTGAGCACGTCTTCGATGGTGAGATTGCTGATGCTGAATGCGGCACCGATTTTCTCGAACACGCTGATGTCGGCATATCCGGTGATGTGAATCCAATCGGTGGTGCTGGTGCCTGCCGGGCGAGGCAACTGTGCAAGATCCGTTACGTCCGCTTGCTGAAAATGTTGTTCGTTGAAAGTGATGAGGCGCACGGTGGTGGGCTGTGCCTGATCCGGTTCATGCGATAACAATGTTCCCGGCGGTTGCCCTGCTTTGCGGCGCATGAGTTTTATAAAACTGCTGTGTGGATATTTCATCAGAAGAATATTATATCAATATCTTTTTGTAATTCATTTGTGATTAACTATCACATTGCGGCAGCGAAACAATAAACCGTGTGCCTTGTCCTTCCTGGCTTTCTGCCCGGATATTTCCTTTCATCAGCGCTACATATTCGTGGCACATGTTTAGGCCTAACCCCGTCCCCATTTCATTTTCGGTGCCTTCGCGTTGATTGTGCGAGGTGATGCTGAATAGATCCTGCAACAGCTCTGGTGGGATACCGATACCATTATCGGAAACCGTGAGATGTACCCCGGCGTAGTCCTGCTCTCCTGCAATGGTGATTTTGCCGCCGCGGGGCGTAAATTTCACCGCATTATTTATCAGGTTCGACAGCACATTCTGCAAAAGTATTGCATCAGCATAGCAGCGTACCTGGGGCGAGATGCTGTTGATCACCACATGTTGCTTTTCCTGGATGCGGTTGTTGAGCAGTTGCAAAACGCTCTCGGCCGCATCCCTGACGACAATACACTCGGGGTTGCTGGTGATAAGTCCACGCTGCGATCGAGACCAGTCGAGCAGGTTGGTAAGTTGCTGGTAGGTGTTTTGACTGCCGGCTTGTAATAATTTGATGATTTCGAGTTTTTCTTTATCAGGAAGATGATCGTAATCATCTACAAGTAAATCCAGTAAACCCAATAATGCACTAAATGGACTTCGCAGATCATGGGCTATGATAGAGAAAAACTTGTCTTTGGTTTGATTGAGTGATATCAATTCTTTTTTCTGCTGTTCCAGGCTATTATTTTGCAGCTCAATCTGCTGACGTTTTTGATGCAGTTCGTCGTTGATAGTTTTTAATTTGGCGTAAGCCATCGATAATTTTTTCTTGTTGCGCATCAGCGCCAACATAAACAGCAGTATGATCAGCATGCTTGCCGCCACTACCCATACGGTAAGGCGTTGTTTGGTAATAATGTGCTGGTCGAGTTTCCGCTGTAATTTGAGCAATTCATTTTCTTTTTTACGCTCGGCGGTTTGGTATTGTATTTCAAGCTCAGCAATTTTGTTGCGCACTTCCGTATTGCTCACAGTGTCGCTATAGTCGCGGTATTTTCGGTAACTGGCCAGTGCCGCGGTAAAATTTCCGGTCGTGCTGTCGAGCTGATAAAGCACATTATAAGCATTGCGTGTATTGATATTGGCGCTTTGCTTTTCGGCCAGAATAAGACCCTCGCGGGTGTAGCGATAGGCCGAATCAATCTCACCGATATGTTTAAAGGCAAATCCAATGTTGATGAGCAAAGCAGCTTTTTGGTATTCGTTTTCGTTGTAAGAACTCATCTTTTGCGCTTTACGCAAATATTCCAACGAGCTGGTGTAGTTGCCTGCGCTGCCTTCGATGCCGCCAAGATTGATGTAACACGAAAATTCTTTATCCTTTTGGTGTTGCCGTATTGCCAGAGCGAGTGCCTTGCCTACATAATAGCGAGCCGAATCATAGTTGTCGGCAGTAAGCCACCAGGTAACCCCCATGTTATTGTACAAATCCTGCAGCGACAGGATGGTGTTTTTGCTTTGGTTGAAAAGCATGGCCTGGCGGATATAGTAAATCGATTTCTGGAAATCGCCTATCTGCTGCCAGGTGATGCCCAAAGCGCTATAGGTCATGGCCAGCTTTGCGCTGTCGGATTGCTGTGCATAATAATCAGCGGCCAATTGTAGATTTTCGAGCGACAGGTGCAAATAGTTGATCTTGTTGTAATGATTTCCCAAGTCATAATAACTCTTTGCGATAAGCGCGCTATCGCCGGCTTTTAAGGCCAGATGCAAAGTCCGCGTAAGAAGAACGCGAGCGCTATCGGTTTGTCCCACAAGACTATAAAGCGTTCCCAAATTACCAATAATGGAGCGTTGCTGATTTTCGAGTTGATGCTGCTGCGCATAATCCAAAGCCATCCTGTACAATACCAGCGCACTGTCGTAGTTTCCGCTGAACCACTGGAGTGTTCCCAACAAATTGCGGTAGCGGGCATTATTTTCATAATCTGTTTCAGCAGTAACAACACGCGGAGCAAGCGCTTGCATCATCTTTTCAGCCGAATCGATATCTATAAAAAACCTTTCGTAGACTTGTGATAAGGCCTCTTTTAAATCCTGATCGGATTCGCTATCGCCTTGCTGAGTAACTTGCGCACCACCTCCGGACACAGCGTGCGTTGGGACATTAATAACTAGAAACAGAATGAAATAGCAATGTGTGATTCGTTTCATCAACCCGGGCATTTAATATCTAAAATTTGCTGGCGCAAAATACGGAAGTTTCTAATAAAGCAACACTTTTTTCCGCTATCTTTTCCTGTCGTGTCCTGCCCTTGCCTCTCTTTTTATAATAAGCATTTGCAAAACGCGTTTAAGGCCATACTACGAAAAACTGCACACTTTGAATATTTATGCCCAAAAGACAAGATGGAAACTGGTGCTGCTGGCGGTGGCACTGGCCATTGTCGGCATTTCGCTGTGGTACACCAATCTTTTGGTGAATAAAGTGGCGCATGAGGAGAAAAAGAACATCCGCATCTGGGCTGACGCCATCCAGAGCAAAACCAAGCTGGTGACCTATATCGAGGAGTTTTTTCAAAAAATCCGTATCGAAGACCGCAAACGTGTGCAACTGCTGGCCGAAGCCTACAAGCAGGTGATTCGTACCGAAGACCCCGACGCCAACCTTAACTTCTACGTTTCCATCATCCGTGGCAACGAAACCATCCCGCTGATACTTACCGACGAGGAGGGACGCATCCTGGAAGCTACTAACATCGACTTCGACAAGGATACTGTTTTGTTTCTCGATGGCGCTTTACGCGAAGAATTTACGCGATATGATCCCATCGAATTCAGGTACTACAAAGAACGCAAACGGTATTTGTATTACAAAGATTCGCGCCTTTACACCGAGCTGCGCGATGTGCTCGACGACCTGGTGAAATCGTTTTTCGATGAAGTGGTTATCAATGCCGCCTCAGTGCCGGTAATTATTACCGACAGTACCAAGCGAAACGTGCGCGCATGGGGCAACCTCTCATCCGAAATAATCGACGATACGCTGATGTTACAACGAACCATCCTCGAGATGGAAAGCGATAACACGCCCTTTGAGATTACCCTGGCCGACCAGGGCAAGAGCTACATTTTTTACAAAGGCTCCTACCTGCTCACCCAGCTCACCTTTTATCCGGTGATACAACTCGGAATTATCGCATTGTTTCTTGTGGCTGGGTACCTGCTCTTCAGCACCGCGCGTCGTAGCGAACAAAATCAGGTGTGGGTGGGGCTGGCCAAAGAAACCGCCCATCAACTGGGCACACCGCTCTCGTCGATGATTGCCTGGCTGGAGATTATGAAAATGGAAGGGAAAAATGATGAGCTGCTCATCGAACTTACCAAAGATGTGGACAGGCTTGAGAAAATAACCGAACGATTCTCGAAAATTGGTTCGGTGCCCAAAATAGATACACATAATATTGTGGAGGTAGTGCACAATAGCATCGCCTATCTCAAAACGCGCACCTCTCATCGCATCGCCTATGAGATTAATCCCGGCCTCGAAACGGCAATTTATGTGCCCATCAACCTGCATCTTTTTGAGTGGGTGATCGAAAACATCACCAAAAACGCCGTCGACGCTATGGGAGCAAGCGGAAAATTCACAGCTAATATCACGCAGGAAAACGGTTACGTACACATCGATCTTACCGACACCGGCAAGGGCATCCCCAAGTCGAAATACAAAAGCATCTTCCGTCCCGGATTTACCAGCAAGAAACGAGGGTGGGGGCTGGGCTTGTCATTGGCCGAGCGCATCATCAAAAACTACCACCGCGGAAAGATTTACGTAAAATCCTCCGGCATCGACAAAGGCACCACCTTCCGCATCACCCTGCGCAGAAATATTGGCAAAACCTAAGCATGGCCGGGCTTTACATTCATATCCCCTATTGCCGCCAGAAATGCCACTATTGTAACTTTTATTCGCTGGCAAGCCGCAAATATCGTGAGCTACTCCCTGAAGCGCTGCAGCAGGAAATGATTCTGCAAAAGGATTATCTCACCGGCGAAACATTGCACACTATCTATATCGGTGGCGGCACCCCGACGGTTTATCCGCCGCAGGTCATTGCCGAAATTATCCTGGCTGCCACAAAGCAATTTAAAACCGATGCGCGGGCCGAAATCAACATCGAAGCCAACCCCGACGATCTGTTGCCGGATTATCTGCACCAACTCCGGAAGACGCCTGTCAACCGGCTGAGCATCGGCATACAATCTTTCCACGACGACGACCTGCACTATCTCAACAGAAACCATTCTGCGGCCAACGCGTATCAGGCAATCCGTAACGCGCTGGCTGCCGGTTTCGACAACCTGAACGTCGATCTGATTTATGGCATCCCCGGACTGACCGACAAAAAATGGGGTGAAAATATTAAAACAGTTTTGGATTTTCACATCCCGCACATTTCGGCTTATGCGCTCACGGTGGAGCCGGGAACTGCGCTCGACAAACTTATTAATAAAAAAAAGTTGCCACCGGTAGAGGAACAGCAGGCTGCCGATCAGTTTGTGATGCTTATGGAGATGATGGCCGCCGCCGGATACGAGCATTACGAGATTTCTAACTTTTGCAAACCCGGGCAGTATGCGCGCCACAATACCAGCTACTGGCAGGGGATCTCTTATTTAGGCATTGGCCCGTCGGCACACGCTTTCGACGGACGCTCCCGCCAATGGAATGTTTCCAACCTTGAAGCCTGGCTGCAGGGCATCCGTAGCCACAAACCTGCCTTTGAGCGGGAAATACTTTCGCCCGCCCAGCAACTCAACGAATATGTGATGACCTCGCTGCGCACCATGTGGGGCACCGATCTGCAAACTATACAATCACGTTTTGGTGCTGGCTTTCGCCAAATGGTGCTGCAACAGGCTGCTTCATTTCAAAAACAAGGTTTGGTTTTTATTAATGAAGATATCATCACACTCACGCAGAGGGGCAAACTCTTTGCCGATGGGATTGCGGCGGAATTGTTTGTCGAAGATTCAGAGAAAACTCTTCCGGAATAAACTTTAGATTTACAACTCGTCAATCACACGCCCAATGACGTTTACCAGGCTGTGGCCGAATTTTTCGCTGCGTGCCGGCGACCAGCCATACACCGGATCGGGCAAAGTAGCGTGGTCTTTGAATGGCATCTCGATGGTCATCGACAGGCACTTAAACCGCTCGCCGATGGCTTTGGAGCAGATGTTGAGATTGGCGGTGCCGGGCGCGTTTACAGGATAGCTATGTTCGGTCTGGAAATCCGGGCTTATCTCCAACCAGCTATTTTTAAACTTTTCAAGTAAGTTTTTTAAACGCTCGTCGAAAGAAGGAATCCCTTCGATGGAGGAGATGAAGTTGTAAGGCAGATCCTCGTCGGCGTGGATGTCGAGGTTAAGATCGACGCCGGTTTTTTGCATGGCTTGCAAAATATGATACACTTCAGGAGCTTTCTGTGGGTCAGGGTTTGCCCACTCGCGGTTGAGGTTTAGGCCGGCAGCATTGGCGCGCAGGTTACCGGCTACGGCGCCATCGGGATTCACAAAAGGAACCACATAAAACACAGCCTTGTTGAGCAACGTGCGTGACACGGGATCGTCGATGTCGACCAGGCGGCTGATGAGCGCCTCCATAAAATACGACACCTGACTTTCGCCCGGATGCTGGCGCGCGATGATCCAAATCTTTTTGGCCTCGTCGTGTTCGTCGCCAATGGTTAGCAGGTCGATGCTGCGCCCCTGCACAGTGCTTCCCAGCGAAGAGAAGTTTACCAGCGGCGAATATTGAACATTACTTACAAACTCCAGATGACGTTCGTAGCTGTATGGAGCAAAATAGGCGTAAAACACCGAGTTGTAGGCCGGCGTATGATCGATGATAAGCTGCCCGTCGTCGAAGCGGGTGGGTACCATAAACCAATCTTCGGTGTCGTAGGAGGCGCGCACCATGTAATCTTTCCACCCTTCGGGATAGCTGGCCTGTCCGGCGTTGAGAATTTTCATGCGCAGCGCCTGGCCGTGGCCGCCGGTTACCCGGAAATAAAACCATTGGAAAGTGTCGGCCTGCGTATCTTTGCGGATGTTGAGGGTGATGTTTTGAGCATCGCTGGCATCCACCACTTCTATGTTGCCTGCGTCGAATTGAGATGAGATGTGAATTTTCATAATAAAAATAGTTTTTTACAAAGTTGCAATTTTATACCCAGCCTGCCGGCAATACAATTTATAAAAAGTCTTAAAGGCAGCGATTGGTCATTTTTGCTTTTAACTCACTTGCCTCAGTTTACCAATAAATCCCAACCGCCAGTAGGCGGTGTAAACAAATACAATAATGCAAATCACGATTAAAACCTCATCCTTAAAAACTCATTCCAAAGACCCTTACACCCTCGAAAAAACAAAAGATTACTATTCTTAGCGTCGGCAGGATTTCTGCTAATTTTGCAAACTCAAAAGGATTTGAAAATCATTAAAAAGAAGGAAAATGAAAGACTGGACAAAGCTGAAAGAGCATTTTGAAGTAAAAGATGTGCGCCAATTGAAAGGCAACTTTTTGCCTGCGATATTAAAAAAGGCACAAAGCCTGGACGTTGGAGAAGGGTTGTGCGTGATACAAAGTTTTGAACCCATCCCCTTGTATTCAGCTTTGGCTGAAATGGGTTACGAACACATTACCGATAAAGTTTCGGATGCCGAATACCGTGCATATTTTTATCGCAATTCAAAGCTCCAACCCGATTTTCCAGGCGGCATGGATATGCCATTAAAACCTACCGCCATGGTAAATTTCAATACTATCGACCCTAAGCTTGCCGATAATGTGGTGAACTTTTGGAGCTATATCTGGGGAAAGGAAAATCCGGCTATCGACATGAAAACCCGTCTTTTGCTTTCGCTGGCAAATGGTGTTGGCGCCGGACGTATGCGGCAGGCAGTACGCGAATTTATAAAGGCCTATTCTATTGGTGTTGCAACCGCTGAGTTTGACGAGCTATTTGCCATGTTTGCCTGGAACCAGGGAGTAGGATATTTTGCTTCCGAAATCGGCCCGTCGGCTTTATTTGCTGCCTACAAATTTGTGAAATCGCAAGAAGAAAAAGGTATAGCACACAGTGAAATTGTAATAGGGCTGATGGAGAAATTTGGTGAGAAAAACCCGGAGGTCAGTACGTTTTTTAAAAATAAAAATGAAGATTGAAAAAAACAGTAGAATCGCTGAGGTGCTTGCCACCTGTACTTTCGCCGGCAGAGCGGGAAATAATTTTATCATCGCGGAATGATTTGGATTAAACTGGGAATATTGCTCATCGGCTTTGCCAACGCAGGGTTATTGCCCTATTCCATTGCGAAAGCTTTGAATCATGTAAACTTCGATCTTAAAAACCAAACGCTTAGTTTTCTTAGCAACAAAAGCCTCTATGGCGAGAAATTCGTGAAAGGTTACAAATTTCTGCTTTTTGCCACAGCCATCCTCACCTATACTTTTTTCTGGTTGCTCACAAGATTTTATGATCTGGGCGAATTCGAGAAGTTGATGCAATACATCGATCTTGGTTTTGCTTCGCTGGTGCTGCTGGCATTTGTGCCGCACAACTTAAAGCCTTACAGTCTGAAAAACCTGACACCGACGTTACAAAGGTTGATTCATAATCTGTTGGCAGTGGTGGTGTTTTTTTCGCTGCCGTTGCTCATCATTACCTTCCAGGCATCCATTCTTCCTGAAATAAAATTTCTCGGCATTACGGGAATGGCCATCATCGGGGTCATTGTGGTGGCTGTTATTTTTTCTTTTTTAAAAAATGGCATCAACGGCGCCACAGAATTGTTGTTTATCAATGGAATAAGTTTGTGGACTATTTTTGTAACTTTCGTTACTTTTTTGAGCTAAATCCAAACAGTTATGGATTATCAATATTCGCAATTACCCAATGGCATACGTATTATCCACAAGCAGGTGCCCGCCAACGTGGCGCATCTGGGTGTGATTATCGACGCCGGAACGCGCGATGAATTGCCCGACCAAAGCGGGCTTGCACATCTTATAGAGCACATGATTTTTAAAGGCACACACCGGCGCAAAGCTTTTCACATCCTGAGCCGGCTCGAAAATGTGGGCGGCGAACTCAACGCCTACACCAGCAAGGAAGAAACCTGTGTGTATGCCTCGTTTTTGCACGCGCACTACCCGCGCGCCCTGGAGCTTTTTGCCGACATCATCACCCAATCAACCTATCCCGACAAGGAACTGGAAAAAGAAAAAGATGTGGTGATCGACGAAATCAACTCCTACAAAGACAATCCCTCGGAGCTGATCTTCGACGACTTCGAAACGTTGCTCTTCCGCGATCATCCCATGGGTCGCAATATATTGGGTACGCCTGAAACGGTGAGAAAACTCCGTCGCACCGACATCATGGAGTTTCTGCATCGCAATTACCAGCCGCAGCACATGGTGATTTCGTCGGTTGGGAATATTTCCATGAATCGCCTTTTGGTTTTAATAAATAAAAATTTTGGTTTCCTTACGGGAAACGAAAACCGGGCGACGCGCTTATCCGTCGGTGCATATCAGCCAACCATCCGTACCGAAGCGCTCTCCAACTTCCAGGCGCATTGCATCATTGGGGCGCCGGCTTATGATGTTTTTGATAAGAAAAAAGCGGCGTTGGCGCTGCTGATCAACATCCTGGGCGGGCCGGGCATGAACTCGCGGCTCAACCTGAAGATAAGAGAGAAGTACGGCTATTGCTATAACATCGAGGCGCATTATCATCCTTACAGCGACGGCGGATATTTCAACATCTACCTGGGCACCGATATGGAGTACCTCGAAAAAACCGTGAAGCTGGCGCTAAAGGAGCTTAACCTGCTGCGCACCACCCGGCTGGGAGCGTTGCAATTGCATCGCGCCAAGCTGCAAATTGCCGGGCAGCTGGCCATAGCGCTCGAATCTAATGCCGGCGAGATGATCTCGATGGGCAAGAGCCATCTTTATTTTGAAAAAGTAGACAGCTACCGGCAGGTGATGGAAAAGATAAATGCCCTCACCGATGTTCGCCTGCTGGAAGTTGCCAACGAAATTTTCGACACTTCGCAGTTGAGCCGGCTTAACTTTGTGCCGCAAAATACATAATTTGAGAATTCTTTTATTAACGCTAACTGACTTATGACACCTATTCCAATTTTTTACGAAAGTATCAACCGCAATGCGATTGTTGTAAAACCCAAAAAGCCCGTGCTTGATTGGGTTAATTCTGTCTATCCTGAAAAACCAGTTTTTACACCGGGAGAAGGAAATGTTTATCTGATTGGCGAGCGTGACAGCAACGAAGAAATTGCGCAGTGGCTAAAACGCAATTTTGATGAAATATTTCAAAACGAACTTAACGATTGGTACACCAACGAAGAGGTCTGGCCTCAAAAAAGAACCTTTAAAATGTTTCAGGAATGGTTTGATTACGATATTCATTCGATGGTTTTAGATCTTGAAGAAACAGAAATAATCAAGGAATAATCAGATTAAAATCAAAAGGATGATGAAACTATTTATCTGATCCCCACAGCTTATCTTCCGCTGCATTTCTTGACCAGATTACCCTTTCAGCCATTTTCCGATGAGTTCGTTTAACGGATCATCCGTCAGAAAATCGCCATTATTAATTTGGTTCAAGGATTCCTTCATCCGCAACTTTTGATTTTCGGTGAGTATGGGAGTCTGCGTTTCTGAATATTTCCTGTCGATCAACTCTTTGCGTGTAAGTAAAAATTCACTTTCATCAATGTTGTTGATCCCTTCAAATGGTCTTTGTTTAATTCCTAAAGTTGTCATAATTTACTTTGGCTCTGATATTATTTATTGTGTGTCGCTCATCTGTAGCATTTCAATAACCCCGGATGTCCCGGGTCAGAAAGTAGTGTCACAAAACCGGCGGGCTTTAGCCCGCAATACTTTCACATCAGTATCTTTCAATGAACTCATCATAACATGCTCTGTATTTGGGCTAAAGCCCACTAAAATACTTTTGCCTTTACCCCCAGCCCAAAGGCCGGGGTTAGTGAACAACCTGGCCACAAAATTTATATCAGGGCCTTTACTTTTTAAAAAGCTAATAAAAATCATGAAGATGTTTTCGCTTTAAAATTCCAAAGCCACACATTTTAAATGTGGTTTAAAACCTGATGGCCGCACTGGTTGCATTGTCCTGTTTTGGTGAGTCCGGTAAGCCAGGCGTCGTAGCGGCTGCGGTCGATCGCTTTATGGTGGCACGCGGGGCAGTAGGTGTTGGAAGTGTCGCCGGCAGAAGTGTTGCCAACATACACATATTCCAAATGGGCGCTGGCCAGCGCATGCAGATCCTGCAGCGTTTTGACGGGCGTGGGCGGCTCTGACATTTTATGGGTGGGGAAGTAGCGCGAGAGATGCAGCACCGTGTCGCTGCCCAACTGCTGCCGTATCCACAAAATCATCTCCTCAAAAATGGCTTTGTCGTCGTTTTGGTTGGGGATGACAAGATTGGTGATTTCAAGATGCCGTCCGCTGCGCTTTATCTGCATCAGCGCATCTTTGACAGGCTCCAGCTTCGACATGGTTTGGGTGAGATAAAAGTCTTCGGTGAAAGCTTTCAGATCCACGTTGAAAGCATCGGTTACTTCGATGAGTTCGGCCAGTGGCTCCGGCGAGATAAAACCATTGGTGACAACCACGTTTTTCATTTTCGCTTTACGCGAAAGACGGGCAATGTCCATCATATATTCAAACCAAACCGTAGGCTCGTTGTAGGTAAAAGCAATGCCCAGGTTGGATTTTTTCTCGCCCGCCAGCGCCACGATCTCTTCGGGCGGATATTGCCGCCCGGGGGTAAATTGTCGCGGAACATCCTGCGAAATCCCTGCGTTTTGGCAAAATTTACAACGCAAATTACAACCATAATTACCAACCGAAAAAATGATGCTGCCGGGATAAAAATGGTAAAGCGGTTTTTTTTCGACGGGATCAAAACCCATCGACGACACCTCGCCATAGGTTTGCAGAAACAGTTCGCCCTGCACATTTTTGCGCACGCGGCAGATGCCCGTTTTCCCATCGCCGATGGTACAATGGTGCGGGCACAGGTGGCAGCGTAATTGGTAACGGAAAATCTCTTCGTTGTATCGGGCCGGATAGTTCATTGTGGATTGCTTTGATGAATGCCCAAAGGTAAAGAAACTTTTGGGAACAACCGGTTTTTAACAGACAGCTCACAGCCGGCAGTTTTTCATCCCTGCCTCAGCTTTTTTATCAGGCTATAATTGTAATAAATCAACAAAGTCTTTCACACTCAAATCGAATTTTCTACAGGTACAGGTAGGTTATCTTCTTCAAGTGCTTCGATGTAAATCTTTATGGCTTCTTTAATATTAGTAATAGCTACTTCTTTGCTCTCGCCTTGGCTGATGCGACCGGGAAGGCTTGGGCATTCTGCAACCCGGTAATTGTCCAATCCGGGGTAAAGAATTACTTCTCTCATGATGGTTAGTTTTAATTTATCACACCAACATTGGGTTTTCGCGCCCTGCGCCCTGGGTCTATCGTTTCAGCCAATCAGCTTTAAGCATGGCGTAAACTTCCAGATCGAAGTAGCCATTTTTGTGTCGCTCGCCTTGACGCTCGATTCCTTCCTGCATAAAACCCAATCGCTTCGGGATGTTGCTGCTGCGGGTATTGCCCACAGCACATTTTATCTGAACACGGTTTATTTTCATCTGGCTAAAAATTCGATCGATCAAAGCATTGGCCGATTCCGTCACGATGCCTTTGCCCTGCGCGCTACGCGCTATCCAATAACCAATTTCTACTTTTTGGTTGTCCATATCGATATCCTTAAGACCGATGAGGCCACAAATTTTGTCGCCAAAACAGATCGTAAAAACTATCTCGCGGGAGTAGTGTTTTTGCACTTGGTCGATAAAAGCATGGGTGCTTTCCACGCTTATGGTCAGGTCGATAAAAGGGAGCCATTCATTCAGATGCAGGCGGTTGTTGTCGATAAGATCGAAAACCTCATGCGCATCGTGGTGGCTGATACGGCGCAGGTAGAGGTTCTTTTTTACTTTAATGGTATCAATCATCAATGTGCCGGATTTGAATCGCAATGAAATACCTCTGGTGGTATTTTTGGCCGACAAAGATATTTAAAACTCTTTTTAAGCGACGCCGCCTCTTCCGTGGCAGTTTTTGAATTTCTTGCCGCTGCCACAGGGGCACAGCTCGTTGCGGCCCACCTTTTTCTCCACCTTTACGGGTTGTGGCCGTTGCTTTTGCTGTGTGTTGCTGTGCGATTGCGAGAGCAGATCGTCGCGGCCTTCCTGCAGGCGCCGGCGGTCGGCACGGCGCGGCATCTGTGCCTCGCGTACGTTGGACGGCTCCTGTATGGGCAGGTTGGCTTTTATCAGGAAAGAGATGATGGCGCGGTTGGTGCGTTGTACCATTCCTTTGAACAGCTCGAACGATTCCAGCTTGTAGATCAGCAGCGGGTCTTTTTGTTCGTAGGTAGCATTTTGGACGCTTTGCTTCAGGTCGTCCATCTCGCGCAAATGTTCTTTCCAGGCGTCGTCGATAAACGACAGCACGATGCTTTTCTCGATGGAGAGCGTTATCTCGCGGCCGCCACTTTCATAGGCTTTCTTCAGGTTGGCCACAGCCTGGCGCTGTCGCATGCCGTCGGTGATGGGAATGGCAATGTTTTCGTAGCGCGATTCATTTTCATACACCTGCTTGATGACCGGATAAGCCTTCTCGGCGATGAGTTTCATCTTGCTGCGATAGGCCGCATACACATGGTCGAAGAGCTTGTTGGTAAGGCTGTCTTTTGATGATTCCGCAAACTCTTCCTCGCTGATGGGCACGTTGAGCGCCATATCTTTGAGCACTTCCAGTCGGAATCCCTCATAGTCGCCGCTGTCGGTAAAGTCGGCTGCGATTTGGTCGCACAGGTCGTACATCATGTTGGAAATGTCTACCGCCAGCCTTTCCCCGTAAAGGGCATGGCGTCGTTTTTTGTAGATCACCTCACGCTGGGCGTTCATCACGTCGTCGTATTCGAGCAATCGCTTACGGATGCCGAAGTTGTTTTCTTCTACTTTTTTCTGTGCCCGCTCGATGCTTTTGCTAATCATCGAGTGCTGGATCATCTCGCCTTTATCGATGCCCAGCCGATCCATAATTTTCGAGATTCGTTCGCTGCCAAACATACGCATCAGGTCGTCTTCGAGCGACACGAAGAACTGCGAGCTGCCCGGGTCGCCCTGGCGTCCGGCACGACCACGCAACTGGCGGTCGACACGGCGCGACTCATGGCGCTCGGTGCCGATGATGGCCAGCCCGCCTGATTCTTTCACACCCTGGCCCAGCTTGATGTCGGTACCACGGCCGGCCATGTTGGTGGCGATGGTCACCTTGCCGGGCTGCCCGGCTTCGAGCACAATGTCGGCCTCTTTTTGGTGCAACTTGGCGTTGAGGATGTTGTGTGGAATCTTACGACGTTGCAGCATGCGGCTTAGCAGTTCGGAAGTTTCTACCGACGTTGTCCCCACCAGCGAAGGTCTTCCCTGTTCTACCAACTGGGCTATCTCTTCGATTACCGCATTATATTTTTCACCTTTGGTTTTATACACCTGATCCTCGCGGTCGTCGCGGGTGATGGGGCGGTTGGTAGGAATCACCACCACGTCGAGTTTGTAGATATCCCACAGCTCGCCGGCTTCCGTTTCGGCAGTACCGGTCATCCCGGCCAGCTTCTTATACATGCGGAAGTAGTTCTGCAGCGTGACGGTGGCGTAGGTTTGTGTGGCGGCTTCTATTTTCACATCTTCTTTGGCTTCGAGCGCCTGATGCAAACCGTCGGAGTAGCGGCGCCCTTCCATGATACGCCCCGTTTGCTCGTCCACAATCTTCACCTTGTTATCTACAATGATGTATTCCACATCTCTTTCGAAAAGCGAGTAGGCGCGCAGCAATTGGTTAACTGAATGCACGCGTTCCGACTTAATAGAAAACTCGTTGGTAAGCTCGCCTTTGCGTTTTACTTTTTCTTCTTCGGGAAGGTTTAGCTTGTCCATGTCGGCAAGCTCCGAGCCAAGGTCGGGCAGCACAAAGAAATTGTTGTCGTTATAAGAGCTGCTGAGCAGATCGATGCCCTTGTCGGTAAGTTCGATGCTGTTGTTTTGTTCTTCTATTATAAAATAAAGCGGATCGTTGATGATGTGCATGTGCTTACTTTGCTCCTGCATGTAGAAGTTTTCGGTCTTGGTCATCAACGATTTCATGCCGGGTTCGCTCAGGAACTTGATGAGGGCTTTGTTTTTGGGAAGTCCGTGGTGTGCTCTAAGCAGCAGCTCTCCTCCTTTTTTCTGATTTTCATCGCTCACGTTGTCGCCCTCAAGGAGTTGTTTGGCTTCCGCCAATATTTTGGTAACCAGCGAGCGCTGTGCATTGTATAGTTTTTCCACGTTGGGGCGCAGTTCGTCGAACAACTGGTTTTCGCCTTTGGGTGTAGGGCCTGAGATGATAAGTGGCGTACGTGCATCGTCGATCAACACCGAGTCCACCTCATCCACGATGGTGTAGTTGTGGGGGCGCTGCACCATCTCTTCGGGGTTGCTGGTCATGTTGTCGCGCAGGTAGTCGAAGCCAAACTCATTGTTGGTGCCATAGGTGATGTCGCAGTTGTAGGCATGGCGGCGCGCTTCGCTGTTGGGTTCGTGGCGGTCGATGCAGTCTACCGTAAGGCCATGAAACATAAAGAGCATGCCCATCCACTCGCTGTCGCGCTTGGCCAGGTAGTCGTTTACCGTTACGATATGAACGCCTTTGCCGGGCAGTGCGTTGAGATAAACCGGCAGGGTAGCTACAAGTGTTTTTCCTTCGCCGGTAGCCATCTCGGCAACTTTTCCTTCGTGCAGCACAATGCCGCCGATGAGCTGTACGTCGTAATGCACCATGTCCCATTTTATCATATTCCCACCGGCCATCCATCGGTTGTCGAAGTAGGCTTTGTTGTCGACGATGTTCACATGATCATAACGTGCTGCCAGATCACGATCCATCTGTGTTGCCGTTACCTCTACAGTTTCGTTGTCTTTGAAGCGCCGCGCTGTTTCCTTCATCACCGAGAAGGCCTCCGGCAAAATCTTACCGAGGATTTCCTGTGTCTTCTCGTAGCTGGTGGTTTCCAGTTTATCGATCTCTTCGTACATCTTCTCTTTCTGGTCCACGTCCATGTCGGGGTCGTTTTCGATCTGCAGTTTCAGTTCGGCGATTTGGGTGGTTTCCGGCTGGATATGTTCAGCGATGCGTGCTTTAAACTCCTGCGTCTTGGCGCGCAGCTCATCATTAGATAAATCTTTGATGGTTTCGTAAGCCTTCAGCGTTGCGGTGAGTATAGGATTGATGGCTTTAAGATCGCGATCGGCCTTATTGCCAACTAATTTTTTCAGAACAGTTTTAAACATAAAAACGATTTTTTTTAGAATAGGAACCTAAATCAACAACTATACCTTTTGAATATTATGGTTCAGGATCACAAATTATTGCCATAGTGGCATAAAAACTATTGGCAAAAGTAATGGAATTCGTAAAATGCCGGCAGCATACAATGACACGGAAATAAACCCCAAACGGTAAAAAGTAAAAGTCAAAAGACAAATAAATTTCAAATCCCAAAACTCAAATTTCAAAGTCCCGGAGCAGCCTGGTTAGGCCTTATTGCCGGTTGATCACTAACCCTGGCCTTTAGGCCGGGGTTAAAAAACGCAAAAAAATTAGTGGGCTTTAGCCCAAATAAATAGGGTTATGATAAGCCCGGTTGCCTGGTGAGCGACAGCCCGTCGGGAATAAAAAGCGACGGGTCGCCGCCATGACGCAGGATGTCGCGCACCACCGAGCTGTTGATGGCAGTGTATTCGGGCAGGGTGAGCATAAACACCGTTTCGATGGCCGGGTACATTTTTTTGTTGACTTGTGCTATGGAGCGTTCAAACTCAAAGTCGGCTGATGTGCGCAGCCCGCGCAGGATGTATTGTGCTCCCACCTCGCGGCAATAGTTTACCGTCAGCCCCTGGTAGGTGTCGATAGAAACCAGCGGGTAGTCGGCAAAAACCTTTTCGATAAAGCCTATCCGCTCTTCCACCGAGAAATGGTTTTTCTTGTCCTGGTTGTTACCAATGGCAATGATGATCTTGTCGAAGAGTGGCAGGGCGCGTTTCACCATGTTTTCGTTG
>JAAYIU010000226.1 GCA_012523265.1 Bacteroidales bacterium | reverse complement strand
GTCGAGATTAAGAAACGACAGCGAGCCACTGCCACTACCGAAGTTGCCTTCGTTGAGCACAAAGAGGCCATTGCTGAGATACGGACTGTAAGGCGGCTCGGGGATTACCTCGCCCCCGTCGTTGTCGCAGCCGGCAAACATTAATAAAATGGAAGCTATGAGCAGCAAGCTCCCAAAAAATTGCAAACGGTTGAAGATCGTGTTCATCATTTTGTAAATTTATATTTAATAAAAAAAGAATAATTCCTTAGCGGCATGGGCTGCCAGGCGATGAGCTGGTAGTTGGCAGCGCCAATATTGTTAACAGCCACCCCCAGCTCAAACTCCGACTTACCAAGCGGGATAGATTTATTAAGCTGTACATCATTAATAAAAAAAGGTGGCAGGTAGCGGCTGTTGTCGCTGGTGGTGTAGCGGCGGCCGGTATAATTCGCAAAATAATTCAGCGTAAACCCTTTCCAGGCGAGGCTTGCAGTGGCATTCAGCAAATGATCGGGCACATAAATCACCTGCTGGTTTGCGGAGCGGTCATTTAGCGAAAGCGGCCTGCGATTGGTGGCTGAGGTAAAGCTGTAATTTAGCGAAAGCGCCCAACTGAAATTCGGCATCTTTGCCTTCAGTGCCAGCCGTGCTTCTATTCCTTTGGCCACAACGTTTTTGAGGTTGCGGGGCGTCCAGTAGCTAAACACTGTGTCGGGCTGCCACACGATCCATTGGTCGATATCGGAGTAAAACCAACCGGCTTCGGCTTCCAGCGAAACGGCACCATATTTTTCATCCCATGCTAAAGCAGCTTCAGCGGTGTAACCCGTTTCGTTTTTTAAATCAGGATTTCCGCCCGGCGACCAATAGAGGTCGTTGAGCGACGGTGCATGGAAGTTCATGGCCATATTTCCTTTTATTTTCAGCGGAAAGCCGACAAAGGGCTGATAATTAAACCCACCTGCCGGTGAGAGAGGCGCCCGGTTTCCGTCGAGCGCTTCCTGCCGCACCAGCAGGTTGAGTTGCAGTTGTGGCCACGGACTATAAAAACCACTGGCTGTAAGCGATCCCTGCCGGCGCTGCTGCAGTTGCGCATAGTTTTCGGAGTTTACCTGGTGATAATCAAATTTGCCAGTGACCGTGAAGAGCAGGTTTTCGGCGCTTTGGTAAGCATAGCTGGCCTCATTGAGCGACGAGGAGATCCGGTTTTGGGTATTAATAGAGGAGATGACATTTTCATATTTCGAGAGGCTGTGTATGAAGCCGCTCTGCAATGTTATTTTGGATTTACCAAAATACTGAACGATAGCCGCCACAGTCCGCAGGTTCTGTTCCCGATAGGATTCGTTATTTTCGGGCACCTGCACCAGAATGTTGGGCGGCAGGTTGCGATCGTTGTCCTGCACCCAAAGGCGAAGCGAGAGGATGGTGTTGTCGCTGGGGCGGTAAAACGCCTGTTGCAGCAAGCCGGTCTGCTGCCAGCCGGCATTGTAACGATGTTCGATAGGCGGGTGAAGGCGGCTTGCGCCAATATTGAGATAGGGATAATCATTTTTGGAACGGCTGTGCAGGATGCGTGTAGAGAGCTGAAGCCGCTGGCTGCCAGCCTCCACGAGCGCGTTGGAATGCCAGGTGGAAAAGCTACCCACTTGCTGCTGCACATTAACGCGGAGTTGGTTCTGCCAGTCGGGCACGGTGGTAAGCAGGATGCTTCCGCCCAGCCCGCCCGACGAAAAGCGCGCCGAGCCGGCGCCAAAATAGATATCTGCACGATCGATAAAAAGAACGGGAACCGCCGAGAAATCCGCTTGGCCGGGCATGAGCGAATTGATGTTGATGCCATTCCAGATTACCTGTGTATGCGCCGCCGAAGCGCCCCGGATAGAAGTGGTGGCCAGCGAACCCTGCCCGTAGCTTTTTACAAATATGGGTGTGGAGGCGGTGAGCAGCTCGGCCAGGCTGCCGGCAGCATGAGCGCCGAGTGCAGCGGAATCGAGCGAGAGGGTTTTGTATCCGGCTGATTGGTCGTAGCGACGGCTTTGTATCTCCACCACTTTCAGGTCGATGGTGTCGAAAATCATCTGTGCCTGCACATTTTGCGCAAAGCAAAACCACAACAGCGCCAAAGCAATGAGGCCGGCGGCTTTTGGCCACAGCACACCCTTTCCGATTCGGGCGCCATCGCTACCCGAAATTGCTGTGCATCCAGCACCGAAACCCTGCATCGTACTCTTTGTGCTCATGTTTTAAGAATCAGTTAACGAACTAATCGTCATGCTGCATCATCTTAAAACTTGCGGAAAATTGATGGGAATAAATAAAGTGGTGTACAGTCTATTTATTCTAAACCTTTATCCCGAAAGTTTTTGAATGTAGTATTGGCTATGGCAGGTCTTCTGACTTACTCCCTTTCGGCCGGCGCCTTCCCATTGGTTTTTGTATTCGCCAACAGTGGCATGTGGATTCGGCAAAAAGATATTTGAGAGCTTACAGCAGCGGGTACTGTTCCTGTCTTTCACAGGATTCCCTATTGTGACCGGCTCTGCAACGTGCAGGTTTTTGGTCACCATAACGCTGGCAAAAGTAGGTTTTTTTACAACAGTTTATTAGTTTTTTATCAACTCCGGGTAAAATGGCTACTACCTCAGCCCCCTCTAACTCCCCCTGCAGGGGCTACGGTTAAACACATTTTATCCGGCGCATCTCAGCTTCCACTTGTACAAAGACCTCATTCCCCAACCCCTTCGCCTGCAGGAGAAGGGGAGCGCCAACGCACAAGCCGCTGCTGTGAATGATTTCCGGCGAAGAAAGAAACCTTATTCTAATCATTTGACCTTAGTAGAGAAATGCCACATCACGCAACAACCTTATTACCTTATTACATTTGGACGATAAGGTAATAGGGTTGGGAAATCGTTATTAAACCTCATTCTATACTGAGGTTGAAAAAAACAGAATATCTGTATCATTCCATAAACTTACCGCCGCAAACTATTTATTTGGGCTAAAGCCCACTGAATTATTTTTGCCTTAACCCCCAGCCTAAAGGCCGGGGTTAATGATCAGTTGGCTACATTCCACAAACTCCTTCCGCTTACAAATTCTAACCCTGGGGCAATACGGCTATGGGTACCGGCGTAAAGCCATGAGAATTGACCAAAAGCCGCTATTTTAGAAAGGTTCTGTTATGTTGATACAGCGCCTTTAGTAACAAAATATTATACTTTTGTGCAACTATTATTTAGCATCATCAACTCATTTAATTTTATAAATTTTAAAAACACGCATCTGGTTATGAAAAAACACAATTTTTACGCAGGACCCTCCATTCTGCCACAATTCACCATCGATGAAACCATCAAAGCCATTAAGGATTTCGCCGGCACCGGCCTGTCGCTGATGGAGATTTCGCACCGCAGCAAAGAATTTGTTGCTGTAATGGACGAAGCTACGGCTTTGTTTAAAGAATTGCTGAACATTCCGGAAGGTTATTCCGTGATATTCCTGGGTGGTGGCGCCAGCTTGCAGTTCGCCATGCTGCCTTACAACCTGATGAAATCAAAAGCCGCCTATCTTAATACCGGCGAATGGGCTTCGAAAGCAATAAAGGAAGCCAAAAATTTTGGTGAAGTTGTAGAGGTAGCCTCTTCGAAAGAAAAAACCTTCAACTACATCCCCAAAGATTATAAAGTGCCACAGGATGTTGATTATTTCCACATTACCACCAACAACACCATCTATGGAACTGAAATCAGAAAAGACCTGGAAGTGGGCGTTCCTTTGGTTGCCGACATGTCGTCGGATATTTTCAGCCGTCCGATGGATGTCTCCAAATACGCTGTGATTTATGGTGGCGCACAGAAAAACCTGGCTCCTGCCGGCGTTACTTTCGTCATCATCCGCAACGATATGCTTGGCAAAACCGGCCGCACCATCCCCACCATGCTCAACTACCAAACCCACATCGACAAAGAATCGATGTTTAACACTCCACCGGTAGTTCCCGTTTACGCTGCTCTGCAAACTTTGAAATGGCTCAAAGCACAAGGTGGCGTTGCCGCAATTGAAAAAATCAACATCCGCAAAGCCAATCTGCTTTACGACGAAATCGACCGCAACCCAATGTTTAAAGGCACCGTGGCCAAAGAAGACCGCTCGCTGATGAACATCTGTTTTGTAATGAACCAAGGCTTTGAAGCACACGAGAAAGATTTCCTCACATTTGCTTCCGAACGCGGACTTATCGGACTGAAAGGCCACCGCTCGACAGGTGGTTTCCGTGCCTCTACCTACAACGCACTGCCTGAAGAAAGCGTAAAAGCACTGGTGAACGCCATGCAGGAATTTGAAAAAATAAAAGCATAAAAAGAAAGGAATTATTATGAAAAAAGTATTGGTTGCAACCGAAAAACCCTTTGCCGCCGAGGCAGTAAGTGCCATTCGCGAAATCATCGAAAAAGCCGGTTACCAACTGGAACTGCTCGAGAATTATACCGAGCCTTCACAGCTTATCGAAGCTGCCAAAGATGCCGACGCAATGATTATCCGCAGCGACAAAGCCACCCGCGAAGTGATAGAAGCGGCTCCGAAACTCAAAATTATCGTGAGAGCCGGCGCAGGCTACGACAACATCGACCTGGCAGCAGCTACCGAAAAAGGCATTGTGGCCATGAACACGCCCGGCCAAAACTCCAACGCCGTTGCCGAGCTGGCTTTTGGCCTGATGGAGATGGCTGCCCGGGGCTACTATAGCGGCAAGGGCGGCACAGAGCTGCGCGGCAAAACAATTGGCATTCATGCCTATGGAAACGTAGGGAAATACGTAGCCAGCATTGCCAAAGGCTATGGCATGGAAGTGTATGCCTACGATCCTTTTGTGAAAAAAGAAGATATCGAGAAAGACGGCGTAACAGCACTCGACAGCGTGGAAGAGCTTTACAGCAAATGCAAGTACGTTTCGCTGCATATCCCTGCCAACGACAAAACCAAAAAATCGATTGGCTGGAACCTGCTCTCTAAAATGCCCAAAAATGCCGTGCTGATCAACACCGCACGCAAAGAGGTGATAGATGAACAAGGCCTGACAGAGACACTCGAAAAACGCCCTGACTTTACCTATCTCTCTGACGTAGCGCCCGACAGTGCATCAGACCTAAAGACTAAATACGAAGCCAGATGTTTCTTCACCCCCAAGAAAATGGGTGCCCAAACTGCCGAAGCAAACATCAACGCAGGTATTGCCGCTGCTAAGCAAATCGTGAATTTTTTCGAAAAAGGGGATAAAACTTTTCAGGTTAATAAATAATTGTTCCTACTTTTGCATCACATCGGACCTGATGATCGCGAACATTATCAGGTCTGATGTTTTTTGGCCCTCTTGGAATTACCTTTTTCATCACCCTAAAAACATTGAGCTATGGAAGACGTCGACAAGAACTACACATTCTTCAGGTTTGAAGACCTGCGGGTGTATCACAAAGCATTGGATTATGTGGAATGGGTTCATTCGGCATGCACCCTGTTTCCTGAGAGCGAGATGCAAAATCTAACCGTTAAGTTTACCACCACCGCCCAGGCTATCGCTTTGCAGATTGCCGAAGGCTCTTCGCGCAACAAGCCGCAGTTTGTTTATTATCTCAAGCTGGCCAAAAGCTCAATCCGCGATTGTGTAGTATATACCGCGCTGGCACTCAAACTCAACTACATCACCGAAATGTCCAGCGACGAATCGCGCGGGCAGCTCATGGAACTCACCAAGATGATCGGCGCCCTGATCGGCTCACTGCAGCGTAGCGCCAACTATGAGGAAAGGTAACCCAATCAAGAAATAAAAATAGTTTAAGTGATTCATAAATTATCACCCATCAAAAATTTCCATCTATAATTACTATGGCACAACTAAAAGCTTTTAAAGGGCTGCGTCCACCCAAAGAAATTGCCGCACAACTGGCTTCGCGGCCTTACGACGTCCTGAATTCAGAAGAAGCCAGAGAGGAAGCACGTGGTAACGAATATTCGCTGCTGCACATCATCAAACCCGAAATCGATCTGCCTGCTGATACCAACCTTTATGCGCAGGAAGTTTACGACAAGGCACGCGAAAATTTTAAAGCCTTCCAAGGCAAGGGATGGCTGGTTCCGGATAAAGAGGACTATCTCTACATCTATGCACAAACCATGAACGGCAAAACGCAGTACGGCCTGGTGGGATGCGCTGCTGTGGAAGATTATATGAACAACCGGATAAAAAAACATGAGCTTACGCGAAAAGCAAAAGAAGAAGATCGCATGAAGCATGTGCGCATCACCAATGCCAACATGGAGCCGGTGTTTTTTACCTATCCGGCCAACGATAGAATTGATGAGATAGTTGCCAGATGGGTGCGCGAACACGATGCTGAATACGATTTTACTGCCGACGACGGTTTTGGACACCATTTTTGGGTGGTTAATGATGAAAAAGTAATCGACGAGCTTATCACCCTTTTTGCCGCGATACCGGCCACCTATGTTGCCGACGGACACCACCGTACCGCCGCCGCAGCTTTGGTTGGCAACGAAAAAAAACTCAACAATCCCAACCATACCGGCAAAGAAGAGTACAACTATTTCCTGGCCGTGCACTTCCCCGACAACCAGCTCACCATCATCGACT
>JAAYIU010000319.1 GCA_012523265.1 Bacteroidales bacterium | reverse complement strand
TTTCAGTTTTAAATCCTCGAAGAGTTTCATAGTTAAATAATTTCTTCAAAGATACAAAAGATAATTTCACAAATTCGTATATATCTAATTAGTTATCAACAATATAAAGTTAATAGACAGACACTATTTAGGAAATCCATAGCCCAGGCATTTATGCCTGGGTTTAAAATCTCGTTTGGTATTTTCCCATCTGGAATATGCAGTTGCATCAAACCAATTTGAAGTTTTGGTTTGATGGTTCACATCCAATTCCTGTAAAGTTTTGCAAATGATGCTTTTGACGCATAGTAAAATAAAGTGTACTTTTGCCGACCGAATATGTGTAAATGGATTTTGAGAATAAGTTGATTTCCCACCATGCTGTTGCGCTGAGCGCACCAGAAGAAATTTACCCACCGTCCGGAGAAACAACAAATAAACTAATAAGCATTTGATGACATTTGAAGAGTTGGGCATAGCGCCCGAAATTGAACAAGCCATCCGGGTGATGGGCTTTGAGAAGCCTTTGCCCATACAGGAAAAGATTATCCCCATACTGCTCCAACGCAACACCGACATCATCGGTCTGGCGCAGACCGGCACCGGAAAAACAGCAGCCTTTGGCATCCCCATCGTGCAGCAAACCGACGTGCGCGTCAACAAGCCGCAAGTAGTGATACTTAGCCCCACACGCGAGTTGTGTGTGCAGATTACCAAGGATCTGACCAATTATGCCGTGAACACGCACGGCCTGAAGATACTGGCCGTATATGGCGGCGCCGGCATTGTGCCACAGATGAACGCACTGAAACAGGGCGTACATGTGATTGTGGCCACACCCGGACGACTAATTGACCTGATAAACCGAAAAGTGGCCAACCTCTCCTCCGTTTATCGTGTGGTACTCGACGAAGCCGACGAGATGCTCAACATGGGCTTTGCCGACGACCTGAACACCATCCTGGAGCAGGTGCCGGAAGATAGAAATACGCTGCTGTTTTCGGCTACCATGCCTACAGAAATACGCAAGATAGCCTCACGCTATATGCGCAATCCCGAGGAGGTGCTGATTGGCAAACGCAACGCCAGCGCCGAAAACGTGAAGCATCTGTTATACACCGTGCATGCCCGCGACAAATATTTGGCGCTGAAACGCATCGCCGATTTCTATCCCAAAATTTATGGCATCGTATTTTGCCGCACCCGCCTCGAGACGCAGGAGATTGCCGACAAACTGATTCAGGACGGCTACAGCGCCGACTCGCTGCACGGCGATCTATCGCAGCCTATGCGCGACACGGTGATGCAGAAATTCAGAGTGCGCAACATACAGTTGCTCGTGGCTACCGACGTGGCCGCCCGCGGGCTCGACGTGAACGACCTGACGCACGTAATCCATTACAGCCTGCCCGACGACCATGAGATATATACCCACCGCAGCGGCCGTACCGGTCGCGTGGGGAAAGACGGCATTTCCATAGCCATCACACACCTTCGCGAGAAATATTCTGTAAAAAAAATTGAAGATCACCTGCATATCCGTTTCGAACGCATGAAGATACCCACAGGTAAAGAGATTTGCGAAAAGCAGCTTTTTAATCTGGTGGATAAAATGGAGCATGTGGAGATGGAAAACGACGCTATCGACGATTTCCTTCCGGTAATCTATAAAAAACTCGAATGGCTGAGCAAGGAGGAGGTGATCAAGCGGTTTGTGTCGGTGGAGTTCAACAGGTTTTTGAACTATTATCAGGATGCCGACGAGCTAACCGAGCCTGTGGAGCAGCGCGAGCGTGGCCGCGACCATGACAAAGTCCGCCAGCCGCGTGGCAAAGACCGCCATTCGCGCGACAGCGACGGAACCGCCGAAAAAGGTTACACACGTATTTTTATAAGTTTGGGTAAGATGGACGGGCTGGTTCCCGCCGGACTTATCGAGCACATCAACCACAATATGCCCACCGTGAAGGTTCCCGTGGGTCGCATCGACCTGTTGCAGAAGTTTTCGTTTTTTGAGGTAAAAAGCAGCTATGCCCGGCAGGTTGTGGAGCAACTAAAAGATACCCGCTACCGCGGCAGTCGCATCGACGTAAGTATTGCCCAGGGAAAAGGAGCTATGAAAGAGGGTGGCGAAAACAAGAAAAGTTTCGCGCCACGTTTCGACCGCCGCTCCGATAAACCGAAGAAACGCAGATATTAGTAAAATTCCACAAGACTTTTCTAATCTGAAAAGCTGAGTTTGAGTTTTCTTTTTAGGGTTGCATCCCCTGCCAGGTTGTTAGCCCGGACAAGAGATGCCTGCGCCCCGCGCCCTTCGCCTTGCGCCCTTCGCCCTGCGCCCCGCGATTATCCTATCGAAATTGCAGCTTTGACGGCTTGCTCCAGGATGTCGATGGCGGTGTTGGCAGCGCGTTGTGCGACAGCTTTGGTGATAACAGCCATTGCGTTAAGCTCGGCTTCCAGAATAAGTTTCTCGTCGTTGAGTCTGGATTTAAACTTCTCTTCTATGAGGTCGCCGGTGATGCGTAGCTCGGCAAGGAGCAGCAGGCGCTCTTTGCGGCGTTGCATAAACTGTTCGGTAACGTCTTTCACTTGATCCCAACTGTCGGCCACGGTGCCTTTTACACCGGCCAGCATATCGTTGATGACTTTGTTGATGTCGAGTTTCATAATGGTTCAATTTTAAAGTGTTATTCGGGTGGGTTGGTGGCTAATTCTTTTCCTTTTTCGGCTACCTGCATGGCATAAAAAAGATCGCTGAAAGTCTTGCGGTTGAGCTTTATCAGTCCATTGCTCAGGGTGTTGTCGCTGCGGTGCTCCTCTTTGTATTTCTGCCACAACTCCAGTGTTATCTCTGCGATGCGGGTGGAGTTTTGGTTGAGCGGTTTAATTTTGTTTTGGTTCAGCAGTGAGTTAAGCATCACTTCGATGTCGACATATTGCGAAGCAAAAAGGTTATAGGCGCGCCCATCGTTTTCGGGGCTGGTGGTTTCGAGCATCATCAGATAAAACCAGTCCACCTTTCGGGAGGTCTCTTCTATATCAGCCGAGAGGGCGGCATCGTATTCAGGGACAATAGTTACGCGGCAGCCATACATCGCAAAGGTTGCTAATAGCAGTGTAATCAGCAGCAGCTTGCTGTTTCGTGTTTGGGTAATGAGATTTTTCATAATGGTTAGTATTTGAAATTTGAGTCCAGTCTAAAAAGGTTTTGGCAAAATTAGGCATAAAAATTCAGGTTTGGAGCTGTTCATAAGATGGTGTTGTAACTGTCACAATAGCAATGAGTTAAAAATTTATGAACAA
>JAAYIU010000455.1 GCA_012523265.1 Bacteroidales bacterium | reverse complement strand
TCCGTTGTGGGCGCTTCGCAATCTATTCGCAAATATAATAAAATTGGCAAATGCGATTCAGAAGAAATTCTGTCGGGGCGTCCGTCGGGGCGTCCCTTGTGGGCGCCCTCGAATTAGGGGCGCCCACAAGGAGGGGCGCCCTCGAATTAGGGGCGCCCACAAGGAGGAGCGCCCTCGAATTAGGGGCGCCCACAAGGAGGAGCGCCCACAAGGGGCGCCCGTACATATTATTTTGAGGATTGCATTGTTGTGATCGCTTGGCCGGCAGTGGTAATCATATCGCGCATAAGATGGGTGGTGAGGCAGGAATGGATGGGCAGAATGCCAATAAAATCTCCTATGGAAATCTGGCTTATCATTTCGGGAGTGGTACGCACGATGCCATGCTCCTGCGAAAGCGCCTTTACGTAGCTATCCGGCCAGGGGCTGCTCCAGCCATTGCCGGTAAGGCTTACAATTTTTCCATAAAAGGGTGTGCCGTCGGCATTGTTGATAGATTCTTTGCTCAGGTGAATGGCGCCGCCATAAAGGGTTATTTCGTTGCGCTGTTTGTGGATTGCCACTACCGGGCATGCCAGCGCTACGGCGATGTCGTGGTAAGAGCACGCGCCGATCTGCTGCTGCATCACATCATAAAAAACAAAATTCCCGGGACGTATCTCGTCCACACCCTTAAAATCTTCCACAAGGCTCATCGAAGGGGTGTCGCCTACAGAAATCAACATCTCATCGGACTGTGCGGATACTGCCTGACGAAGCTTATTCAACGCTTCTACGCTATGTCGGTGGATGTCGATAACCTGCTGCGGATGGCTGGTATGGTATGTATGTCCATTATGGACTACAAATCCGCGAAAGCGCAATGAAGGCTGCTTGTCGATGGCGTGGATGAGCTGCTGCACCAATGCGTGATCGTGTACCGGCACGCCGGTGCGGTGATAGCCAGCGTCGATCTTCAGATAAACGCCAGTGGTGCGGATGGATGCTGTTGCCAAAGCACGGACTGCCTCGATGTTTTCGACTACCACGCTAAGCCGGATTTCGGCAGCCAACCTGGTAAAACGATGCATTTCGGCCAGGTTGAGCGGGAAAGCTACCAGGATGTCGTTCCAGCCGTGGCTGGCAAAATAGCGCGCCATACTTACCGACGAGACGGTAATTTTGTTGGTGCCGCCCTGGGCATACCATTGCGCAATGGCTGCCGACTGGTGCGTTTTGAAATGAGGGCGGAAAATTACTTTTTGTGCTGCCGCCTTTTGTTGCATCCGCCTGATGTTGTTGCGGCATTTTTCTGCGTCAAGCAGCAGTGTTGGCCTGGTGAGTTTTTGTAACAAAATATTTTGGTTTTACGCTCCCTTAACAGGATTAGCTTGCGTTGTTTTTACATTTCTAATGCTGTGCACCGCATGGTTTTCAGCGAAAGCCAATATCTCCTACTGCAACAACTCCTTAACAATTTCAGAAACGCTGCGATTGTCGGCTTTGCCGGCCATCTGCTTGCTGGCGGCACCCATTACTTTGCCCATCTCTTTGATGCTTTGCGCTCCGGTATCGGCGATGATCTTTTTGACGGCGGCGCGTATCTCATCTTGGGTCATTTGCTGCGGCAAAAACGCTTCGATGATAGCTGCCTGAAAGCGTTCTTCTTCGGCCAGGTCGGGACGGTTTTGTTCCTGATAAATTCCTGCCGACTCTTTGCGCTGCTTCACCAGCCGCTGCAATAGCTGCAGCTCGACGGTTTCGGGAATTTCGCCTGACGACATGTCTTTGCCGGTTTTTGCTACCAGCAGCGCGGCTTTGATGGCACGCAATGCTTCGAGCTTTTGCTTGTCTTTGGCAAGCATTGCCCGTTTGATCTCATCATTGATTTTTTCAGCTAATTTCATTTTTCACCAAGTTTTTAATGATTATAAAAAAAGAATTTAGTGGTTGCCGCAACTCAGGTTCAGTCGGGCTTGTTGTGGATAAACGGGATGTCGTTCTGGCGCAGCGCTCCCTCTTCGTCGTTATCATCTGCGCTAAGCACATAACGGGCAACGTTAGGCTCCGACGAAGACAACACCGGCTTGAGCTGGATGTTTTTGCGCACGTAGGCCGGCACCTTATCGATATCTTCTGCCGGTTTTGGCTCCTTTTTGCCGGAGAAAAAACTCAGACCTTTGAGCTTCTGCACGCGCTCCTCTACCCTTTTCTGCATCATCTCATGCGATGGCATCCCGGCGGCGTGCTCTTGGTCGGCAGGGAATGCCCCCACAGTATGTTTTATGCGCAGCTTGCCATTTCCATGGGGCGCAGCGTCAGAAGCATTTTCTATTTGCTTTTGCAACGGCTGATGCGGGTGGCCAAAAAGTGTATGCTGTTTGGGCTGTTCAGCAGGAGCACCTTTGGAAGCCATTGGCGGAGTATCTGCCGAAGCCGATTTTTCGGCTTCAGCCGGTTTTTCTTTTTTTATCAGCTTAATTTCTGTTATCGGCTCTTCGGTTTCTACGGTACTGGCTGCCGCGGGCACTTTTGTCTCCGTGGTAGTATTTTGGTCGCAAGGGAGGGTGTCGCCGAGCGTATAGATAGTTTTTTTGCGTTCGCGGTTGAGGGTAGATTCGTCGATGTCGTCGGGCGACTGAAAGCCGGTGGCGATGAGGGTGATGCTGATCTTATCGCCCAGCTCCTCCTCGTAGCCGTTGCCCCAGATTACCTCGGCGCTCTGACCGGCTTCTTCCTGAATAAAATCGGTGATTTCGGTGACTTCATCGAAGGTGATTTCTTCTTTTCCTGAAGAAATGTAGAGCAGGATGTTGGCGGCGCCCTGAATTTTGTTGTCGTTGAGCAGCGGAGAAGAGAGTGCTTCGCGCACGGCGGCGCGGGCGCGGTCTTCGCCTTCGGCGGTAGCCGATCCCATGATGGCGGTGCCACTGTTTTTCATCACCGTCTTCACATCTTCAAAGTCAACGTTGATGTAGCCTGTAACGGTAATAATTTCGGCGATGCCTTTGGCGGCAATGGCCAGGATGTCGTCGGCTTTGCCAAAAGCCTCTGACAGCTTCAGGTTTCCGTGGATTTCGCGCAGCTTCTCGTTGCTGATGATGAGCAACGTATCGACGTGCTGTTTAAGCTCTTCGATACCTTTTTCGGCTTGCAGGCGTCGTTTGCGTCCTTCGAAGGCAAAAGGAATGGTAACGATTCCCACGGTGAGGATGTCCATCTCGCGCGCCAGCTTGGCAATTACGGGAGCCGCACCGGTGCCGGTGCCGCCGCCCATGCCGGCGGTAATAAAGAGCATCTTGGTATGATTCTCGAGAAAGTCGCGGATATCGTCGAGAGTTTTTTCGGCAGCAGCTTTTCCCACCTCCGGCACAGCACCTGCGCCCAGGCCTTTGTCGCCAAGCTGTATCTTGTTGGGCACAGCACTTAGCTCCATGCTTTGCGCATCGGTATTGCAGATGATAAAGTCGACTCCTTTTATTCCCTGCCGGAACATATGCGTTACTGCGTTGCTTCCGCCGCCGCCTACGCCCAGCACTTTAATGATTGATGCACGCTGTTTTGGGGCATCAAAGGTTAGCATTTCTTCCATTGTTTTTAGGTGTTTATGTTTGTTTTCTTAATTTCTATTCTGTATCATTTTCAAAAAAGTCCTGAATTTTTTTCAGGAAGCTGCCCTGACGCTTGGGTTTTGCTTCGGCAACTTTTGATTTTTTTTCCATATTAGTACCCACCATAGCTTTTTCTTCACGGCGCATTTTCATCTCTACGCGTTCGAGGCCTTCAATCACCAGCCCAATTCCGGTGGCATACATGGGGCTGCTCATCTCTTCGGGCGTGTTGTTGGTAAGATGTTCGTTGGGATAGCCAATGCGTGTGTCCATGCCGGTCATAAATTCGGTGAGCTGTGCCACATGCCTTAGCAGCGCGCCGCCACCGGTAAGCACGATGCCGGCGATGAGCTTTTTATCATATCCCGAATTTTTTATCTCAAAATAGATGTGCTCGATAAGTTCTTCCATGCGTGCCTGGATGATGCTGGCCAGATTTTTCAGGCTGATCTCTTTAGGAGGACGTCCTCGCAGACCAGGGATGGCCACGATTTCTTCGTCTTTGTTTTCGTTGGCCAACGCCGACCCAAATTTCACCTTAAGCTCCTCGGCATGCTTGCGGATGATGCTGCAGCCTTCCTTAACATCTTCGGTAAGCGCATCGCCGCCAAGCGGAATAACAGCAGTGTGGCGGATGATGTTATCCTGGAAAATGGCGATATCGGTAGTGCCACCACCAATGTCGACCAAAACCACGCCGGCTGCTTTTTCTTCTTCGCTAAGCACCGCCGAAGCCGAAGCAATGGGTTCGATAAGTAGCTCGACCACTTCGAGGCCTGCTTTTTTAACACATTTGTAAATATTTTTTGCTGCCGTGGTTTGTCCGATGATGATGTGGAAATTGGCCTCCAGTGAGTTTCCCAACATGCCGATGGGATGGCGAATTCCCTGCTCATTGTCGATAATGTATTCCTGCGGTATTACGTCGATGATCTCTTCGCCGGGGCTCATGTTCAGGTTGAACATGCTGCTGAGCAGCGTGTCGATGTCGTCCTGATTGATTTCCACCTCGTTGTTTTTGCGGATGAGGCTGCCACGATGCTGCAGGCTTTTGATGTGCTGACCTGCAATGCCCACGTTGACGTATTTGATCTCGGCATTGGATTTTTGCTCGGCATCTTCCACAGCTTTGCGTATCGACTGCACGGTGTTTTCGATGTTGGAAACCACGCCGCGTTTCACGCCAATGGATTCGGTTTTGCCATAGCCAATCACTTCAATTTTTCCGTGCTCACCACGGCGGCCGGCGATGGCTGCAATCTTGGTGGTTCCAATGTCGAGTCCTACGATGATGTTGTTAGATTCCATAGTTTTATTTTTTACAAAAAACCTGATTGGAGTATTTCAAATTTACCACACTATATCCGCCGGGGGCTTCGTTGTGGCCGGCCCGGTAAAAAGCAAGCAGCTTCCTGAACTTGTAGGGCAAATTGCTTACATCCCCAATCAATATAATATGCGACCCGTCGGCGGGAACCAATTCTATCTCGCCGTCGGGGGCAAAATATATTTGTACGATGTGCTTGCTCAGGACAGGATGCGAAGCCAGTTGGGTGCAAAGATAATGCAGTGCCTCCATCGACGAGCGTGGTGAGGCGTCCGGTTTATCAACAATGTATTGTGCATAACAGGCGCCGCTGTGGTAGCTTTCGCTGATGGCACCGCTGGCCACGGGCAATCGCGGCACATAATCGGGGCTGAGGGGCAGCAGACTTCCGCGTCGGCTCATATAAAACCCTTCGCCCGCCGTGTTAACAATCCGAACCAGCGGCTCCTCCCGTTCTGCCCGGATGCGGATAATGCCGGTGATGGATTTCACTACGTCAGCATTGCTCAGATAAGCATTGTTGCGAAGGATAGATTCGAGCGTGTCGGTGTTGATGCTATCGAGCAACTGCCCCTGAAGCACACCAAAGTGGTTGACGATGATCTGGCGGACGTCCTGTTCGACGATAAATCCCGCCGTGCAACTATCCGAAAGAACAATCTCCACCTGGCTGCATCTTGTATTGCGATAGTCGGCCAGCGCAAAACCCAACAACACCAGCAGGCCGCCCGTGAGCACCATCCACAAAACGATATCGAGGATTTTTTTCATGATGATGAGGGTTTTTGATATTTCTTTTCGAGCCAGCGCTTTATTGGCGCCACCAGCTTATCTATGTCGCCGGCGCCGATAGTAAGCAGCAGTTCCGGCTCCAGGTCGTTCAGGTATTCGAGCAAAGTTTCTTTGTGCACCAATGCTTTGCGCGGATGATCGATCAGATGATAAATGGTGTTAGCGCTCACATTTTCGATGGGTTTTTCGCGGGCAGGATAGATGTCGAGTAGCAATATTTCGTCAAGCTCCTGCAGGCTGCGCGCAAACTCCCCGGCAAAGTCGCGTGTGCGTGAATAAAGATGCGGCTGAAAGATGCCGGTAATCTTACGGGCGCCGTAAATAGATTTTATAGAGCTTATCAGTGCGCGTATCTCGCTGGGATGATGCGCATAGTCGTCGATGTAGATTACCTCACGGCTGCTGAACTGCTTGTCGAAGCGCCTGACGACACCCTTAAAACCGGCCAGCCCGCTGCGCAACTCTTCATGTGTGATGCCAGCCTGCAAAGCAACGAAAGAGGCCGCCACAGCATTTTCGATATTAATAATACCGGTGGCCTCCATTTGAAGTTTTTTTATCACAGCTTCGGGCGTCACCAGATCGAAAATCATAAAGGCGCCCTTGTAGCTGATGTTGGCAGCATGCACATCGGCGCTGCTGTCCGTCAGAGAATACGTAAATAATTTCGTTCCCGAAAGCAGGTTTAGATTTATCGCCGCATCTTTTTTCACCAACAATATCCCATCATTGTCAGTCTGGCCTGCAAAGGCGTTGAAGGATGCAATAAGATTTTCGGCCTTACCGTAGATGTCGAGATGGTCGGCATCGGTAGAAGAGATGACGGCCATGTGGGGATGCAGGCTCAAAAAAGAGCGGTCGAACTCATCGGCTTCGGTAACGAGAAAGGGAGAATGTGCAGAGAAGAAAAAGTTGGTGTCGTAGCCTTTGGCAATGCCGCCCAGCAAAGCAGTACACCCGATGGCCGAGTGCCGCAGCAAGTGCGCCGCCATGGTAGAAACGGTGGTTTTCCCATGCGTTCCGGCCACCGCTATGGTTTTGTAATGTTTGCTGACATTACCCAGCAGTTGCGCCCGCTTAACAATTTTAAAATTATTATTTTGGAAATATGTAAGCATCCGGTTTTCGCTGTCGATAGCGGGGGTGGTCACCACGAGGGTGGTAGCAGCATCTTTAAATTCGTGCGGGACAAGTGCAACCTCGTCATCAAAAACTATCGAAACACCTTCTTCGGTGAGCTTTCGGGTAAGCATGGAGGGGGTGCGGTCGTAGCCCGAAACATGCTTGCCTTGGAGCATCATGTACCGGGCCAGCGCCGACATGCCAATGCCGCCAATGCCCAAAAACCAGATATTTTGATAATCTTTAAACATCACTTTTCTTTTGTACTAATTTTAAAATCTCATCGGCAATCCTGCCAGCCGAATCTTCCACAGCGTTCTTCTTAATATTTACCGACAAGGTCTGCTGCCGTTCCCGGTCACCGATCAGTGCCACAGCTATTTTACCAAGCGCTTCTACTGCTTTTGCATCCGGCAGATGAATGGCGGCCTGTCGTTGTTCCAGCGAAACGGCATTTTTTGTCTGATGATCCTCAGCCGCCGAAGGCAGCGGGATGAAGATACACGGTTTGGCCACAGCGCTCAACTCGGAGATAGCGATGGCGCCGGCACGCGATATCACCACATCGGCAGCAGCATAAGCCAGCTCCATGCGATTGATAAAAGCATGCACTTTAAAATGCCCTCTCTCCTCTTCGGAAAGGTGCTCATCGATCATTTGCTGTGCCCACTCAGCCTGAAGCAGCCCGGTTTGCCAAATCATCTGAATATTTTCAGCGGCCAAAGTTTTAAGATTTTCAGCCACAGCTACATTAACCGAGCGTGCGCCCTGGCTGCCGCCCACCACCAGTATTGTTTTCTTTTTCGCGTCAAGCGCAAAAAATTCAAGAGCTTCCGCGCGCTTACCTTCAATGCTTATCACTTTGCTGCGGATGGGGTTGCCGGTAAGGATAATCTTGGCGGCGGGGAAATACTTTTCCATGCCGGGATAAGCCACACAAATCTTCGCAGCTTTTTTGGCCAGCAGCCGGTTGGTGACGCCGGGCAGCGAATTTTGTTCCTGAAGCACCGTAGGGATTCCTTTTCGCGCAGCCATTTTCAGCGTCGGGCCACTTGCATAGCCACCCACTCCTACCACCACATCGGGCCGGAAGCGACGGATGATGGCCGCCGCTTTGCACAGGCTCGAAACGAGCTTGAACGGAAACGACAGGTTGCGCCACGACAGGTTACGCTGGAAGCCGCTAATCCACAACCCTTCGATAGCATAGCCGGCTTCCGGCACCTTCTGCATCTCCATGCGACCAAGGGCGCCCACAAAAAGCAGTTCTGCTCCCGGCACCTTCTGCTTGAGTGCATCGGCAATGGCGATGGCCGGAAAGATGTGTCCGCCTGTGCCGCCACCAGAAATCAATATTTTAGGTTGCTGCAGCATAAGCTATGTTTTTAGTTTTTATGCCTTCGGCAGCTTTGGCCTGCTCTGTCGAACGGCTCACGCTCAATATCATTCCCACCCCGATACACGAAAACCAATAGGAAGTTCCGCCCATCGAAATAAAAGGCAGCGTCTGTCCGGTGACCGGAAGCAGGTCGACGGCCACGCTCATATTCACCAAAGCCTGAAACACCATCATAAAGCTGATGCCAATAACCAGATAACTACCAAACCGCATCGGACACAGTCGTGCTATTTTTATCGACCGGAAGAGAATAATAATAAACATCATCAAAATAAATGCTCCTCCCACCAAGCCATACTCTTCGATGATGATGGCATAAACGTAATCGGAGTAAGCGTGCGGAAGGTAATTCCGCTGGGTACTTTGCCCGGGTGCCAGCCTTACCAGCCCGCCTTTGGCGATGGCCGTTTTGCTTTGCAACACCTGATATTCCTCTGCATTATCATCAAAATGGCTCACAATCCGCTTGTTCCAGGTATCGACGCGCGGCAAAAGCTCCGGTTGAGAGGCCGCCACGCCCAGCAACAATAAAACGCCTGCCATGGCCGATCCGGAAAGCAACAGCAAATGCTTGATTCGTACCCTGCCGATATAGAGCAACCCCAGACTGCCTGCAAACATCAGCAGGGCGGTGGAGAGATTCATCGGGAAAATCAGTCCGCACATCATCAGCACCGGGATAATGGCGTAAAGAAAACTCCTGCCGTTTTCGATCACGTTTTGTTTTTTGGCCAGAAAACGCGCCAGATACATGATCAGCGCCAGCTTGGCCAGGTCGGAGGTTTGAAAAGTTATTTCGCCGATAAGCGGCAAATGAAAAAGCAAATAACGGCGCGCACCATTAATAACCGGTCCCCACAGCAGCGTGGCAATGAGCAACGGGATAGAAATGTAAAATAAGATCAATCCCGAAAACGAGAAATATTGGTATTTGCTGCGATGCACCAGCAACATAAAAAACAGTCCGAGAAACACAGTGATAAGCTGTTTCACCAGATAATACTCCGTGTTGCCGTTGCGCTGCAGCCAGGCCAGCGAGCCGGTACTGCTGTAAATAGCCAGCAACGACACCACCGATAGCATGATCGCCAGCACCCATATTACTTTGTCGCCCTGTATGTATTTGCTCAGCATTTTTTGTTTCTGTGTTTTAATGATTTTATTATCGCACAATTTTATTTTTAATAAAAAAGAAATTTCTTTTTTCTAAAGATTTACAACTGCCTTCACGAATTGATTGCCACGGTCTTCGTAGTTATCGAACAAATCGAAACTTGCGCATGCAGGCGAAAGCACCACGGTATCGCCAGTCTGGCCGAGCTTGTAAGCCATCTGCACGGCTTGCTCCATGCGTGTAGTTTCCAGGATGGTGGCACAATGTGGCGTCATGCACTCGATGAGGTTTCGGTTATTAATACCCAGACAAATAATGGCTTTCACCTTTTGTTGTACTATCGGAATCAACGCCTCGTAGTCGTTGCCATTGTCGCGTCCGCCGGCGATCCAGATCACAGGAGCGTTTTCGTTTTCCAGGGCATACCAGGTAGAGTTTACGTTGGTGGCTTTGCTGTCGTTGATAAAACGGATGCCGCGGATGGCCGCCACAAATTCGAGCCGGTGGCCGCTGCCCTGAAAGTTGCTCAGGCTCTCTTTGATGCTCTCTTTGCGCACGTCGCCCCAGCGCGCCATAGCTGCCGCCGCCGTAGAGTGATAAGCCGTTTGCCGTCCGCTAAGCGATAATTCCTGAAGGGTCATTACCATTGTTTTTGTTTTTTATAGTTTATAAAAGTTACAGTCATGGGTTTTTTATCTGATTTTTAAAGTGATTATCGTAAAAACCGCCAGCATAATGCCGATGATGAAAAAGCGCAAAACGATCTTCGGCTCGGCATATCCGAGCACCTGATAATGATGGTGCAGCGGCGACATGCGGAAGATGCGTCGACCTGCGCCATATTTTCGTTTTGTAAATTTAAACCAGCCCACCTGCATCACCACCGAAAGGCTCTCGACCATAAAGATGCCGCACAAAACAGGGATGAGCAGCTCTTTGCGCAGCATGATGGCAAACACGGCAATGATGCCGCCCAGGGCCAGCGAACCGGTATCGCCCATAAAAACCTGCGCCGGATAAGAGTTGTACCACAAAAACCCGATACATGCGCCCACAAAAGCGCTGATAAAAACCACCAGTTCGCCAGTGTCGGGGATGTACATAATGTTGAGGTAATTGGCAAAAAAGATATTACCCGAAACGTAGGCAAACACAGCCAGCGTTGCACCGATGATGGCGGAGGTGCCGGTGGCCAGCCCGTCCATGCCATCGGTGAGGTTGGCTCCGTTGGATACCGCTGTGATGATGAGAATCACCGCCGGGATAAAGATCAGGAAAGTCCATTTGCCAAAACCTTCGCCCAGCCAGGTGAGGAAAATAGAATAATCAAATTCGTTGTTTTTGACAAACGGAATGGTTGTCTTGGTGCTTTTGGTCTCCTCCCTGCTAAAGAGCATCGGCGTAGCGTTGATCTGGTCGAACTCCTCAGGCATACTTTCGATAAAGGAGGTCTCCAGCACCTTTTCGCGGATCACGATGTCAGAATTGAAATACATCATCGAGCCGATGAAAATGCCAAGCATCACCTGTCCGAGAATTTTGAAACGCCCCGACAGTCCGGCTTTATCTTTTTTAAAAATTTTGATGTAATCATCAATAAATCCAAACAAGCCTAACCACACAGTGGTGATGAGGATCATGATGATGTAGATATTGTCGAGCTTGGCAAAGAGCAAGGTGGGCACCAGGATAGCGCCCAGGATGATAAGCCCTCCCATGGTTGGCGTGCCCTGTTTTTCCATCTGACCGTCGAGGCCCAGGTCGCGGATGGTTTCGCCTACCTGCTTTTTCTTCAGAAAGTTGATCAGTTGCTTGCCGAAAAGCAGCGAGATCACCAGCGAAGTAATCACCGCGGCCCCTGCCCGAAAAGAGATGTACTCGAAGATTCCGGCGCCCGGAAAGTCGATAGCCTGATCCAGATATTTAAAAAAGTAGTAAAGCATTCTTTTTTTTCGGTCAAAGCCGAATGATATTATTTGATGATTTCGTTTTCGTTGTTTAAAAATTCGCTCAGCACCTCGCGGTCGTCGAAGTGATGGCGCCGGCCTTTTATCTCCTGGTAGGTCTCGTGTCCTTTTCCGGCCACCAGTATGATGTCGCCTTTTAGGGCTATCATGCAGGCAGTTTTGATGGCCTGGCGGCGGTCGGCAATTTTCACGGTTTTGCGGCGGTCGGCGGCGGCTACTCCTGCTTCCATTTCGTCGATGATCTCCATCGGGTCTTCGTCGCGCGGGTTGTCGCTGGTAAGTATTACACGGTCGCTCATGCGGCTCACCACCTGGGCCATCAGCGGGCGTTTGGTTCGGTCGCGGTTTCCGCCGGCGCCAACCACCGTTATCAGATGTTCGCCGCCCTGCCGCGTGGCCTGAATAGTTTGCAACACATTGCTTAGCGCGTCGGGCGTGTGGGCATAATCCACAATGGCTACGATGCCCGAAGCTGATGGCACCACCTGAAAGCGCCCTTCGGCGGGATGAAGCTCGCTAAGGATTACCAGCACAGCTTCTTCCTGCTGCCCGTCGAGCATAGCTGCACCAAAAGTGCCCAGCAGGTTGTAAGCATTAAAGGCACCCGTAAGCCGTGTGTAGATGTCGTGCTGCCCAATCCGCAAAAAAAGACCCTCGAAAAGATTTTCCAAAATTCTCCCTTTATACTCCGAAGGTTTTTTGAGGCTGTAGGTAGCTTTGAGCGCACGGGTATTTTGCAGCATCACCATGCCGTTGCGGTCGTCGCTGTTGACCAAAGCAAAAGCGGCTGGCGGTAACTGGTCGAACAATTTCTTTTTAGCTTTCAGATAATTATCGAAAGTGATGTGATAATCCAGATGGTCGTGGGTGATATTGGTAAAGATGAGGCCGTGGAGATTTAGGCCGGCGGTGCGATGCTGTTGGGCAGCGTGTGAGCTGATCTCCATAAAACAATATTCGCAGCCGGCGTCGGCCATCCGGCGCAGGTTTTCGTTGATCCGCAATGCGTCGGCAGTGGTATGTGTAGAAGCAATCTGCTGGCTGCCGATGCGGTTTTCGATGGTAGAAAGCAAGCCACAGGCAAAGCCCAATTTGCTGTAAAGCTGATGCAAAAGAAAAACTGTTGTCGTTTTGCCGTTGGTACCGGTAACGCCGATAATTTTTAAATCCTTCGACGGATGCTCGTAAAACGCTGCTGCCACATGTCCGAGGGCTTCTGCGGAGTTATCCGTCAAAATAAAGGTGGCGCTTTCGCGCAAATGATCGGGCACTTGCTCACAGATCACAGCTACCGCTCCCTGGCTGATGGCCTTCTGGATGTAATCGTGCCCATCGGTGCGGGTGCCAGCCACAGCTACAAACAAGCTACCCTGGCCAGCGCGGCGCGAGTCGAAGGCCACAGAATCGATGCTGACTGCGGTGCTGCCGATGGTCTGGCGAATAGTTAGTCCGGTGATAAGTTGCTGCAACGTTTTCATATCTCCAGATTTAAATAGATGTGATCGCCTTTGCGAAAAACGTAACCAGGCACCAGCGACTGGCGCTTCACCAGCCCGCGGCCTTTTATTTTTACCACCAGCCCCATATTTTCGAGCATGAAAATAGCGTCGCCGGCACTCAGGCCGCTCACGTCGGGAATTTGTTCGTCTTGGATTTGACTACTGAATTCTTCTCTCCTCACATGCCCTGCCAGAAGTGCTTCATTGGCGCCAGCCAAAAAAGGAAGCAGCTTGTCGCTAATGGCATCGGTAGCCATTTCGATGATGTTTTCGAGGTAGGCGTTATAATCAGCCGGATGGATGTCGAGATCGAGCGAATAGACGATGTCGGCAATTTCTTTAAAAACCGGCGCAGCCACCTGCGAAGCGTAATAGCCACCTTCTTTCGGGCGATAAATCATGACGATGCACGAATATTTGGGATTGTCGGCGGGGAAGTATCCCACAAAAGAGGCGTTATATTTTGCAATGTAGCGGCCATGTTCGTTCACTTTGGAGGTGCCGGTTTTGCCGGCAATTTTATACACGGCATTCCTCACATTGCGCCCTGTACCATTTTCTACCACACCTTCGAGATATTTGCGCGCGGTGGCAATGGTTTTGTCAGAGCAAATCTTCTTTTTTATAATCTCGGGTTCAAAAGTCTTTGTAATGATTCCGGCCTCGCTCACACTTTTGACCAGCCGCAGGCGCACCATCACACCATTATTTGCCACAGCATTATAAAAGGTAAGCATCTGCAGCGGCGTCACGGTGAGTTCGTAGCCTATCGACATCCACGGCAGTGTAACTTTGCTCCAGTGAGGATTATCGGGATTTTTGATGCCGGGTGTCGGTTCGCCCGAAATATTAATGCCTGTGGCTTCCATGGGGAAAATCTTTTGCAGACCTTTATAAAAATCCCATTCGCGTCCGACAAAGCTGTCGTAAATGATTTTGGAAACGCCGGCATTGGACGAATACACCAAGCACTCTTCAGGCGTCAGCCAGCCGTTTTCTTTGATACGATGAGAGTCGCGCATGGTTCGGTTGTGAAAAACGATGTTTCCGTTGCCGATGTTAACCGAGTCGATGCGTGCGAGGGCGCCCGCTTCCATGGCCACCATGAACGAGGCAAGCTTAAAAGTAGAGCCGGGTTCGATGGCTTCGCCAACAGCCAGGTTGTACATCTCGGTATAATCGCCCGTGGCTTCATCGTAGTTGAGGTTGGCAATGGCTTTTATCTCGCCGGTCTGCACCTCCATCAGCACCACCGTTCCTTTCTCCGCATCGTGCAGGCGTAGCTGTTTCATCAGCGCCGATTCGGCCACATCCTGCAGATGGGTATTGATGGTGGTAATGATGTCTTTGCCATCAATGGGTTCGATGTTGAGTTCGTTGTACACAGGTTTCCATGCGCTGTTGGCCATGCGCTTTTTGAGCTGCCGTCCCGACTGCCCTTGCAGGTAGTCGTTGAAAGCACCTTCCAGACCTACCAGCAGCGAGTCTTTGCCGTTGATGAGTGTATAGCCAATGGTGCGCTTGGCCAGAATCCCAAAAGGATATTCGCGGCGCGTGGTGCGCTCGGCGATGAGGCCGCCGCTGTATTTGCCGCGGTTTAAAATAGGCATACGCCGGATTTTTGCCAACTGATCGTAGGTGACGTTTTTCTGAATTGCCAGGTAACGGTTTCCTGCTTTGCGGCCTTTGATGAGCCATTGTTTGTAGCCCCAGTGCGTTCGGTCGCCAAACATGTTTGCCAGATGCGAGGCAAGGTAGCCCACACTGTCGTTGAATAATTTGTCGGGGATGAGATCGGAGGCTGCATCCATTCTAATCTCAAAGATAGGCACCGAAGTGGCCAGCAGGCTGCCGTCGGTGGCATAAATATTTCCGCGCATCGATTCTGAATCAAAAAAGCGATAGTCCATTTTGTGCGCATTGGCGCGCAGTTCGCCGCCTTCGACAAGCTGCACCTTAAGGGCACGACCCATGATCAACAAACCACCCAACAGCATCAGGATAAACACAAAATAAGTACGCCCCATGCTTTGCTTGCCGGGGCCACGCTGTGTTTGTTCTGATATGTTCTTCGGTTGATTCATCTTTTAAATCATTGTCATGGTTTTATAAATATCTTTTCAGGCGGCTCCACCAACGGTTTTATGCCCATGGGGGCAAGTTTCCCGGCCAGGTAAGAGGAGCGGTTTTTTTCGTACAGCTTTGTCTTCATGTGGTGGTAATTAAAACTCAGCTCCTTGTTGACGCTGGTAACCTGCGAAATCCTGCGGATTTTCTTCTCGGCCATGTGGTAGTTGCCGATGTAAAATAAGCCGAGCACAGCAAGGAAAATGACGAATATCAGCCTGCTGAAAATGTCGTTTCTGTTGAGAAACGACCCGTCGAGCAGCGCGTGCAAAAGCTTTAGAAAGCTGAAGCGCCCGAAATGACGCTTGCTGCGCAGCCGTTCACGTGCTTTGGCATCTTTTATTTTATTTACCGGAGGTGTCATGATCAGGGTTTTTAATTTTGGAAGCAATGCGCAGGCGTGCACTCCGCGAGCGGCTGTTTTGTTGCTGTTAGGCATCCGATGGCATGATGGGCTTGCGGTTTACCGCCTCAAAAGGAACCGACGGATTGCCATAAAAGTCTTCTTCTATCTCGCCTTTAAAGTTGCCGGCACGGATAAAATTCTTCACCAGGCGGTCTTCGAGCGAGTGATAGCTGATCACCACCAGGCGGCCACCCGGGCGTAGCACTAGCGCCGACTGCTGCAGAAATGCTTTGAGCGCCTCCAGCTCGCCGTTGATCTCGATGCGCAATGCCTGCATCAGACGGGCATAGAATTTATTCTCTTTGCCACGCTGTGCCAGATGCTGCGTAGCCTCCTGCACCTGCCCAAAGGTGGTTAGCTTTTGCTGCTCGCGCTTTTGCACCAGCGCCCTGCTGATGGCTCTCGCCTGCGGCAGCTCACCATAATTTCTGAAAAGGGCCGTCATTTGCTCCTCATCGTATTCATTCAGGACTTCGCGTGCCGAAAGCTGTTGGTTGCGGTTCATGCGCATGTCGAGTGTTTCCTGCGAACGAATCGAGAAGCCGCGATCCACTTCGTCGAACTGATGTGAGCTTACCCCCAGGTCGGCAAGGATGCCGTCGACCGGCAGCGCCTGGTGGTACTGCAGGAAATTTTTTAGATATTTAAAATTATGATGTATCAAAACAAGGCGTTCATCGTCGATGCGGTTGGCCAATGCGTCGGCATCCTGATCGAAAGCTATCAGGCGTCCGCCCTGCAGCCGCTCAAGAATAACGCGTGCATGACCGCCGCCGCCGTAGGTAACATCCACGTAAGTGCCACCCTGACGGATATCAAGTCCGCTGATGCTCTCTTTCAGAAGTACCGGCTGATGATAGGTGCTCATTAGTTTTGATTGTGTTTGTTACCCATCACCTCTTCGGCCAGATCGTCGAAATTGAAATCGGTAGTGCTGACCGACTGCTCGTAAGCGTTGGTGTCCCAAATCTCCAGGATGTTGATCTGTCCGTTGATGGTGATATTTTTTGTGATGTTGGCAAATGCTATCAATTCGTTGGGGATGTTGATGCGGCCCATGTTATCTACATCCACCCAGCGCACACCGGCCAAAAAACGGCGTATGAACTCTGCATTTTTCTTTACAAAGCGGTTGAGTTGATTGATCTCCTCAAGTTTCTGATCCCACTCCGCCTTAGGCCACAGCTCCAGGCAGGGCGAAAAGACGCTGCGCTTCAAGTAGAAGCCGCCTTCGCTGCCCGCCAACAAATCGCTCTTGAGCTTGCCCGGGAGCAACACCCTGCCTTTGTTGTCGAGCTTACATTCGTATGTGCCTGTGAGAAACATTTTGCTTGATTTTCAAAAATCAAATTTAGATAAGTTTTCCCACTTACCTCTACCTTGTTGATAACTTTTTCCACTTTCTCCCACCTAAAATTCCGATTATAAACGCTGTAACCTTCTCCCATCGTATGCTTGAAGATTTTTCTTAAAATTTTCTAAATTCACAAAAAAATGAAGAAGCTGATAAAAATGGTGAGGGTTTTAGAAATAAAGAGATAAAAGTGCGGAACTTAGGGGCAGGGCGCGTGGCGCGTGGCGCAAAGCGCTGGTCGCGTGGCGCGAAGCGCTGGTCGCGTGGCGCGAAGTAAATTTTGAATCAAAAACCTTATCTCCAACTTTATAAACTTTATTAGAAAAGCCATCCTCTGCCCTCCATCATTATTACCTTATTTTTTAATAAAAAGAAACCAAAAACACACTGCCAGCCACGCATGAAGCGGCCACTGAAAAGCCGCATGCTGATTTTTTTTAAAACAAATATGATTGAATATCCTTAATTTTGTGGTTTCTTAGTAAATGTACATGCAGCAAGAGAATAAGGAAATACATATTACACCAGATTTTCTTGATCTGGAGAAGGTGATTGGTAGCAAAAGCCCGCGGCTGCTTAAGATGATGCCGCGCCCGCTGATCTCGTATCTCAAGCGGGTGATCCATCAGCAGGAGCTTAACAGCCACATTTGGGAAAACCGCAACGTTTTCGGTTCAGACTTCGCCACCAACATTTTGGCTTCTTTTGGCGCTATTGTAACTTCTGCAGGAATAAGTAATGTGCCGCGCGAGGGACGGCAACTGCTGGTAAGCAATCATCCGCTGGGCGGCCTCGACGGCATGGCGCTGATGAGCGAGGTGGGCAAAATACGGCGCGACATCCTTTTCCCCGTCAACGATCTGCTGCTCTATCTGCCCAACCTGCGCGAACTTTTTATTCCGGTGAACAAACACGGCAGCAACGCCGAAAACATCCGCATCTTCAACGAGGCCTTTGCCTCCGGCAATCTCATCCTTTACTTTCCTGCCGGACTGGTGTCGCGCAAAAACAAAGGAATCATCAAAGACCTGGAGTGGAAAAAGACTTTCCTGACCAAAGCACAGAAATTCCAACGCGACATCATTCCCGTGCACATCTCCGGAAGAAACACCAACTTCTTTTATAATCTGGCCAACTGGCGCAAACGACTAAAGATAAAAGCCAACATAGAGATGCTCTATCTGGTGGATGAGATGTACAAACAAAAAGACCAGACCGTGCACATCACCTTTGGACAGCCGGTGCCCATCGGCTTTTTTGATAAACAACACACTGCTGCACAATGGGCACAGTTGCTGCGGGAGTATGTGTATGCGCTGGGCGCCGGCACGAAAGAGAATTTTATAGAGTGGCATAAAAGCAATCAAACATAATAAGCGTAAGAAAATGGAAGAACTGATCCCAAAAACCGACAGAGCGCTGCTGAAAAAAGAGCTGACCAAAGACAAATTTGTGAAGGACACAAATTTTGGGAAAAACGAGATATACATCATCGACGAGCAGTCGGCGCCTAACGTGCTGCGGGAGTTAGGATGGCTGCGGGAGGTTTCCTTCAGAGCTTCCGGCGGCGGCACCGGCAAAAGCCTGGATCTGGACCGCTACGATATGGGCGCGAATGTCTTCAAGCAGCTTCTGGTGTGGAATCCGGCCAACGAAGATATTGTGGGCGGATACCGCTTCAAACATTGCAAAGAGCTGCCCCTCGACGAACATGGGCAGGTGCAGACGCCGACATCAAAACTTTTTTATTACTCCGAAAAGTTCATCCGCGAATATATCCCCGTGACCATCGAGCTGGGGCGCTCCTTTGTGCAGCCCGAATATCAGCCCTCACGCAACATGCGCAAGGGAATGTATTCGCTCGACAACCTGTGGGACGGCCTGGGAGCAGTGGCTACACAAAACCCCGATGTGGAATTTTTCTTTGGGAAGATAACCATGTACGCCCACAGCGACTTGCTGGCACGCGAGGCGATCGTTTTTTTTCTTAAAAAATATTTCCCCGACCCCGACAAGCTGGTGGTGCCACACGATCCGGTGGAGCTGAAAACGCCGGAGGAAGTTTTTGAGAAAATTTTTACCGGCAACAATTACGACGAAAACTATAAGCTTTTGCAGCAATATGTGCGCAGCCGCAACGAGAACATCCCCCCGCTGGTGAACGCCTACATGAACCTCTCATCGACGATGCGATTTTTTGGTACCGCTATCAACCATGGCTTTGGCGAGGTGGAGGAGTCGGGCATCATTTTAAAAATCGGCGACATCTACAGCGAAAAGAAAGACCGGCATATACATGGGCTTGTGAAATGAAAGCATCAGCTTTTTTAATACAGTAATAACAAATGACAAGAAAACAACCGCCAGTAGTCGGTGTAAACAATCACAAATAAATTTCAAGATTGAAATGATGTTGTCCGGGTTAAAAACAATAGATTCTTCGCTGCGCTCAGAATGACAATGGCTTGCGATGGATTGGAGGAGGGAGGGCTAAGCTGGCGGCTCCGCCGCCAGCTTAGCCCTCCCAAAAACCCAAATGCCTTGTCATTCTGAGCGAAACCCCGAAATTTCGGGATGGAGCGAAGAATCTATTTATAGTAAATTATGTTTACGGAACAATAATGTATTGAAACCTCAATAACCAAAACTGTTGCGAATAGCACAATAAAAATCGAACCTAAAAAAACACGACGATGGAGATAAAAGAATCAAAATTTGTGACGAGCAACACCGATCAACGGATGTGTCCGCCGCCGGTACTGCCGGAGTTTGCTTTTATCGGGCGCAGCAATGTGGGCAAGTCGTCGCTGATAAATATGCTGACGCAACGCAAGAACCTGGCGCGCATCTCGGTGCAGCCGGGAAAAACGCAGCTTATCAACCATTTTCTTATCGACGACCGCTGGTACCTGGTGGACCTGCCGGGATACGGCTACGCCAAAGTCTCCAAAAAAAGCCGCGCACAGTGGCAACGCATGATCGACGGCTACCTGACGCACCGCATCAACCTGATGTGTACGTTTATTCTTGTGGATCTGCGCATCGAACCCCAGGCCAACGACCAGGAGATGATTGATAAATTTGGCGCCAACCAATGGCCTTTTGCGCTGGTATTTACCAAAGCCGACAAGCTAAAACCTGCCGAAGTAACCGCCAACTATGAGCTATACCGGCAGTCGCTGCTCGAACGTTGGGAGGAGCTGCCGCCGATGTTTATCACCAGCGCCGAAAAAGCTACCGGTCGCGACGAGGTGCTTGCCTTTATTGACGAAAGCCGGCAATTCTTCGATGCCGAAGCTATAGCGCGAACTTTGGGAAACCGATAAATTAACTGTTCGGAACACCACCATTTTTTATTTAATCACATGCTCTGCTGAGATTTTAGGATACAGAATAAGGTTTTTAATGTCAAAAAGAATTAACGTTTCCCTTCTCTCATTTGTTCCGAAGCTACGGCTGTAGGCTTACTGCGACTTTCTATCGTCAGCCGGCCGGCTGACGATAGAAACATCAAAATGACGAGCAAGGGTGCTGATCCGAGCCATTGATATTTTATCATCCATCCGATGAATCAAAAAAAAATTATCGAAAATTCCACCGGCGTTCTTATTTATTTTTTTTCGTGATCTGTTGCTAACGGAATTCATGGCAGCTCACAAGCACTGCTACCTTACTACTCTTTCCTGCTGCCCTCCGGTATTCGATGAAACGTCGTTTTTGAGACTTAATTAAATGTGTGTTAAACAATAAAATCACAACATCATGAAAAAAATCTCAACATTACTCATCCTCAGCATTATTTTGTGTTGCCTTGAAACCACCAACGCTCAGTGCGTGCAATGCGATTCCAGTTCAAATGCCTCAGGCTTTTATTCCAGTGTTTTAGGCATCCAGAATATTTCAAGCGGTGAAGCCTCTTTTGCATCAGGAAAATTAAATACTTCACTGGGCGATTACTCAACAAGCCTGGGGTATGGTAACAACGCGGAAGGAAAGTTTTCGTTGGCTGGCGGGGAAGGTTGCAGTGCAACCGGGAAAAGATCGCTGGCTTTTGGCAGATATGCATCTGCCGAAAGTAGCATTAGCCTGGCACTTGGAAGTTTTCTCAGGGCTTATGGAACAAATGCTATCGCTATGGGATGCTTTGTGGAAACTATAAATGAAAATGCGGTAGTAATTGGACGCGGCTTAGCAGATGACGTAAGGATCACCAATAATATTTCAGGCTCCTTAATGGTCGGCTTTAACAGCAATCGGCATACGTTTTTTGTCAGTCAGGCATACGGATTAAATTCAACCGGCGAAATTAGCATTGGAAACGTAACTGACCCATCGGCGAAGCTGCATATTTTGGGAGATAATGATCGGAACAAATAATATAGCCTCTGGAAATTCATCCTTTGCAGGGGGGGAGGATTCCGAAGCACAAGGCAAACAATCATTTGCTTTTGGCGAAAATGCTTTAACAATGAGTGCTTATTCTGTTGCAATCGGTCAAGATGTAACTGCTTTTGGTGGTGCATCAATGGTATTTGGGAAAAGCCTGATGACCACAACAACTGCAGCAATGGTTATTGGAGCAGGATTTAATGATAATACTTATAGGCTAAAAAACGAGATTCCGTATTCCCTAATGATTGGATTCGGCTCCTCAAAACCTACATTTTTTGTGAGTGAATCTTCCGGCTCGAATAGTACCGGCAAAATCGGCATTGGGAACGTTACTGATCCTCAGGCCAAACTTCATATACTCGGCGATGCCAGTTCTTATAATCCCACCGAAGCCTCCCTGCTCATCGAGTCAGCCGGCAACCAATACTCAACCCTCTGGATTGGCGACAAAAATCATAGCATCTACTCCAAGCCTGATTCAGATTTTAAATTTAGCACCAGCCTAAACACGCATTTTGTGTTTGAAAACGGGAACGTAGGAATAGGAACCGACCAACCCGCTGCTAAAATTCAGGTGAAAGACGGCGACATCTTTATCGAAGACATCGACCGGGGCATCATTATGAAATCGCCTGACGGCAACTGCTGGCGCGGAACGGTCAACAACAGCGGGATGCTGGAGTTTGCGCAGATAGATTGCCAGACACTGGAAACTGGCATTCAAAATCCGAAACCTTCCAATACAGAACGCGTAAAAATTTATCCCAACCCGGCGGGCAACCAGGTTTTTATCACCTGCGAGGAATCCTTAGCCGGACTGCAACTGGAAATCAGCGATATCAATGGCAGGCTTATCCTCAGCCAGAAACTCAGAAACAGAGAAAGCTCCATCGACCTTTCCGCTTATCAGCCCGGCACCTATATTTTCAGGCTTACGGATGAAACCGGAAAGCAGGTGGCTGTGCAAAAAGTTATAAAAGAGTAATTGAATTTAGCTGCAATTCAGCTTTAATAAAAAAATTAAAACATTATCCTATGTTTTCAAGCTGATAAGGATATTTCTGAGATTCCTCTCCGCCGGTTGGCGGATCGGAAAGACCGCGCTTAGGCTCTAATGGGAGGAGAGGCGGGATCGGGCGTTGCGCACCCGATCCCGCCTCTCCTATTTCACACCAATTCGTGTCATTTCAACCGAAATCCCATATTTACGGGATGAAGAGAGAAATCTAAAAAATGTGAGCCAACAAACTTCTACTGAAACTCTATCAGCAGGAAATCTTTGGCCACAGCCTGGCCGGTTTTTACATAAACGGCTTTTATTACGCCGTCCATAGGAGCTTTTATGATGTTCTGCATTTTCATCGCTTCGAGTATCAGCAGGTCGTCGTTCATTTTTACACGTGAGCGGCGCTTCACGTACACCGCTTTGATGGTGCCCGGGATGAACGCCTTTATCTTTTTTATGTTGGGCGGCTCATAGGGCTTGCGGTTCAGATATTTGCGCGTAAGGGTTGTGCGGTATTTTACCTCATCAACCCATAAACTCCTGTAGTCGAGTTCTTTTTCTTGGTTATCCATAGATATTCAATAATTAGCGTGTAATGGTTTCGTTGATTAAAACGGCGGGATGCCATGCTTTTTCTGCGGACGTTCCACCGATTTACTTTTGGATATCTGCAAAGCATGCAGCAGAAAAGGACGTGTTTCTTCGGGTTCTATCACGGCATCAATGTATCCGTAAGCTGCTGCCACATATGGATTGGCAAACTTCTCCTTGTACTCTTCTATCTTTTCCTGACGCAGCTTTTCGGGATTTTTCGCTTGCATGATCTCCTTACGGAAAATGATGTTGGCGGCGCCTTCGGGACCCATCACCGCTATTTCGGCGGTAGGCCAGGCAAACACAAAGTCGGCTCGCAGATGGTGCGAGCACATGGCTATGTAGCCGCCGCCATAAGCTTTGCGCAATATCAGCGTAATCTTCGGAACAGTGGCTTCGCTGTAGGCATAAAGGATTTTGGCGCCGTGGCGGATTACGCCTGCATGTTCCTGCTCCACGCCCGGCAGGTAGCCCGGCAAGTCGACGAAGGTACACAGCGGAATATTGAAAGCATCGCAGTAGCGGATAAAACGGGCTGCTTTGTCAGAAGAATCCACATCGAGCACGCCGGCAAGCACCAGCGGCTGGTTGGCCACAAAACCTATCGTTTCGCCATCTAACCGGGCAAACCCGATGACAATGTTGGCGGCAAAAAGTTCCTGAATCTCAAAAAATTCGGAATCGTCCACCACCGCCCGTATCACATCGCGCACATCGTAGGGCTGCTTGGCATCGCCGGGGATGATATCTTCGATATTGAACTTGCGGCTCTTGGGTTTTTTCTTGGGGAAAGGGTCGGCTTTTTTAAAATTATTCCACGGGATAAAGCTCACCAGTTGTTTTATCTGGCTAAAGCACTCCATCTCGCTCTCGGCGTAGAAGTGTGCGTTGCCGGTAATTTCGGCGTGGGTGCGTGCGCCGCCCAGCTCTTCCATGGTGATCTCTTCGCCCAGCACCGTCTTTATCACTTCGGGGCCGGTGATAAACATCTTGGAGATTTTGTCGACCACAAACACAAAGTCGGTGAGCGCCGGCGAATAGACAGCGCCACCGGCGCAGGGGCCTAAAATCACCGAAATCTGCGGGATGACGCCCGAGGCCTGCGTATTGCGGTAAAATATCTCACCATAGCCTGCCAGCGAGTTCACACCTTCCTGGATGCGGGCGCCGCCCGAGTCGTTGATGCCAATCAGTGGCACCTTTAGATTCATGGCATGATCCATAATCTTGGTAATCTTCTTGGCGTGCATGTAGCCCAGCGAACCGCCGGCCACCGTAAAATCCTGCGCATAAATGCACACTGGGTGCCCTATTATGGTTCCCGTGCCGGTAATTACACCGTCGCCGGGCAGGTACTTCTGATCCATATCGAAATCTCTGCCGGCATGTTCCACAAAGAGATCGTACTCATGAAATGATTTGGCATCAAGCAGGGCGAGAATACGCTCGCGCGCGGTAAGCTTTCCGGTAGCCTTTTGCCGCTCGATGGCTTTGTCGCCACCACCTTTAAGCGCATCACGCATCCTGCGACGCAAATCTGTTGATTTAGATTTTTCTGCCATAATCGTAATTTTAGTAATTCAGCTTTCGATCCGTTTAGTTTGTCAAAAAAGTTGCAAACGAAGGCAAAGATACACTTTATCATTTTCATTGTTTGCAAACATCAGATGTGGTATTTGCTAATAGTTGTTAATAATGAGGGCGGCTTACGGGCTTTCCGCTTTAGCTGCCGCTTCAATCCCTGCCGCTGCCAACCCGACCGAAATGCGCGTCACATCAGGACGGGCTTTTGAGCATTCTGCCTCCATCATAATTTTTCGCAGATCATCCCCCAAAATCAACAAGGTCAACCGGATTCGTTACCTGTGGGCATCCCATTTCTTACAAAATTTAAAAAATCAAATACGTCTTTTAAACGAATATTGAACAGTGTTAGCCCGGCGTTTAGAGGCAGCTCTGCCTTCGTCTTACCTTTTTTAACAGGTGCTGCCAGAGCGGCGTTTTCATCAATTCGTGTCTGTCTTTAAAGTTTATTGAGGAAATCATAACCCAGGCATTTATGAATCCATAGCCCAGGCATTTATGCCTGGGCTACAAAAAGTGTGACTTTATGGACAGACACTAATTAGCCGCGAGAATCCGGCTATCTTAAAATTGGTTTTCTTTGTTGAATATTAATCGCTTTTATTAACCATTAAATTTTTAATACCATGAAAAAACAATTTTTACTCCTATTCTTCCTGGCTCTGGCTATATTTTCTTACGCCCAGGCCGACCGGCGGGTGATGGTAGAAGAAGCCACCAACGCTTCGTGCGGCCCCTGCGCCAGCCAAAATCCGGCATTCGATGCCTTGCTTCAGCAAAATGCCAACATCGTCACCGTGTTGAAATACCATGCCTCATGGCCTGGCTACGACCCGATGTACAACCACAACCAAAGCGAAAACGATGCCCGCATCGGCTATTACGGCATCAACTCGGTACCGCGCGCTATAGTGGGTGGCGTCTTTAACGGTGCGCCATCCGGCGTTACCCAAAGCATGCTCAACTCCTACGCTGCCGTCCCTTCGCCATTCGAGGAGATTGATATCTATCAGCAGCTCTCCGACAATCAGGATTCTTTATTCGTCTTTATGCGTGTGCGGGCTGCACAAAACATCAGCGAAACAGGATTGCGCGGCATGTGCGCGGTGGTCGAAAAAGAAATTAATTTCACTAGCCCTCCCGGCAGCAATGGTGAGAGAGACTTCCTGGATGTGATGAAAAAAATGCTGCCCAACGCTTCTGGCACACAACTGCAAAGCAACTGGCAGGCCGGCGAGTACAACATCATCGCGCAAGCGTGGGAACTCGAAAATGTATACGACATCAACCAACTGGGTGTGGTGGGATTTGTGCAAAACAACAACAGCAAAGCCATCCACCAGTCGGGTGTGAGCAGCACCGTACCTTTCGATCCCTTATTTCCCACCGATGCTGCCGCCATCGGCATCTCCAACGTTACCGCGAAACATTGCTCCGGCTATCTTTTGCCGCAACTGGCCGTGGCCAGCTATGGCACCAACGACATCTCCTCGCTCGAAATCCGCTACAACGTCAACGATGGTCCGGAGCAATCCTACTCATGGAACGGCAGCGTGGGGTATCTCAAGATCCGGCAAATTGAACTTCCGCAGATCAATTTTGAAGTGCTCGACCAAAACGTGCTCACCATCTATCTTGCCTCGGTTAATGGCGGCGACGACGATTATCAGATCAACGATACCATCCTCAAGTCGTTCGCCAAAGCCCCTGTGGTAGAAGACGACGTAAGCCTGATGATAAAACTCGACAGCCATCCGGAGGAGATCACCTGGGAGATAACAAACGACGCTGGCCAGGTAGTTTTTAGTGGTGGCCCTTACTCCACTCCCAACGGCTTCATCAGCGAAGTGCTGGAATTTGAAACCTCCGATTGCTACCGCTTTACAATCTATGACGCCGCAGGCAACGGCCTGCAAACACCGGGATTTTTTAACCTTTTCAAGGGCACCCAGCCCATCCTCTCCGGAAGCGCTTTCGGCAGCATGGCTACCGTGCAGTTTTCGGGCGAAGTAAATGTTGGCATCGCCGTTCAACCCTGGCAGAGCGAGGTAAGGATCTATCCCAATCCGGCTACAGATGCTATGCAGATTAGTTTTGTTACCAGCCAGCCCGCAGCAGTAAGGATTCGTTTGATGAACCAAACCGGACAGGTGGTACAACACCTTTCTCCACTTCACCTCGAAGCAGGGTCGCACCAAACCGCACTGAACCTGACAGGGGTTCAGGCGGGTATCTATTTCTTGCATTTAAACATCGAGGAACGCAACATTGCCAAGAAAATAGTTGTTTTAAAATAGAAAAACTTTTGAACGATTATAAATTAACATCGGAGACTTTACTTTAAAAAAAGTTTGTGTAAGTTTGCCGGGTTTTTAATAACCTGTTTTTAATATTCATTTAAACTAATTTTTACCAAGATGAGAAAACTATTATTCACTTTCGTAGGCCTTTTTCTGATGCTGATGGCCGTATCACAACAGGTTCCTCGACAATATGTTGTGGTCGAATCCGGTATCGGATTTTGGTGACCTTACTGTCCGGGCGCAGCATTAGGAGCTGACGACCTGAAAAGCAACGGCCACAATGTGGCTGTAATTGAAAACCACAATGGCGATTCACTTGCCAACGTATACAGCAATGCACGTAATTCCTACTATGGCATCACAGGCTATCCCACCACCAAATTCGACGGCGTCATCACCCATGTGGGTGGCGGCAGTAGCAGCCTCTATGCTTTATTTCTTACCAAAGTAAACCAACGCAATGCAGTGTTGAGCAACTTTACTGTTGATTTGCAATTTGAACGCGTTAGCGGTAATAACTACCATGCAACCATAGTAGTCGAAAAAGTAGCGCCCTATAGCGGCACCAACCTAAAGTTGCGCGTGGTGGTTACCGAATCGCATCTCGACATCAACTGGGGCTTAGGCCCGGATGTTAATTCCGTAAACCGCCTGATGGTTCCCAACCAAACCGGAGTAACGCTCGACTTTTCGTCGGGTGATGTGCAAACCATCGAACTCGACTTTAACATGTCGAGCGCCTGGGCAACCGAAAACTGCGAGCTTATTGCTTTTGTGCAGGACGACAGCTCTAAAGAGATTCTGCAGGCCGACCTCAAAACCATGGCCATACCCGAATATGTACTTGATGCAGAACTTGCCGGTGTGGCAAATATACCCGGCAAATTGTGCCACGGCGTGATTACTCCCACGGTGAAATTGAAAAACAAAGGCGCCGAGGTGCTCACCTCCGTAAATATCAATTTTGAAATAAACGGAACATTGGTTTTAACGCATCCCTGGATCGGCACACTGGAGTTCCCCGAAGCAGTTGATGTGGATATTCCCGAGATCAGCTTTACGGCTCAGACCGAAAATACCATCCACGTCTATTTATCTGATCCCAACAACCAACCCGACATGAACCCGGATAACGATGCCATCACTGTGCAGACCGAGGCCACTGAAATGTGCACCGACTGGGTGGCGTTGTTGCTGAAAACCGATGCTAATCCTACACAAACCTCCTGGGAATGCTTAGGTCCCAACGGCGAAGTGCTCGGATCGGGCGGCCCTTACACACAAGGATATCAGTATATTAAAGACACCGTTTATTTTGCTACACCCGGGTGCTATCAGTTTTTTGTTTACGACTCGGGCGGTGACGGACTATCTACCTATTATTCGTTGCGCAGCAATGTAGATGGCCAAATTGTTACAATCAAAAGTGGCGGCAGCTTTGCCTATGTGGACGAAACACAATTCACGGCTCTGGCCGAAGGCGTTGCAGCAGCATTTACCAGCAGCACCACCAGCGGCTGTGAAATGCTCAGCATCGATTACACCGATATGTCGTACGGCACCGTTACCTCCTGGAACTGGACATTTGAAGGCGGCACACCCGCTACCTCCACACAACAGAATCCGACAGTAAGCTACACCAACGCCGGAACTTTCGACGTTTCACTCACCGTTTCCGACGGCACCAACAGCAACACCTTCAGCGCACCTGATTATATTACCGTGTATGCGTTGCCCGAGGTTACCCTTCAGGACATCGGCGACCAGTGCGTGTATTACCCCGCTTTTGAACTCAACCAGGGAATGCCCGCCGGTGGTGTTTACTCAGGCACAGGTGTTACCAATGGCTGGTTCGACCCGGCAGTAGCCGGAGCCGGAACCCACACCATTACTTATACCTACACCGACGAACACGACTGCGTGAACTTTGCAGAGCAGCAGGTGATGGTTGACGAATGCGTAGGAATTGGTGAAAATCCGCAGGCTACTGCTATGCGCATCTATCCCAACCCCGTTATCGGAACAGCTACCATCGCTTTTGGCCTCAACCAGACCACACACATCACCGTCGAGATCTACAACAGCATCGGCATGTTGGTGATGAAACTCAACGATGGCGTGTTAGAAGCCGGCGCACACAAAATCTCTGTAAATATGGCCGCACTCGAAAACGGAATGTATTTCGTACAATTTAAAGCAGGCGACACTGTGATCACCAAAAAGCTGACACTGGTGAAATAATCTGTTTATTTCTTTGTTCTAACCTTTTTCATAATGTTAATGCCACCCGTTGGGCCAGCCGGTTCAGCGGGTGGTTTTTTTGTGGGTATTTGAGGAAGTTTACGCCGGCAGTAATTGTGAGAAGAGCGCAGTATTGACCTACCT
>JAAYIU010000361.1 GCA_012523265.1 Bacteroidales bacterium | reverse complement strand
CTCGACGTGACGGATGCTGTGGTACAGGAAGCCATCGATCGCCGTTGCAACCTGATCATCGCACACCATCCGTTGATTTTTAAAGGAATCAAACGCATCGGCAACGACACCTTCGTAGGGCGTTTGGTAAGCAAATGTATCAAGAATGACATTGCAGTGTATGCCGCGCACACCAATCTTGACAATATGAAAGATGGCGTTAACCGAATCATAGCTGATCGCATCGGTTTGCGCAACACACGGGTGTTGGTGCCTTTGCCGCAACAACTGCGCAAGCTGGTTACTTTTTGTCCCAAGGCCAATGCCGATAAGGTACGCGCAGCGTTGTTTTCGGCCGGTGCCGGACACATCGGCAACTACGACAGTTGCAGCTTTTCTGCCGCAGGTCGTGGCTCATTCCGGGCTGGCCAGAACGCCGATCCTTATGTGGGCGCTGTCGGCGAGCTTCATTACGAACCGGAAGAGCGCATTGAAACCATTTTCCCGGTTACGCGCCAAACCACTGTCGTCGCCGCACTTCTGCGGGCGCATCCCTACGAAGAGGCAGCCTACGATATTTACACACTCGAAAACTCCTTTGATGGAACCGGCGCCGGATTGACTGGTGAGCTGGAAACGCCTGAAGAAACCCTGTCATTCCTGAAAAGGCTTAAAAAAACTTTCGGCGCTGAAGGTATCAGACACACACCCATTGTGGACGAAAAAGTAACGCGCATCGCTGTATGTGGCGGCAGTGGCAGCTTTTTGATACACCAGGCCATCAGAGCAGGCGCTCAGGTATTTGTTACCGGCGATGTGAAATACCACGACTTCTTTGAAGCCGATGGCCGGATGCTCATCGCTGACATTGGCCACTATGAGAGCGAGCAGTTTACCAAAGAATTATTAATGAACATTATAAAGAAAAAATATTCTAATTTTGCCGTCCAAATTTCCGGGGCAAATACCAACCCGGTAAAATACCTGTAGATTAGATAAATAAAACTGAACATAACGACATGGCAAAAGAAAGTCAAAAAACTACTCCTGAAAAAGTAGAAGTACCTGAAATTTCTATCGAAGAGAAACTGATAACACTCTATCGCCTTCAGCAGATTGATTCGCAAATTGATAAAATCAGGATCATCCGCGGTGAGCTTCCCCTTGAAGTGCAGGATCTGGAAGACGAAATTGAAGGCTTGCAAACACGCATCGAAAAGTTTCAGGAAGAGGTGAAAAGCACCGAAAAGCTCGTGACGGAGAAAAAACACGCGATACAAGAGAGCACCTCGCTGATAAAAAAATACGAAGAGCAGCAGATGAACGTGCGCAACAACCGCGAGTACGATTCGCTAAGCAAAGAAATTGAGTTTCAAAACCTGGAGATTCAACTGGCCGAAAAGCGTATCAAAGAATTTAACACTACCCTGGAGCTGAAAAATGCACAGATCAAAGAATCCAAATCTTTGCTCAAAGAGCGCGAATCAGACCTGCGCGTCAAAAATTCGGAGCTGAAAGATATTGTACAGGAAACCGAAAAAGAAGAGCAAGCGCTGCTCAACAAATCGCAGGCACTCAAGAAAAACTTCGACGAGCGGCTGGTGGTGGCTTACAACCGTATCCGCAAAAATGCCCGCAACGGCCTGGCAGTAGTCCCCATAGAAAGGGATGCCTGTGGTGGCTGTTTCAACAAAATTCCGCCCCAGCATCATCTCGATATCCGCATGCACAAAAAGATTATCGTATGCGAATATTGTGGGCGCATACTGATCGACAACGATTCGGCTGATAGCTTTAAAAGCAATCCGAAATAAGACCTAAAAAAAAGCGGTACAAATTTGTACCGCTTTTTTTAATCCAAAAATCAAAATAAAAACTAAAGGAAGAAAACGCTGCCCTTACTGAATGCAGGTTGTTGAGGAGAGTTAATCGAACCTGATCCCCAGCGTGAGCATAAAGTTGTAATTGCTGTATTTTACGTCGGCTGCTGCCGAATAGTTATAGCTGCTGTAGAGATAGTTTGTCATGTCGCTGAAGGAATAAGCCAGCGCCGCATCAATAAAAAAGTCGGCATTGCGGTAGCCCAATCCTCCCGAAACCATTTGCACCATGCCGTCGTTCACATCGCTGCTAAAGGGGCTCATCTGATAGGCATAGCCGCCACGAACCTGCATCATACCAACAAAAAATTCCGCGCCCACTCTGAAGTTATGCGTTTGTGCGAAGTTATCGCGGATGACCTCGTTTTGCTCTGAGAAATCCACCGATGGCCGCAAACGCGCGCTGGTGTAGTCCACATATTCGTAATCAGCACTTACCAACCCAATGCGTCCCAGCAAATAGGCTGCGCTGGCCGAGGCACGCCACGGCGTTTTTATGTCGTATTCAAATTCGCCTAACGGCGACTGAGCGGAGTAAGCGTCGCTATTGGTAAATTCGGAGCGGGTGCTGGTACTCCATTTGTCGGTGATATTGTTGAACCAGGTGGGTGTATGGAAAGCAGCTCCCAGACGCAGTTGCGGTGTGGCTTTTACGATGGCTCCAAATTTCATGTTAAAGCCGCTGCCTTTGGTCTCCAGATTTTCACGAACGGTAAAGTTGTCGAGATCGCGACCTTCTGTTTGGTTAAATTCTTTATACACCGAAGTACGCTCATAACGAAAGTAAGGAAAGCCAAAGGTCAATCCCAGATAAATCTTGTCGTTAAGATTTACGGCACCGCTAAGCACCACTTCGTTCATCGAGCCTTTGGTTTCGATAGACTTTTGTTGTAATGCTGAGGTAAAACCTCCAAGATAGCTGTAAGCATTTACGTAAGTAAACGGACTTACACCTATTAGTGTGTCGATAAGATAGGTGTCGAAGGCAGGTCGGGTATCGAATCTGTTGAGCGATTCCGGGTTTTTGCTGCCGGCATAATCCAGGTAAGTATCGAGCAGCGAGCTTTCGTTATTAACTCCTTTTATGATGGTTCGGCTATTAAAATCTTTGAGCCGGTTAAGCCCGAAGGCGGCCTGATAATTCACTACCGGACTGCGATCAAGGCGGTTGGCAGGCGCGCCGGTAAGCACAACGCCTACATTGCCCAGCGCAAAGCGATTGCGACCATCGTCCATTGTGGTGCCCTGATAAGCGCTTTCGGTGTTGCTAAAATTGATAGAAGGCGTTATGGTAAACTCCGACTTTTTGTACAAACCAAGTCCGGCCGGGTTGGTGCTTATCGACGAGAAATCGGCACCGATGGCGCCATAGGCTCCGGCCATACCCACATAGCGCGCAGTACCGATAATTTGCGGTGTAGAATAGCGCAATACATCTTCTTCGTTTTGTGCCATGGCGCCGGTGGTTGTCAGCAAGCATACCAATAGTATGATAAACGGTGAATGTCTCATAATTAAATCTTACTTATTATTTGATTAATAAAAGGTCGTTATCTGCCTCTGCGTCCAGATCCTGATGAGGAGCTGCCACTGCTGCTGCCGGAGCTGCTACCCGAGGAGCGCGACGGCGACGAGACGCTTGTTCCCGACGAGCGTGCCGGTGCCGAATAGCTTCTGCTGGGCTGGCTATAGCTTCCCGACGAACGCGACGGGCTGGTGTAGCTGCGCGTATTAGAGGGTGTCTGACGGGTGTTGGAACGCGACGGTGTTGGTGAAACAGTGCGTGTGCTGCGTCCCTGGTTCTCAAAACTATTTGTAGTACGTGTAGGCGTGGTATAGGTTCTTACCTGTCGCGAATTTGGCACGGTGTATTCGTTGCTCGAGCGCGGGCGTGTAGTACTCGGCGAAGTGTAACGCTTGGGTTCGGCAGCACGTGTGTTAGAGAGCGATTCAGTGGCCGGCTTGGCGTAGCGTTTTGTTCGTGTGTAGGTATCGCTGCGTTCGGTGGCGCGCTGTGGCTGGCTATAGTCGCGGGTAGCAGGCTGCACATTTTGCTGCTGACGGGCGTCGCGCTGTGGCTGAGCTACAGGCTGATTTTGCGGCTTAGCGTATTTCTGCTGCATCTCATT
>JAAYIU010000113.1 GCA_012523265.1 Bacteroidales bacterium | reverse complement strand
GCCATATCCTGCCAAAGCAATTACAGAAGTAGCAATGCTAAACCAGGCAAATATCTCGCGGAACTCCCGGTTGCCGACGTTTGCCGAATGAAGAAACAGTGCCAGCGGTGGCACGCTGATGGATATGCTGCCCGTTAAAAATCCAATAAAAGCACCCGCTATTTTGTAGGACAACGGCGAAAATTTAAAGCTGTGTTTTATTCCGACCAGTGAAAAAATGGAAAGGAGTATAAAAAAGATGCTTACGATTTTGATGATGATCTCTTCGGGAAAATAGCGGAGCGTCAACACGCCGGCAATGGTGAATATTGCACCAAATACGATCAGGTGCCTGAATTGCCTGCCCACGAGTTTTTGTTCCTTTTTTTGGAGCACAATGATGGCCGAAGCAATCAGGTTGCAGAGAATTAACACAGGAATAATTTCTCTGGGCGAATACCAGATAAGCAACAACGGGAGTGAGACCAGCGCAAAGCCAAACCCGGTAATCCCTTTGACGAGACTTGCAGCCAATACAATTATTATGATCCAGAAAATTTCCATTATAGTTATAAATTAATAGTAAGCGCAATAAACGAGCTTACGCCAATCAGCAGCCAGAGAGCAATTCCTAAGATAAAGCTTCTCAGCCCGGCCTTTTTAGCTTCGGAAAAAGAGATGCCGGAACCGATAAGGAAGAGCGCGATCACCATCCCGCGTTTGCCCAGCCAACTAAAGTGAGCGAAGGTTTCGGCGCCGGCCGGGAATAGATGTGCTATCAAAATACTTATTACAAAAAGCCCGATGAACCAGGGGATTTTAATTTTTCCGCCGCCTTTGCCTTTTTGCGCAAACGCAATAACCAACGACAACGGGATGATCCACAACGCTCTGATGAGCTTCACGGTGGTAGCCACTTCCAGCGCTTCTGCGCCGTAAGTTGCGCCTGCACCCACCACCGAACTGGTGTCGTGGATGGCGATGGCTGCCCAGTTGCCAAACACTTCCTGGCTAAGGTTGAAATGATGACCGATGGCCGGGAAGATCATCAAAGCAACCGCATTGAGGATGAAGATTACGATCAATGAAAATGAAATCTCACTGTGTTTTGCATTAATTACCGGAGCCACGGCGGCAATGGCGCTTCCGCCGCATATTGCTGTACCAGCGCTGATGAGCAGCCCCGTGCGCGACTCTACCCTGAACACCCGCGTCAGCAGAAGCCCGGCACCAATTACAAAAACAACCGAAATGGCCGTTTCCACAAAGCCGGTTTTGGAGGCGCTGATAACCTGCGTCAGGTTCATGCCAAAGCCCATCAGCACAATAGATGCCTGCAACGAGAGCGACGTGTAACTTGCTACCCGTGCATGTTTTATTCCAAGCAGTGAGAATAATATCCCGATTGCCAACGCCAGGGGAGGAGTAACGAATGGCATAAAGCAGAGGAAAAGCATTACACCATAAATTGTACTGATCTGTTTGCTGTTGAAATTCATGTTTTATCTCCTTTTTAAGACGCTGCAAAATTACTACGCCTATAGTCAAAGACAAATACTGAATTGCTATAATGGATAACTAAAAGTTATACTGAGAAAGGAAATCAATAAACAGTTTTGCGGCTGAGGTGTGGTGTCCCTGCCGAAGTGCAATCCGGAACTTACGATTCAAAGAGATGTTTTTGATGTTGATTTTCACAAGCTCTTTTAGCCGCAGCTCCTTTTCGATCGACTTTTCCGACACAAGCGCAATTCCATCAAAATCGCACAGGAAATTTTTGATGGCTTCGGTACTTCCCAAATGGATCAGAATATTGAGCTTGTCGATGATGATGCCTTGTTTTGTCAGCGCATTTTGGATTACCTGAAGGGTACCCGATCCTTTTTCGCGAAGGACGATGGGGATTTGTTGAAAATCGGCAGAGGAGATCAGTTTGCGTTTTGCATACATGCTGTTGCTGCCCGTTACCGTAATGATTTCATCGTCCAGAAAGTCGATGTAGCGGATGTTGGTTTGCGAAGCTTCATTTTCCACCAGCGCCATATCCAATTCGTTTTCCAATAGTTTCTGCTCCATTTCAAAAGAGTTGCCGTTGAGCAAGTGGAGCTCAATTTCGGGATAGCGTTTGTAAAAAGCTGCAATCACTTTGGGCACTACATACTGCGAAATGGTAGAGCTGGCGCCAATGCGCAGGGAGCCTTTAAAAGTATCATTCAATCGCTCGATGTCAAATTCAAGCTCGCGGTAAAGTTGCCGCACTTGCTTCAGGCGATCGTAGGTGAGCGTGCCGGCTTGCGTCAGGTATATCTTGTTGCCTTTTCTTTCGAACAGCGCTACATTCAGTTTGCTTTCCTATTCCTTGATGTGGTTAGTTACCGCAGGCTGACTGATAAACAGCTCTTCGGCCGCTTTCGAAAAGCTCAGATTCTCGGCCACCGTCAGAAAAACATTATCTCTATAGTCCATTTTAAAAAGCTTGTTGGGACAGGATTGATCATTTATTTTAAGCTGTGACTTTTTTGTTCTTCTTCTTCCTCTGCGCCTCCGCGTCTCTGCGGTTTTATTCGTTTTCCTCTCTATCCTCCGTGGTTTTATTAAAACCTGATTTGCCCTGTACCGTTAATTCACCACAATCTCCGCCGCACCCGCTTCGATAGTTCCGATGGCAGCGGCTTCTGCAATGCCGGCCTCACGGAGCGTTGCAACCAATGCGTCGGCATCTTTTGCAGCCACTGCGATGAGCAGACCGCCGGAAGTCTGCGCGTCGCAAAGGATCAGTTTTGTAATTTCGGATATTGTGTCGTTCCATTTTGTGAGCGCAGCCACATATTCCAGGTTGTTTTTTGTTCCGCCGGGGATGGCTCCCTCCTGTGCCATCTGCATCACTCCTTCGATCAATGGCACTGCCGCGGCGTGTAGAATTGCCTTCACTTTCGATCCTTGCACCATCTCTTTCAAATGCCCCAACAACCCAAACCCGGTGACGTCGGTACAGGCATGCACGGCAAAATTTTCCATTAGCCGGGCGGCGGTGGCGTTGAGCTGCAGCATGTGGTGGCGGGCGCGATCGGCGATCGCTTCGTTGGCAAGGCCGCGTTTTACGGCGGTAGCAATAATTCCGGTTCCGAGCGGCTTGGTGAGCACCAGCACATCGCCGGGAAGTGCGGTACTGTTGCGCATCACCTTGTCGGGATGCACCACGCCCGTTACCACCATTCCAAACTTTGGCTCCGTATCTTCCACGGTATGGCCGCCCAGAATGGAGATGCCCGCCTGGGCAGCTTTGTCGGCGGCGCCGCGCAATATGTCGTGCAGCACCTGCATCGGGAGGCGGCCGTCAGGGAATCCCACGATGTTGAGCGCAAAAAGCGGTGTGGCGCCCATTGCATAAATATCACTCAAAGCATTGGCTGCGGCGATGGCGCCAAAGTCGTAAGCATCGTCAACAATGGGCGTAAAGAAATCGACAGTTTGCACCAGCGCCACATCCGGCCGGATAAGATATACGGCAGCGTCGTCGGAGGTATCAGCGCTGATGAGCACATTTTTATCAAAAACCGGCGGAAGATCACGAAGCACTTTTTCGAGGTACTGCGGTCTGATTTTGCAGGCGCAGCCCAGGCCGTGCGTAAAATGCGTAAGCTTAATTACTTCATCGGTAGCGACATGTTCTGCCCGATTTTCCTTTTCCGGCTGCAGTCGTTTAACGGCGGCGATGATTTCTGCCGCCGCTTTTTCGATGTCATTTTGTGAAGTAAATCTGCCGGTGGAGAAGCGGATGGTTCCCATGGCAAAGCGGATGGGAATTTTCATTGCGGTAAGCACCGGCGAGAGGTCTATATTGTCGGCGTGGCAGGCTGCTCCTGCCGAGGCAGCCACTCCCGTAAGCTCCGCCAACAGTGTGTTTGCTTCCACACCCGGAAAGCTAAGGCTAAGCGTGTTGGGCAGCCGATGCTCCCGATGGCCGTTAAGCCGCACATCGGGAAGCTCCTGCTTTAGCAAATTGTACAACCTGTCGCGCAGCTCCTGTTGCCGCTGCTGCTGCAGGTTCATATCCCGTAAAGCAATTTCGGCGGCTTTGCCAAGTCCTACGATCTCCAGCACATTTTCTGTTCCGGCCCGGCGGTTTTGTTCGTGGTCGGCGCCATGTATCAGCTTTTGAATTTGCACGCCCTGCCGCACGTACAACACGCCGATGCCTTTGGGCGCATAGAGTTTATGACCGGCCACCGAAAACAAATCCACACCGAGCGCTTTTACATCTGTGGGGATTTTTCCGGTTGACTGGGCGCCATCGGAGTGCAGCAGCACGCCATGTTTTTTAGCAATGCGACTTATTTCCTCAATCGGTTGGATGGTGCCCACCTCGTTGTTGGCGTGCATCATGCTGATGAGGATGGTGGCGGGCGTGATGGCTTTTTCGATCTCCCTCGGGTCAACCATTCCTTCATTATCCACCGGCAAAACAGTAACCTGAAAGCCTTCTCCCTGAAGGTGGCGGCAAACCTCGCTCACGGCAGGATGCTCAATGGCGGTGGTGATGATGTGGTTGCCTTTGTCGCGGTGCTGATATGCCGCGCCTTTAATAGCCCAGTTGTTGGCCTCGGTGCCGCCGCTGGTAAAAATCACTTCGGAAGTGTCGCAGTGGAGCAGTGCGGCCACCTGCCGCCGTGCCCCCTCGATGGCTTTGCGCGTGTGCACGCCGTAGCTGTGCGTGCTCGACGGGTTACCGAAGTATTGCTCCAGATACGGGCGCATGGCGGCAGCCACCTCCCCGTCGATGGGTGTAGTGGCATTGTAATCGAGATAAATGGGGTTATTCATAGGTTGAATTTATTTTGCTCTGATATTATTTTTTGCGTGTGGGTAATCAACAACATGTCAATAACCATGGATGTCCGAGGTCAGATGGCCGGGACAGAAACCTGCGGGCTTTAGCCCGCAATACTTTTACATCAATATCTTACCATGAACTCATTATTGTATTTCTATTTATTTGGGCTAAAGCCCATTAATGTTTTTGCCTTTTTAACCCCGGCCTTTAGGCCAGGGTTAGTGATCAGAGGGCTACAAAATTTTATGTCAGAGCTATTTGTTTTAAAAAATCGAGCACTTTTTGTGCATTCTCTTTTGCGTCAGTGGTATCGGTGGCAATTGTATGTACTTTTTTTATGTCTCTTTTTTCGAGGCCAAAGGTGTAGGTTTTATCATAATAATCCAGCGTGATGCGAATGGCCGTTTCGAAGTCGCTTTCGCGGATGGCAGCTATGGCTGTGGCGGCATGTTGTCCGCCGAGGCGCCGCATAATGTGCTGCAAGGCGTCGATGAGTTCGTCGGCAGGATAGGCGGCATAATCTTTTACCAGGCGCCGGATGCGCAATGGCTGCGGCATGTCGAGACTGATCACCGGGCTGTTGCGCATTTTTGTAAAAAAAGGATCGGGAATAATCACCCGTCCGATGCTGCGGCTTTCATCCTCAATCCAAATAGGTTTTTCAGGATTTAAATTTTTGAGGGCTTCAAAAAGATCGTTTTCAAATTGTTCTGTGGTGGGCTGCGGCAGCTCTCCTATCGAGCCAAAGGCCGAACCCTTGTGATGCGCCAGCCCTTCCAGGTGGAGCACTTGCTCGCCTTGCTGTTGCAGCGCATGCAAAATTTCCGTTTTTCCGGTGCCGGTTTTTCCTGATAAAATAATATAGTCAGCATCAGCATCAAGCGCCTGACGAATGTATCGGCGGTAGCTTTTGTAACCACCTTCGAGTACAGAAACATCGAAACCGGCGGTAGAGAAAAGCCATGCCAGGCTCTCGCTGCGCATGCCGCCGCGCCAGCAGTGAATCCTGATTTCTTTGCCGGGAGCCACCGTGCGTGCAGCTTTTACAAAACCGCTCATTTTTGGTCCTACAATATCAAGCCCGCGCATGATGGCGGCTTCCCTGCCGGCGGATTTGTAAAGCTTGCCCACCGTGGCACGCTCATCATCGTCGAAGAGCGCAATGTTGACCGCACCGGGAATGTGCCCCTGTGCAAACTCTGCGGGTGAACGAACGTCGATGACGGGAAGCTGGCTGTTGGCTAAGAATTCTTCGATACTGATTTTGTGAACCATGGCTTTGTCGGAAAAAGGCCAAAATTACACTTTTTGAAAAAGAGCGGTTTAAGCCATGTTCGTGTGAGCTCAAAAATCCTGATCCAGCGAAATCCTGATGTCGTGATTTTTAGATTTCTCCCTTCAAATTTACTACGCAAATTTGGTCGAAATGACACGAATTGTTGTTCCCTCCAATTCACCCCAGCCATTGTCTCTCCGAACAAAATGAGGAATCGAATAAACCTATCCACTCTATAAGGAAAATGTCAGTTGGGGATTTTAGTGGTAATTAATTTACTTTTTGTGACAAGTCAAATTACGATTGAGTAAATTTTAAATAACTGGGAAAAAACAAACAGCTCAGGAGTTCTGGAATTTAGAAATAAAAAAACGTGGAGAATCCTGGTCGTGCTAATAAAAAAAGGGAGGCAGAACCGGAAGCTTTTGCATCCAATCCCACCTCCCCACTCACGCCTGCGAATCGGAAAAGGACGACCTGCATGTGGCGGAGATGAATATCTTTATTTTTTCAGCCCATGCTGAAATTACATGACAACTTTGCCGGTATAATTATTAACCCGAACGATAAAGATGCCGCCTGGAAGTTCGATTTCTTCGATATTACCAGAAATTCTAACGGTTTTAATCAACGATCCGGCAGTAGAATAAATATTAGCAACTTCACCCGGTTTTGCGTTTTCGATAACCAATCTGTTCATCGAGTTGTAAATTTTACAGTCGGACTTGGTTAAGGACTTGTCATTAATACCTACCGTTGATTCTTCGATATGATTAAAATCCTGCCATCTGTTGGCCGTCTGATAGGCAGTAAGTGAACCTACCGGGACGTACACGGTGGCCTTGTTATTAAGTTCCGCCTCGAAGCCGTCATTTGCAAGAGTTGGTGGTACAGGATTGAGGCTATAAATCTCTACAATATTGCCACATTCGCCAAAAGCATTAAATCCTAATTGTTGTAGACCAGATCCTAAAACTACTTTTTTCATCTGGTGCTGATACAGCTCGCTAAACATCCAGAAAGCATTTTCCTCTATTGTTTGCACCGAGTTAGGAATGATGATTTCTTCGATGGAGTAGCAATTTTGAAATGAAGCGTCTCCGACTACTTTCAGTCCTTCGGGAAGGGTGACGTTTTTTAAATAATGACAATCATAAAAAGTTGATCCGGTAAGCGTATTTAGATTGGTGCAGTTGCTAAAATCGACCGTTACCAGTGGAGAGCCGTCGAAGCCATCGCCACGGAAGCAGTCGTAACCCAGTGTGGTCAGCGTGGAAGGACCGGTTAGTTTTGTAATTCCAGTGCTATAAAAAGCGCTCGAAACGATCTTTGTAAGTCCTTCGGGCAAAGTTAACTCACCCATGTTTACGGCGCGCATAAATGCGCTATATCCAATTGTTTCCAGGCCGGTTCCCCATTGGATTTCGCTAAGGCCATTGCCTCCTGAAAAACCAAAATCCGAAATTGTTTTTAAACTGTTGGGAACGGTGAGGCTTTTCAAATTGTGCGTGTTGCTCACAGCAGCGAAACAGATTTTTTCGACGGTTTCGGGAATCACAAAAGCGTTATCGGGCTTGTTGCTTGGGTAAGCAACCAGATTCTTCATGTCTTTGGTATAAAGTACACCATCCAACGCCGTAAAATGCTGGTTATCGGCAGCTACCTCGTAGGCAACCATTTCACGGGTGTTAGAAAATGCCGTGTAATCCATCGAATTATAATTAGGCGTCGGGTCTTCAAAGACTACCGAAGTGGCGGTACCTATGGTCACGAATTTTACGTTGGAATTGAAAAAACACTGCCATTCGTAAGTTTGCACCGAATTGGGTAAAACAATATTTTTGATACCAACATACGAGAAGGCGAACTCTGGCAAAGTGCTGTTGGGTAAATTTGTTTCCGAAATGTCGAGCTCTTCCAGCTTTCCTATTCCTCCCTGGCTTTCGAGGTAACCCAAATCCTGCAGGAAATTAATGTCGGCTCGGTTCAAATTTCCGATAACTGTGAGCGAAGTTATCAGATAATAATTGGCTGAGCCTCCCACAAGCTGACTGACGGCATTTTCCAGTTGCCCCGGACCTGTAACGGTAACGGTGTAATGCTCGGCTTTAAGATCGAGCGTGGTATTGATAAAAGCAAAGGCAATGAAAACGAATGCAGCTTTACGCAAATAGCTTTTGAAAAAAGATTTCATGTTTTTACGGTTTTTGATTTTTACAATATGATTTAGTTTTCTCCATTCAAATTTTATTTGACAAATCTACACATCAAAAATTGAAATTCTGCAGTTTAAATAGTTATCAATAGTATGTCATGACCAGAAAAGAGCTATTACTTTTACATATCAACGGGATATAGATAACTGCATGTCAATAGCTTAGATTCCAATTCTATTGTATCAAATGATAGAAATGCCTACAAATGAACGCCTGCAAGCGACTTAGTCGAAAATCGCTAATTTTGTGATCTAACGATTACGATGTGTTTTGCTATGCCGCTTCTATTGAAAAGAATAATTGTAGTTTTCTTCACACTGATTATCCTCAGTGATTTTAGCCTGGCTCAAAGTCCGGATAGTGCTAATCCTAAGGCTGCAGCGGGATCAAATATAATCGAAAGCCTTATTAAAGAACACAACAAGAGTAAGCTGGAGTATAAAATAGTAGAAACCCGGGAGTTGCTCAATCAGGCAAGAAATAATGATCAGAAATCGGCCGGGAATCTTATGCTTAAGTTGGGCAGCCTCTACATGGAAACCGGGAAATTTGATGCTTCTTTACAAACGCTTGACGAGCTGAGCCGCACTACTTCCAACGACACCATGCGCCTCAAAATCTATTATACCAAGGCTTCCGTTTACCGTTTAGCCATGAGATATGACGAGGCGATAGATGAGTTGTTATCACTTAGAAAGCTCAACCTAAAAGTTAACGACCAAACCATCGAAGCCTATGCGCTCAATCAGATAGGAGTGATTTATGCCATGCAAAAATCGACTGAGATTGCCGAAAAATATGTTAACGAATCATTGGCCATCAGCATCGCAAACAACGATTATACCTGCATGGCAAATGCATACAGTAATCTGGCATCGTTTAGCAGCGACGCCGACAGCAACATCGTGCAATACTGCTATTATGTGCATCGTGCATTGCATTATTACGAAAAGGTGGACAATAAAAAATATCTGCTCTCTTTGTACAACGACATGGTGATGCGCTTTTGGAAAGAAGAAATGCACGACTCGGTAAATGTGTATCTGAACAAAATAGTTGAATTGATGCCAGAGGTTGATTTTCCGGAAGAGGTTGCCCGCATCGGCGTTAATCTGTTTTTGATGGGAAAAATCCAGGATGAAGATATTATCCTGAAAATGTTTGACCGGCTGGAAAAAGACGGCTTTCTCAAAAACAATATCGAAATATTTATCGCCTACCATTACTTTAAGTACAAGCTTGAAATACGGGATAAAAATTTTGAGGAAGCCCTTGCATCTTATGAAAAATACAAAAGCGCTACCGATAGCCTTTACATGCGCATCAACACCGAAAAGATTAACATCATCGAAAAAAACTACGTACTGGAAAAGGAACAGGATGCGCTCAAGCGGAAAAATCAACAACGACTATCGGCAAGTATTATCATCCTTTTGTTGTTTATGCTGGTTATCGTGCTGCTGGTTCTCATCGTCGTAAACCACCGGTCCAGGATTAGAAAAGCCTCGCAGGAGCAACACACGCTTCAAACCAAGCTCGAAGGAAAAAACAAGGAGATGGTAGCGTACCTGATGCAATTGATCAAGATAAAAGAAACCAACAACAAGATTATCAGCTACCTGAAAACAAATAGCAGGAATCTGAAAAAAGAAGAAAGCCAGCTGGTGAACAGCATGATTGCCGATTTGCGCGACAATGCAAACAACGATTTTTGGACGGATTTTAATTTGCGTTTTAAAGATGTAAACCGCGAATTTTATCAGAAACTCAACGACCAATATCCTACGCTGACATTAAACGAACACCGGCTGTGTGCCTTTCTCTACCTCGACATGACCACCAAAGAAATTGCAAACATCACCGGCCAAAGCATCGATTCGATAAATCTGGCCCGAACGCGCCTGCGCCGAAAGCTGGGGCTTACCTCCACCCCAACGCCGATCAACAGCTTCCTGCAGAATTTATGATTGACAACTTTAGAAACAAATAGAAGATTTTCATTTCTTTAAACATCACTTACATCATGGCAAATACCTATACACAAATCCACATCCAATCTATTTTTACGGTGCAAAACAGGCTCTCTGTTATTCGTGATTCATGGAAAGAGGAGTTGTATAAATATGTGAATGGGATAATTTCAAATCATGGGCACAAAGTCCTGGCAATAAATGGAATGCCTGACCATGTGCATCTGTTTTTTGGAATGCGCCCAACGCAATCACTTTCAAACCTAATGCAGGATATTAAAGGCGATTCTTCGACGTGGATCAATAAAAGAGGCTTTGTAAGAGGTCGATTTTCATGGCAAGAAGGGTATGGCGCTTTTTCATATAGCAAGTCCCAGGTAAATGCTGTGATCGATTACATTAAAAACCAAGAGAAACACCATCGGGCAAAAACCTTTTTGGAAGAGTATCGCGATTTTCTAAGGCATTTTGAAATAGATTTTGACGAACGTTACATTTTCAAGCCCATTGATTACGACAGTGAGTAATGGGACTCATATCATAAGACATCAAATCCGGTCGAAATGTGAAAGAATACTGAAGCGTAGATTTGTGCCGTTAGGCACATAATATGGGTAGAAATGATGGCATGCCCCAAAATCCCGTCCCGTACGGGACGGAATACCTGGTTGACGTATGTTTTCTACCCATATTGCATCCCTGGCAGGATG
>JAAYIU010000078.1 GCA_012523265.1 Bacteroidales bacterium | reverse complement strand
TCCGGTGATGGTGCTCTCGGGACTGGCGTACATGTTTTATCGCTATCCGCAAGCCGGCATCATCCAGTCGGCCAACATGCAGGACCTGGAGGTGATAGCAATAATACACACCTTTGGCGCCTTTGTTCTGGTAGCTTTTATCATCACACATCTCTACCTGATTACCACCGGACATACCGTTACGTCAAATCTGAAGGCCATGGTTACAGGCTGGGAAGAACTGGAAGCCGACGAAAACGAACCGTTCACTGAAAATGAGCCGATTATTGAAACCGAACCTAAAATTTAGCAGCATGTTTATTCGAAATATTTTATTAAAACTCATTGTTTTAACCGGCCTTCCGCTTGTTATGCTTGCCGCGTGTGATAGAAAGGCAACAGATACCGAACAAGCCGCTCCCTCGGCTCAAAAGAGTGCTATCCTTCTGGACTGGCTGGAGGCCAACGGGAATTATATTCACGGCAACGCCGTCCCGGCGCTTATTGATGCAACGGATGTATATGCAATGAGCAACCAGAACATCCTGGTTATCGACTTCAGGCTGCCTGAGCAGTACGACGAAGGACACATCGAACATTCCATCAATATGCGTCCGCCACAAGTTTTGGATTATTTTAAAAATACCATCGACCCAAAAAGTTTTGAAAAGATTGTATTCGTTACAAGCAATGGTTTTGTTGCCGGTTATGTAGCAGCCATTACCCGCATGCTGGGCTTCGACAACACCTACGCTTTGCGATTTGGATTGAGCAGTTGGGACAAAAGTATTGCAGAAAATTTCTGGCTGGCCAATATCAACAGTGATTTTGTGGATAAACTCGACTTTGCGCCGCATCCTAAAAATAATCCCGGCAACTTGCCGGCTTTGGCCGTGAAGGCTAACAACGGACTTGAAATTGCCTGGGAGAGAGCCAACCAACTGCTCGAAAACTTTACGCCCGAATATCTGGTAACGGCTGAGGAGGTTTTTGATAACCACGAAAACTATTACATCGCCAATTACTGGCCGGAAGATAAATATTTGAAAAACGGTCATATTCCCGGTGCAATTCAATACCAGCCAAAGCATTCTTTTCAGAAAAACACTGACCTCACCACCCTCCCCACCGACAAAACGATTGTTGTTTATTGCTATTCCGGGCAGCACAGTAATTTTATAGTGGCCTATCTCCATCTGTTGGGTTACGATGTGCGTTCGGTGGCTTATGGTGCCAATGGTTTTATACATCAGATAATGGCCGAAACCGAAGCAAGTCCGTCGCGTACATTTACCAAAGAGCAAATCAAGAACCTCCCGTTGGTAAAAAGCGGAGAGACGCCCGCTGTTGAAAAGATGATAGAAATCCCCACCGAGACTATAAAAGTTGCCGGTGGTTGTTAGATTATTAAAAAATTAATGCATGATGAATAAAGTTCAAAAACCTTACATGAACCCTTACCTGGCGGGCTTCCTGCTGGGATTGGTGTTGCTGTCGGCATTTTTTGTTACCGGGCGCGGCCTTGGCGCCAGCGGTGCCGTAAAAAGTGTGGTGATAACCACCGTAGGTAATGTGGCGCCCGAAAGTGTGGCCAACAATGCTTTTTATGCTGAGTATTTCAGCGAAGGCCCCGGCCCTATGAAAAACTGGCTGGTATATCTTACGCTTGGCGTGCTGGCAGGGGCCTTTTTCTCCGGCGCGATGTCGAACAGGCTGGGCTTCAAGATTGATAAAGGCCCCCGAATTTCATCGCGCTCCAGGCTGCTGTTTGCTGCTGCGGGCGGTTTGCTTTTCGGACTGGGTGCACAGTTTGGACGCGGCTGTACAAGTGGCGCAGCACTTACCGGGATGGCAGTATTATCTACGGCAGGATTCCTGACCATGATGGTAATATTCGGTACCGGATATGTGTTGGCTTATTTTTTTAGAAAACTGTGGATAAAATAGGAAAGGAGAAAAGCTATGGGACCATTAATACCTCAAGGATTCGTTAACGCCGACCTGAACCTCTTTTTTGCCTTCATTATCGGTTTGGGATTTGGCTATGTGCTCGAGCAGGCGGGCTTTTCATCTTCCCGCAAACTGGCAGGCGTAT
>JAAYIU010000217.1 GCA_012523265.1 Bacteroidales bacterium | reverse complement strand
GCCACCTACTGGGGCGACGGCGGCTGGGAGTATCAGGTGGACGGCAGCCGCGATTTTACCGACGACGGCATCAACGATGTGCTGGCCTGTGCCGGCAACGCCGCCACCGGAACCGGTCCGCTACGAGCCTTTTTGCTCGACGGTGAAAATGGTACTCTGCTGTGGCATCATTTTCTGGGCGGCCCCGGATTTTCGGTAATCGCCATCGACGATGTGAACGGCGACGGAATCCCCGACGCATTGGCCGGCGCATCCAACGCCAGCGAAACAGTTGGCAAAGTGGTGTGCATCGACGGCAGCAATGGCTACGAAATATGGAGCCTCAACACCAGCGGCAGTTCCGTATGGGCGCTGCTGCAACTCGACGATATCAACGGCGACGACATCGCCGACGTAGCCGCAGGAACATTTGGTAGCGGCGATTACACTGCTTACAACGCCACCAATGGAGAAATACTATTTGGTGGCAGCCTGGGGGGTGGCTTTACCATTATCCGCGACATGATACGCCTCGACGACCTGAACGATGACGGCGTTGCCGACTTCACCCTCGCCTCGGGCAATAGCAGTTGCGTGGCCCTGAGCGGACTGGATGGCACCAACCTCTGGTATGCTTCCCTACCCGACCAGTGTTTCAGCATCGCCCGCACCGGCGACATCTCCGGCGATGCCATCAACGATGTGGTGGTGGGAACAATTTTTCAAAATAACCACGTAGTATTTCTTAATGGCGTTACCGGCGAAGAGATCAAAAGCATCAATTACTTTGAGCCTGTAGATGCACTGGCCGTGATCGACGACATCACCGGCGACATCTCACCGGAAGTGGTGGCTGGCGGGCGCGAAGGGCTGGTAACTTGCCTTTCGGGTGGCCTCGACGCCTGGACATCCATCCCCGCAAGGGAACCCGGGAACAAAACTTTTACCATGCAATGTTCGCCTAATCCTTTTGCTACTTCCACAACGATAACATTATCATCAGCAAAGCCGCTAAATGGGAGCTTGTATGTGGTTACCGCCGGCGGGCGCCGCATTGCCAACCTGGGCAACATCGCCGTATCAGAAACCTCTGCCGGCTTGCAATGGAACGGAGCCACCGACGCCGGTGAGGCTGCTGTGCCGGGACTTTATCTAATTATTTTCGATGATGGAAATCGCACTTTCGTGCAAAAGATGATAAAGGAATAGAGGATTCGATTATTAAAAATAATAACTACTCAACTGATTAATTTTTATCTCTGCCGACCGATTAAATTGATCGTGTTAGTTTTAGTCGGTCAGTAGTGAATTTTTATAATCTTCCGGCATTTTAGCAAACACATTTTTTTATATCAAAGCCATCAAAACTTAACTAAATAAACAACAGATGAACAGTTCAACCGAAATTCGTGACAAACGTATGATGCAGCGGGCGCTGGCGATTGCACGTGAGGGCATGACACCTTTTGGTTGTGTGATTGCCAATGGTGATAAAGTCGTGTTGGAAACTCCCAACACCGTGCGCGTTAGCGGCGACCCTTCGGCGCATGCCGAAATGAACGCTATCCGTCAACTGTCCGCTTTAGGAAAAAAAACTGATGGCCTGGTGCTTTATACTACCGGCGAACCGTGCCCCATGTGCATGAGCGCCATCATGTATGCGGGCATCGGCGAAGTGGTGTTTGCCGTTCCGTGGCAGGATATCCGCAGGTTTTACCCCCATATCGAAATTTCGGCCAGGGAAGTTATTAATAAAGGTTTTAAAGAAATATCGCTTCGCGGCGAGGTCTTAAAAGAGGAATGTCTTGCTT
>JAAYIU010000407.1 GCA_012523265.1 Bacteroidales bacterium | reverse complement strand
TCGGTGGCAATGGGCCATTCCCATGTGATTGCTGCACCACAAACTCCGGGATCGTTTGGAACTTCCAGGTCGGGCATCTCAGGCTGAAATTGAGGTTCCTCGGTATCTAACACTGCAACCGTAAATCCGGCGTAAGCCTGGTTATCATTGACATCGGTGGCGGTATAAACAACCTCTGTTAATCCAACGGGGAAGAAGGTTCCCGGCTCGTAATTACCGGTCAGGCTTTCGATGCCACAATTATCAGTGGCTTCGGGCCAATCCCAGTCCACTCCGGCACCACATTCACCCGACTCGTTTGAAACTTCCAGGTCGGCCATTGGCGAAAATTGAGGTTCCTCCATATCCACAACTGTAACTATTTGCTCACAGGATACGGTGTATCCTCCCGAATTGGTTACTGTCCAAACAACAGTGGTGACACCAATAGGAAAAGCATTGGGCGCATCGTTGCTGATCACCTCAGTTCCATCTGGATTAATAATCTCCGGCACGCCCAAATCGACACCTGCTGCGCCGCACATACCCGGGTCGTTGGACAGGGTTATGTCCGGCGGACAAACTACAGTGGGATAATTCTCAAACGCATCGGTAATCTCCAAATCATCGTAATATACCGGCATACTTAGCGTATTGGCAAAAAGATCGATAGCGGCCAGGTTTAAAATCCCAGGCGCTTCCTGCGGCACACCGAGTGTCCACGACTTTTCCGTCAAAAGCTGCCCGTTGTAATAAATAGTTTGCCAGTCGTCATCAAAATCTATAACCACATCAATTTCGGCCCATTGGCCTTTTAGCAGCGGGAGTGTTGCGCCATCATAATCACTTTCGACAGTACCCAGGTCGGGATCGAATTTTATCTGCGTCGCCCAGTGGCATTCGTCGATATCGTTGCCATATTGGTCGAGAAGCGTGATATAAGTGGTGCCTCCGGCGGCGCTTAAAGGGATAAACTGCCAGGCAGTGAATTTCCACACGCCGGAATTACATCCCGAAAATTGGTGCAGAATATCATCTGCCAGCGCCGGGTCTTCAGCTCCCATAATGTGTAGCGACTGTCCGCCGGAATGAGCCTGCTCATCGGTCACAAATGCACCGAACGACGAAGGAGCGCCAAACCAAAATTCCCATTCGCCCTGGCCAACGATGTCGTCGCCCACGGCATAATCCTCGAAGCTGTCGTCCCACGGAACCGATGTAATTGTATATTCAACATCAAAGAATTCATCAACCCGGTTAAGCTGGTAATCGTCCACAATCAAATGAAGCTGATGCAGGCCGGGAGTCAATTTTATGGCATAGTTGCCATTGGGCTTTACCTTGTAATGCGTGTTGCCATCCACAATAAGTTGTGAGCGCAATGGATTGGTAAAAGGATAATCGCAAAAATCTACCCAGTTCACCTGAACCCGGTCACCAACTTGTATTGCCTCAAAAGGACATGAAAATTCGACGGGGGGCACGGGATTGCTATTGATAAAATGCACGCCCCAAAACGCTATCGGCTCCTCATCTGGCGAAAAAAGAGTAACATCTAAATACAACTTTCCTGACCCATGCAAAGGATCGGTAAATAAACCGACATGAAGCTGATCCCCGTTGATGAAGAAATACTCGATAAACAAAAGCTCATCGGCTATTGGCGCTACAGTAAGCGGCATACTGGGAGGAAAGAAATCAGAAAGCGGAAATATCAACTCTTCGAATTGGCCGGGCAAAAGGGCCTGCTCCGGAGAAATAGCCCGCCTGCGCTCTTTGGGAGCTTCTGCCACCGCGGTGATGGCTTCTGCAGCCTGGCGCATCTCTGTAGAATCGTGCTGTGAAAGATTTCCATCGGTACCATTTGACGGGCCGGAGCCTTTCATCGCATCACCGGCATTGGCCGCCGGGTCAGTATCGTCAAGGCCAATGGCATGACCCAGCTCGTGTGTTAAAACCTCCATGAGGCTAAGCGGAGAAGTATCTTCGGCAATGGTGATGGTACCGCTGGTAACTTTGCCATCTTCATCTGTATTCCAGGAGTATAGCCCAGCGGCGCCTTCGCCGGGGTCTCCCTGGGTAATTGTAATATCAGCATCGGCAGCACTGGATGTTTCTCTGAATTTTGGAACACATCCCGCATCGTTCCACCTGGCCATGGCAGCACGACACGAGTCCTTTTCGGCATCCGTCCAGGTAGTGTCGATATATACATCCAGACTATCGGGATTTCCCGCCCAGCCAACGTAACCTTCAATTACATCCCTGCCGTGGCCGGGCTTATGAATAATGGTATCTTTTGCCGGCTCTTTATCATCATCAGGAGCAAAGTTATTGTGGAGATAAAAAGGTAGCAAATCCGGAATTACTACATCTGACGTTAAGGACAGATCATGTATCGAAGATTTCGGCTTTGGGTCATCGCCCGAGGCAAACGACCACTGCGGGTAAATGATTAGTGCCATCAATAGAAATATCAATGACGGTTTGTAATACTTTTTCATAATTAATCCTTTCTTGTGTTTGTGAATACTCGAAAAAAAAATGTGCGCACAACTGTTCGGTTTTAAATGAATAATACGAACTGTCGAAATCTCTAATTCAACCAGGGTGCCAATCCGAAATGGCGGCAAAGAACACCCTTGCATTTGATAGCCAAACCACTGATTATCAGAATTAAAAAAGATGGAAAAAAATATTACGAACTACCCGCAGATCTTTCGATGGATGAGGCCAACAGGATTTTCACCCTCTATTTTCACCCAAATGGGTGAAAACTCATAGGCAGTAAAGAGAGGTTAGATTTTTGGGGCTGGATCGGAAACCCGATGTTTCGCAGAGGGATTTGGGATTACTTACTGAAATAGTGTAAAATCATTCCTTTTCTTCACTTCAAAATTCAAGATTCGATATTCAAGATTCGATATTCGCTTTCTTATCTCTTCGCAAGGTTATCTTCATCCTACGCAGCAGCTTCCTCCCCCACCTCCTATTTCAGTATTGTTTACTTTTGGCGGCACCAAAAAAATCGGAAACTGATGCCAGAAGTTGTTTCGGGTAAGAAAAATAAAAGCGTGCTTCATCCGCGAAGGCCACCGGCAGCAGCGGGGCGGGGCAACTACCGGCAGTATCTGCTACGCCTGCGCCGGCAAATGATCCGCAGCGCTGTGGTGATCGTGCTTCTGGCGGTGGTGGCTTTTATGAATCGCAGCCTCATCTTCGATCAAATATTGCTGGCACCCAAAGATCCCGACTTTTTTACCAACGTGATGTTTTGCAAAATCGGCATGCGGTTCAACATCCCTGAGCTTTGCTTTGACGCCTCGGCACTCAAAATTATCAATGTGAACATGGCCGGGCAGTTTCTCACACATCTGTATGTTTCGATAGTGGCGGGCGTGGTGGTGGCGTTTCCTTATCTACTTTTCGAGATTTGGTCGTTTCTTGCTTTTGTGCTCAACATCAAAAGCCGGCGCGCCACGCTTATTACAATGCTGGTGGGGACTTTGCTTTTTGTTGCCGGGCTGCTCTTCAGCTATTATCTCATCGTGCCGCTCACCGTTAACTTTCTGGGCACCTACTTCGTGAGCGGGCAGGTGGCCAACCACGTGATGCTGGTCAGCTACATCGGCACCGTTGCGTCGCTATGCCTGGGTGTGGCGGTATTTTTCGAGCTGCCGGTTTTCATCTTTTTCCTGGCGCGCTTCGGCATTGTAGGGCCAAAAACACTTGCAAAGCATCGGCGCATCATGGTTGTGGTGATTCTTGTGGTTTCGGCCATTATCACCCCGCCCGACATCATCAGCCAGATAATGGTGGGCATCCCGCTGCTGGTGCTTTACGAAATCAGCATCGTAGTGGCACGAAGCGCCTGGCGCGCATCCGCAATATCGTAGCATTTTGGTTTCTTTGCACAGGATTATTATTGGGTATTAAATATCAAAACAATAAAGTGAAAATACATCTCCCCAGACATCTGAAGACTGCGCTCAAGATAATCTTGTCGGTGGGCATCCTGGTTTTTGTTCTTTACAAAATCGATACGAAGGCGCTGTTGGAGGTTTTTGCACAGGTGCAGCCGCTGTGGCTTGTGCCGGCGCTGCTGTTTTTTGCCATGTCGAAATACCAGTCAGCTTTTCGTTTACACAGATTTCTCGTCTATACCGACATCGACATCAGTGTAAGCTTCAATTGGAAACTCTACCTGCTGGGGATGTTTTACAATTTGTTTCTGCCCGGCGGCATCGGTGGCGACGGCTACAAAATCTATCTGCTCAACAAACAAACCGACGCAAAAGCGCGCAGCATCTTCTGGGCTATCCTGCTCGACCGCGTCATGGGGCTGCTGGCGCTATTTTGTCTGGCTGCCGGATTGGCCGTCGCCGCTACCCTGCCCCATTTTTACAAAACCTACTCCTGGCTGCTTATCCCGCTGGCTATTGGCGCTTATTATTATTTTATTAAAATATTCTTTAGCCGTTATCGCAGCATTTTTATCGTCACACTCATACAATCTTTCTTGGTTCAGCTTGCGCAAATGCTTTCAGCATTGTTGATTCTTTTTGCTATCGGTGTGTACGATTCCACAGCCGATTACCTGTTTTTGTTTCTGGTTTCTTCCATCGTGGCGGCGCTTCCCATAACGGTGGGTGGCATCGGCTCGCGCGAAATCACCTTTTTGCTGGGCGCCCAGGTAATGCAACTCAGCACCAGCAACAGCATTGCCCTAAGCCTGCTGTTTTACATCATCACCGCGCTGGTGTCGCTCACCGGGATGTATTACAGCATCAAAACCGAAAAATTAAAATAATTACCTCTCTGGGATCATGATAAATAATTTGCAAAAACATCCGCTCATTCTCTACGTCACCGGTTTTGTTCTGCTGGTGATCGCACTGCTGATCAATCTGGGAAAGATCAACATTTTTATGGCGGTGGACGAAGCTACGCGCGGACTGGTGGCGCTGGAGATGATGATTTCGGGCAACTACGTAACGCCCACTATTTACGGCGATTTTTACTACAACAAGCCACCGCTTTTTCCGTGGATTTTGGTTTTGTTTTTTAAATTTTTTGGCGTAAGCGAGTTGGTGCTGCGCCTGCCCACCGTGCTCTCGCTCATCGGCTTTGGTTTTACCATCTATTATTTCGTCGCGCGCGAAATGGGTAAGCAGGCGGGCATCATCACTGCTTTCCTGTTCGTCACCTCGGGGAGGCTGCTGTTTTGGGAATCGCTGCTTGGCTACATCGACACCACTTTTTCGTGGGTGATCTACACCATGCTGATGGTGGTGATTTATCATTTCCGCCGACGGCAATATCTGCAACTCTTCCTCCTCTCCTACTTGCTGATGACCGTTGGCTATATGCTAAAAGGCTTGCCCGCCATCGTTTTTCAGGGCATCACGCTGCTGGTTGTTTTCGTTTCCGAAAAGCAGTGGCGAAGGCTTTTTAGTTGGCAGCATGTGGCCGGAGCCGGTGTGTTTGTGGTGCTGGCGGGGGGCTATTACCTGATTTATCACCAATACAATACGCTGCAAAATGTTTTTTCGACTTTGTGGAGCGAATCGACCAACCGCACGGTGGCCACGCAAGGCGTAAGTCTCACGTTGCAGCATCTTTATAAGTTCCCGGTAGAAATGCTTTACCATTACCTGCCCTGGACGCTCCTGCTGGTTTTTACGCTGGTGCGCGGATTTTGGAAAAAGGTTTTTCAAAACAAATTTCTCAAGCTCAGCCTGCTGGTTGTACTTTTCAACCTCATCCCCTACTGGACGTCGCCGGATGTTTATCCCAAATACATCATGATGCTCATACCTCT
>JAAYIU010000261.1 GCA_012523265.1 Bacteroidales bacterium | reverse complement strand
GATCAGGGCATGATACAAATGAATATCGAAAACTGGTTACAGCATCCACACACCAATGATCTCGATGTGTGGGATGGCTACATCATGCAGCGGCAGGCGGCCATGCAACTGGTATGCGATAACAGCAAGGAAGATGTTTTCAGTTTCAGCTTAAATCAGTGAAAACAAAGAAAAAATAAGAAAAAGAATAACATTTGTGACGTCGTGCCTCTGTGGTGAAATGCAGGGCGCAGGACGCTGAGAGCAACAAATATTCTTTGTGCCTTCGTACCTTTGTGGTGAAATATGTTTTTTCTGCGTCTCTGCGGTGGCTCCCCACAATGAATCGAAATGAAAACCCGCAACAAACCCATGATGCATTTGTTCTATTTATCACTCAATCACGCTTTGCCATACTCCCCCAAAAATTATGTAGCATGTTAAAAAAAATGTTTTCCGGAAAGCCATCACCCAAATCATCTGATTTCTGGTTTGAACACCGCCAGCCTTGCGTTGCCGGCCAGTTTTATCCGGCTGATGCCGAAAGTTTGCGCCAGACCCTGCAAAGCTATTTTGCGTTGGCAAAACCCCGAAAAGATAATAATCTGCGCGCCATCATCGCACCGCATGCCGGCTATGTGTTTTCGGGACAAACGGCTGCCCATGCTTTCAACCAGATCGATCCCGAACGAAAGTACCAGCGCCTCTTCCTCATTGGCAGCAGCCATCGCGTGGCACATGAGGGGGCTTCCATTTATAACCGCGGCCATTACATCACGCCACTGGGAACTGTAAAAGTAGATCTTGACCTGGCCAATGAGCTTATCGGCGACAACAAATTTTTCAATTTCCATGCTAACGCACATCTCAACGAACATAGTCTGGAAGTGCAATTGCCATTTCTACAATACCATCTGCAGCACGATTTCCACATCGTTCCAATAATAATTACTTCACAATCGCATCGAACCATCGAGAAAATTGCTGAGGCGTTGAAACCTTATTTCACCACCGAAAACTTATTTGTCATCAGCAGCGACTTTTCGCACTATCCGGCGTATGACGATGCGGTGGCCAACGACCGCCGCACGGCTGAAGCCATCGCCCAAAATTCGCCCAAAGCATTCATCGAAGCCATCGCACAAAACAACCACCCTCCCATCGCCCACCTGGCAACAAGCATTTGTGGGTGGTCGTCGGTGCTGGCGCTGCTGCATCTTACCTGTCGCCACAAGAAGATGCGCGTAAATCTGTTGGCTTACACCAATTCGGGTGACGCACCCCGCGGCGACAAGAGCGGCGTGGTAGGTTATTGGGCTATTGCATTTGATGAACCACATGAAGAAACCGGGTTCCTGCTTACCGCTGATGAAAAGAAACAACTGCTGCAGATAGCACGCGAAGCTATAGAGAATGAAGTGCTCGACAGAAGGCAGCATGATTATGATCTGAACAATCTTCCTGATAAAGTAACGATGCCCATGGGCGCTTTTGTCAGCCTGCACCATCAAGAGATTTTGCGCGGCTGCATCGGAAAATTTGAAGCGGAAGGACCTCTCTGGGAAACCGTACAGAAAATGGCTATTTCGGCAGCCACCCGCGATCATCGTTTTGAAAAGGTTTCCGCCAAAGAGCTTCCCGACCTGCACATCGAAATATCCGTGCTCTCACCAATGCGCCGCATCGATGACATCGACGAAATCGTTCCGGGAAAGCATGGCATTTTTCTCCGCAAAGGAAGTATTACCGGAACCTTTCTGCCGCAAGTCGCCGAAAATACGGGATGGGACACCCTGCAGCTTCTGGAACATTGCGCTGCCGACAAAGCCGGCATTGGCCGCGATGGCTGGAAAGATGCCGAGATTTGGGTCTATGAAGCGCTGGTGATCGAAGAGTAGGAGGTTCGTTGTTCCCTTCGGCAAGCTCAGGGCAGGCT
>JAAYIU010000304.1 GCA_012523265.1 Bacteroidales bacterium | reverse complement strand
TATATTTTTAAATCGGATAAAACTATCCGAAATAGAAAAAAACTATATCTTTGCACCATTAAATCATTTAGTAGAACTAAAAGCAAATGTTTTCCAGAGCATGTGAATACGGGATAAAAGCAACGATCTTCATTGCCATGCAATCCAAAGATGCCCGGCGGGTAAGTTTAAAAGATATCGCCAGCGCATCCAATGCTCCGGAAGCCTTTACGGCTAAGATTTTACAAATCCTGGTAAAGGCAAATGTGATCGATTCGGTGCGGGGCGCTGCCGGTGGATTTGAAATTGATGCTGCCAAATTGAGCACCCTCAAACTAAGCCAGATTGTTTCGGCCATTGATGGCGACGAAATCTACAAAGGATGTGGCCTGGGTCTGGAGGCATGTTCTGAAACCCAGCCGTGCCCGGTGCACTATAAGTTTGCAAAGATCAGAAACGACCTGCGGCTGATGCTCGAAACCACCACAATTCTCGAATTGGCTGAAGGGACAAGCAAAGGAGAAACTTATTTAAAAAGAGACCAGATGCTATGATCCCGCTGGTAAAATATCCCTTTGCCCTGATTTTTTGGTTTTAAACTTTTTAAATATTCAATTTGTTACACTTAAATTAATTATTAAAACATGAACGAAATAAAAGAAAAAACAATCGGAGAAATAGTTGCCGACGACTACCGTGCAGCAGCCGTTTTCGAATCATATGGCATCGACTTTTGCTGCGGTGGCAACATAACCATGGAGGAAGCCTGCCGGCAAAAGTCGGTAAATGCAATCGAACTTACCGATAAACTGGCTGCAATTGCCAGCAACCAGCAAGGCACCACGGTGGATTTCAAATCGTGGCCGCTCGATTTGCTGGCCGATTACATACAGAAAAAGCACCACCGCTATGTCGAAGAAAAAACCCCGATCCTGAAGCATTATCTGGAAACGGTTTGTTCAGCACACGGCGACAGTCATCCGGAGTTATTTGAAATAAAAGAAGCTTTCGATGCCTCCGCCGGCCAATTGGCTATGCATATGAAAAAGGAGGAGCTGATGCTTTTCCCTTTTATCAGAAAGATGGTACAGGCCAAGTCGAGCGGGCAGACTCTGCCGCAGGCTCCTTTTGGGAAAATAGGAAATCCTATCCACGCGATGATTGAGGAGCATGATACGGAAGGCGACCGGTTTAAAAAAATATCGGCGCTAAGCCACAACTATACCGTGCCGCCGGATGGTTGCAACACCTACATGGTTACCTTTGCATTGCTCAAAGAATTTGAAGATGATTTGCACTTGCACATCCATCTCGAGAATAACATCCTATTCCCCAAAGCTATCGAGCTTGAAAAAGAATTTATCAAAAACTAATTTTAAAACTTAAATAAAATGGCTATTAAAAAAGTATGGATCGAAGAAGGTTGTACAGCCTGTGGGCTTTGCGAGAGCATCTGCCCCGAAGTATTTGTAGTGGACGACGAAGCCACAGTTATCGAAGGTGCCGATTTCAGCCAACACGAGGCTGAAATTATCGAGGCCGCCGAAAGCTGCCCGGTAGAGGTCATCAAATATGAATAGAAACCATATCATTATGGAAAAGTACATTTTAAAGGTAAAATCAGTGGGACATGTCACGCACGATGTGTTGAGAATCGTGACGGTAAAGCCACCCGATTTCACATTCATTCCGGGGCAGGCCACCGAAGTAGCTATCAACAAAGAGAATTGGGAAAACGAAGCAAGACCATTTACTTTCACCAGCCTCCCCGACGATGAATACCTGGAGTTTACCATCAAAACCTATCCCGAGCGCAAGGGCGTAACCAACGAGTTGCTCGGCTTAAAGCCCAACGACGAACTCATCATCAGCGAAGCGTGGGGCACCATTGGTTACAAAGGCGAAGGTACATTCATTGCAGGTGGGGCAGGGGTTACGCCCTTTATCTCCATTTTCCGGTACCTTCATTCCAAAAATGAAATTGGAGGCAACAAACTCATCTTTGCCAACAAGCGAAAATCAGACATTATCCATCACGACGAGTTTAATGAGATGTTGGGCAAAAACTTTGTTAATATTCTCTCCAATGAAGAAACAAACGGATATGCACACGGTTACATTTCAGAAGATTTTTTGAAAAAAAACATTTCAGATCTCAGCGGCTACATCTATTTGTGCGGCCCCGAGGCTATGATGGACATCGTGGAAAAGCAGTTGGCCAATCTGGGTATTAAAAAAGAATTGATTGTAAAAGAGGAATTTTAAAAAAAACATTTTAATACAAAATCATCATGGGAAAAGATATTTTTAAGATCAAGAGATCTTTGGCTGTCGGGGCGGAAAGCTATACTTATTACAGCCTCGCCGAATTGCAAAAGCAAGGCTACAATATCAGTAAGCTACCCTTTTCCATCAGGATTTTGTTGGAAAATGCACTGCGCAATTATGATGATTTTGCGGTAACGCGCGAAAACATCGAAACACTTTTGCACTGGCAGCCGCAGCCTGTCGACAAGGACATCCCGTTTAAGCCCGCCCGCGTTTTAATGCAGGATTTTACAGGAGTTCCCGCCGTGGTAGATATTGCCGCACTTCGAGCCGAAGCAGCCAGAAAAGGCAAAGACCCTACCATCATCAACCCGCTCATACCCGTCGACCTGGTGATAGACCACTCGGTGCAGGTGGATTATTTTGGTACAGATTACGCTTACCAACGCAACATCAACGAAGAGTACAGGCGCAATCAGGAACGCTACCAGTTTCTGAAATGGGCGCAAAACTCGTTTGATAATTTTAGCGTGGTGCCACCGGGAATGGGCATTTGCCATCAGGTAAACCTCGAATATCTTTCAAAAGGCGTGATCGAACGAAACGGGGAAGTTTTCCCGGATACGCTGGTAGGCACCGACAGCCATACCCCGATGGTCAATGGCATTGGCGTGGTGGCCTGGGGCGTGGGCGGCATCGAAGCGGAAGCAGCAATTTTGGGGCAGCCCATTTATTTTATAATGCCCGAAGTGATCGGCCTGAAACTTACCGGCAAACTTCCGGCAGGCTCTACGGCTACCGACTTGGTTCTGACCATTGCCAACATGCTCCGCAAGCTTGGTGTGGTGGGGAAATTCGTTGAGGTTTTTGGCCCGGGGCTTAACAACCTCTCTGTCCCCGACCGCGCTACCATTGGCAATATGTCACCCGAATTTGGAAGCACCATCACCTATTTTCCCATCGATGATAAAACGCTGGAGTACATGCGCAAAAGCAATCGTTCAGAGGAGCAGATTGCCCTTGTGGAAAGCTATTGCAAAGCCAACATGCTGTGGCGCGAGCACGAAGATAAAATCGTCTACTCGGATGTGTTGGAGTTGGACATGGCAAGCGTCGAACCCACCGTTGCTGGTCCCAAACGGCCACAGGACAAGATACTTCTGAAGGAGTTCAAAAGTAAATTCATTGAGCTGTTGGACAAATCCTTCGATCGAAAATACATCACCCAGCAAGATCGTGAAATCCAAAAATCCATCACACGTTTTGATGGCGAAGGCGGCGACTTGCCGGTGTCTGAATCTAACGACAAAAAGATGCCCACCGAAGTGGAAACGAAAGATAGCAATGGATTAAAAACTGTCTGGATTACCAGAGGGCAACAAAAGTTTATGCTTTCGGATGGCGCCGTGGCCATCGCAGCCATCACTTCCTGCACCAACACTTCCAATCCTTTTGTAATGATAGGCGCCGGATTGGTGGCCCGAAAAGCCAGAGAGCACGGCATCGACGTAAAACCCTGGGTAAAAACCTCGCTTGCTCCCGGCTCAAAAGTGGTGACCGATTATCTCGAAAAGGCCGACCTGATGAAAGACCTCCAAGCGCTGCAATTTCATTTGGTGGGCTATGGCTGCACCTCGTGCATCGGGAACTCCGGCCCCTTGACGCCTGATATTGCCAAAGCCGTGGATGCGAATAACCTGATCGTTACTTCTGTTCTTTCCGGAAACAGAAACTTTGAGGCAAGGATTCACCCACAGGTAAAAATGAATTTTTTGATGTCGCCAATGCTGGTGGTGGCTTATGCCATTGCCGGCCGGGTAGATATCGATTTGACCAACGAACCGATAAGCTTCGACTCCAATCGGGAGCCGGTTTTTTTGAAAGATATTTGGCCCTCCGACGATGAGATCAACGAAATCCTAAGCCAGGTCTTATCGCCCGGTGATTTTGCCAAAAACTACGGTGAGATATTCAAAGGCAACGAAATCTGGAGAAATCTGGAAGTACCGACAGGGATGCTTTATGATTGGGACGAAAGTTCGACCTACATCAAAGAAATCCCCTTCTTCCACGACATCTCTGAAAATCCCGAGCCGCTGCAAGACATCGAAAATGCGCGTGCCCTGTTGGTACTGGGCGACAGCGTTACCACCGATCACATTTCACCTGCCGGCGCCTTTGCCGAAGATTCCGCCGCCGGAAAATATTTGCTGGAAAAGGGTGTGGAAAGAAAGAATTTTAATTCGTACGGATCGCGCAGAGGCAATGATGAAGTGATGGTGCGCGGTACCTTTGCCAACGTGCGCATCAAAAATAAACTGGCTGAAAAAGAGGGCGGCTACACGCGTCATTTGCCTTCGGGCGAAGAGATGTTGGTGTATGACGCCTCGCTGAAATACAAAGAGGAACAAACGCCGCTGGTGGTTTTGGCCGGAAAGGAATATGGCAGCGGCTCCTCGCGCGACTGGGCTGCAAAAGGAACGTTTCTGCTGGGAGTAAAATGCGTGCTGGCTGAAAGTTACGAACGCATCCACCGCAGTAACCTGGTGGGTTTGGGCGTGTTGCCGCTCGAGTACAAAAATGGAGAAAGTGCAAAAAGCCTCGGAATTACAGGCGAAGAAGTTTTTACAATAACCGGCATTGCCAACGACCTTAAACCACACAAAGTGGTACAGGTTACGGCTAAAAACGACAAAGGCTTTGAGATTAAATTCCAGGCCATTGCCCGCCTCGATTCCAACATCGAAATTGAATACTACCGCAACGGCGGAATTTTACAATACGTCTTGCGGCAGTTTTTAAATAAGAAATGATGGCTCTGATATAAAATTTTGGAGCCAGGCTGTTCACTAACCCCGGCCTTTAGGCCGGGGAGTTAAGGTAAAAAAGTTTCAGTGGGCTTTAGCCCAAATCACTCTGACCCCGTCCTAAAGCACAGGGTTAATGAGATGCTCCAGATGAGCTACACACAATAATTAACACCAGAGCAAAAATGATTTTATCAATTAATTAATAACCATTAAAAATTTAACTATTATGTCAACATCAAAAGGACACGCACAATGGAAAGGCACGATCAAAGAGGGTCGTGGAACAATGAGTTTTACCGGCTTCGAAGGCGCCTACTCTTTCGGCTCCCGTTTTGAAGACGCCAAGGGTACCAATCCTGAAGAGCTGGTGGGGGCTGCACATGCCGGATGCTATTCGATGTATCTCTCGCTGCTGCTCACCGAAGAAGGTCTGAACCCTGACAGCATCGAGACCACAGCACAGGTAACTCTCGACAAAGACGATTCAGGCCCTCATATCACCGAAATCAGGCTGGATTGTAAAGTGAAATGCCCGGGACTGGACGAAAGCAAACTGAAAAAGCTGGCAGCAACTTCCAAAGAGAAATGCCCGGTTTCGCGCTTGTATGCCGGTGGAACAGCCAAAATATCGGCGGAGGCACATCTGGTTAAGTAAATCCGGCTTGTTGCCAAAACGTCAAAAAAGAGAATCAGGCAACAGCTTCGCCCGATTCTCTTTTTGAACCTAAAAACGCTTGTTATGGATTTTTTTGAACAGCTTCTTGGCTTTTTTAAAAAGCCAAAAGAGGAAACCGAAAATCATGCTCCTGAAGGTGTATGCCCGGTTTGCTGGGGCTATCAGGAATACGACCATAAGATTCGTAAGCTATTTGAAGACGATCAAATCGATGTGTTGCATCACCAGAAAAAATACACGCTCGTGCGTAAGTTTGTCAAAGAGCACATCGATGGTATTCGATTAAAAAAAGGTGAAGTTGAGGTTTGCCCTAAATGTGGGATGAAGCACGATAAAAAGAATTGAGTGTCTCCCGGGGAAAGATAATATCTATTAAAAACCAACACCATGAAAAGTGAAGATTTGTATCCAAAAGCAACTAAAGAACTTGCCGACAAAAGATCGGCATTGGCTCCTGAAATGATGGAGGCGTGGTCGAATTTTAGCAAAACGGTTTTCAGGGAAGGAGCGCTTTCCGAAAAAACAAAACAACTGATTGCCGTTGCAGTGGCACACGTCACGCAATGTCCGTATTGTATCCGTTCGCACACCCGGATGGCAATGCGAAAAGGCGCGAGCCGTGAGGAGATCATGGAAGCAATATGGGTGGCTGCCGAAATGCGTTCGGGTGCTGCTACTGCTCATTCGGCAATTGCTCTGGATGAAATGGAGTGATGAACCAGGAAAAACTACATAGAAATATTTGGACCATCGGGCACTCCATTCATAGCCAGGAAGAGTTTATTGAAATGCTCAAATCTTTTCGGATAGAAGTGGTGGCCGATGTGAGGAGTTTCCCAGGCTCACGCAGGGTTCCGCATTTTAATAAAGAAGCGCTTGAAGTTACGTTGCCGCAAGCGGGCTTTCGATACATCCACATAAAAAATCTTGGCGGCCGCAGAAAAGTGCAGCCTGACTCCAAGAATATTTCCTGGCGACATCCGGCCTTCCGTGGCTATGCTGATTATATGGAAACGGAAGCTTTCCGCGAAGGAATCGATGAGCTGAAACATATAGCGCTGCTGAAACGCACCGCGTACATGTGCTCCGAGGCGGTTTGGTGGCGCTGCCATCGCTCCATGATTTCCGATTTTCTGAAAACTGAAGGCTGGAACGTAATGCACATTATGAGCGTGGGCAAAGCCGAAGGGCATCCTTACACACAGCCCGCAAGAGTTGTTGACGGTCGGCTTACCTACGAAGCTGAAACGAAGGAAGATGCCAATGATGAAAATCGTTGATAGCTTAAATGTCTTAGGAAAAACGATCAAATCAATTCAAAGGTTTTGTACATCGAAACTTTCAAAGGGCTATTGACGGCCAGATATTGCTGCATGGCCTCTACGATCCGGAAGTTAGTTTGCATCCTGTTTTTGCCATATCTTTCGGGAACGCCCTGACTGGTGATAAACGCTGCGGTATAGGCCGCCATGGGATCAACTTTTTCTCCGTTTACAAAGGCGGACTGCACCCTGGTTTTATTGGGATTTTCGGCTTTAAAATAAATTTTGATTCCCAGCGCCCTTTTTACATATCCGCCCATCTGCTGCAGGGGGTTGTTATTATAGGTTTTGTCGAGATTTTCTTCTATCATCTTCAATAGTTCTTCTCCGCTCAAAGTTACAGTAGAAATTGGCGGGTTCATCGGCACAATATTATACAGGTCATTCAGAGTTACATCACCCCGGGGAATAGGTGTGCCATACCGCCAGCCATTCGAAAAATACACATCTGCCGGCACTTTGGCCATCATACTTTGCAGCAGGAAGTTGTCCATTGTGCATTCCAACGACAGATTTCGGTGAAGAGCAAAGTCTGTTTCACCAACTTTTTCATCTAGATATTTATACGGCTCAAGCAATTTCCCGATCTTTTGCTGAAGGTCTTTATCTGGTGTTGTCGATTCGCTTACTTCGATAAGTTGGTGGGAAAAATCAGCTATTTTCTTGTTTTCATCCAGCGTTATTTCCAAACTACCCAAAAACGAACCATGCGCACCCGATTGAATGATGATGGTGTTGTTGATCACAACTGGTTTGTACAATCTATTGTGTGTGTGGCTGCTCAGGCAAATATCTATTCCCGGATTTTGTTTTACCAGTTCCACTTCTTGTGGAAATCCGTTGTGCGAAATCAAGACGATCAAATCAGCCTCCTGCTCATGTTTCAGTTGGTCAATGTATCGGGATAATTCTTTCGTTCCGTCGGTGAAATAGATGCCTTCACTAAAAGAGGCTGGCATTGTTTTGTCCACAATATTGCAGGCCAGTCCGATCACGCCAATTTTTATCCCGTTTTTTTCTAAAATCACTGTGGGATCAAAGAGTAACGCATCAGTACCTTTGGTGTAAATATTAGCAGCCAAAAATGGATAATTTAGTTTCTCAAGTAAAACCTGAAGTTGTTTTGGCCCGTAAGCAAAATCCCAATGTCCCGTCATGGCGCTGATGTCCAAATCATTTAACACGTCTGTTAAAATCTCCCCTTGTGTATCCACTACCGGGAACGTTCCATGAAAAGTATCGCCACAATCGAACAGCAAAGTTGCGTTTCCGTAGCTTTTGATTTGGTTTATCAAAGTAGCAATGCGTGCATAACCACCGCTTTTGCGATAAGCGATTCCTCGGGCTTCATAATACGATTCGTTGTGCAGGTTCATGTAGCCATGTACATCGTTCAACTGCAGGATGTTTATCTTTTCAGACATAATTTTTTCCTTTTATTAAAAATGAAGTTGTCTTTCTATTGGGGTAAAATCTGTGCCAAGAGAACGATATTAGTTGTGTTGATGTGAGAGCACGCTGACAACCCTGTAACGTTTTCAATGATTATCGCGGCTTTTATCCACAAACGGGGCGGTCTATCTACAATTTAAAAATACATTTTATTAGCTAAGTTATTGAGAATTAGCGTTGGCATTTGTTTTGAAATAGTAAGCCATTATTAACAAAAACTTAAAAAGCAATGGCAACAATAACAATTACAAAAGCATTGACCGATCATCACAACGAAATGCGCAAGCTGGTAAAAGAAATAAAAAAAGATGCCGGCAAATTTATCTTTCTGAAAAAGCATCTCGATATTCATCATGAGCTTGAAGAGGATTTGCTGCTAAGCAGATTGCATATAAAAAAAGAGATCAAAGACGAATCGCTCGAATCGCAGGAAGAACATGTAATTCTGAACCAGGCGCTGCTTGGCCTGAGTGATTTCCCAAAAGACAACGAGCGCTGGATGGTAAAATTTAAGGTATTTGAAGAAATTCTCGACCATCACCTCAAAGAGGAAGAAGACGATTTGTTTCCTGATGCCGAGAAGGTTTTGGATAAGAAAGATCTTACCGACCTGGGTGCCCGGTTTGTAGAACTGAAAAAGCAGCGTCTCTCAGCAGCTCTGGAAACAAAACCAGCCAAAGAACCCGGAAAGCCCAAAGCCGCGAAGAGCAAGTAATGCTTAAGGCTTATCAAAATAAAAACAGGTTAAAAAAATATCCACAATGAACCTCCGCTCAAACGAGCCATATTGGCTGGTAAAAAACGCATTTGAAAATAGCTACCCTTCATTACAAACATCAATTACAACCGATGTTTTGGTGATTGGCGGTGGGATTACCGGTGCCTTGATTACCTATCAATTGGTTAAAGAAGGCCGGGAGGTTGTGCTGGCAGACAGGCGTGATGTATGCAGTGGGAGCAGCGCCGTAACTACCGCCATGTTGCAGTACGAAATCGATGTTCCGCTTTTTCAATTGATCGAACAACGCGGGGAGGCAACGGCTGTTTCGAGTTACAAAAACTGCGAAAAAGCAATTTTCGACCTTAAAAAGATTGTTGAAGAAACAGGAAGTAAATGCCATTTTGAGCTAAAAAAAAGCATCTATTTCACTGCCGACAAGGGTGATGAGAAAATGTTGGAAGAAGAGTTCCATGCACGCAAAAAATTTGGCTTTTCTGTGGAATGGCTCGACAGAAATCAGTTAAAAGATTTGGGTTTAATTGCGCGTGTTGCAATTCAATCAGATTCTGGTGCCGTTTTCGATCCCTATAAGTTTACCTGTGATTTGTTGGGGCTTTGCGCCAAAAAAGGAGCAACAATTTTCGACCGGACTGAAATAAAAAAGATCAGGCCGAGGCCGGGTAAAATGATTGCAACAACACCCGAAAAACTAACCATTAAAGCCAACCATTTCATTCATTGCACAGGCTATGAAAGTGTGAAAACGGTATCCAAAAAAATTGTCAACCTCAAAAGCACTTATGCGCTGGCATCCGAAGCCTTTGAGGCGTTGCCTTTTCCGTTTAAAAACCATATTTTTTGGGACACATCATCGCCCTATTTTTATTTCCGTGGCACTGCCGACAACAGAGTGATTGCCGGCGGTGGCGACGAACCTTTTAAAAATACCACAAAACGCGACGCACTGCTCAACAAAAAACGGGAATTCCTTACACGGCAGTTCAATCGGTATTTCCCTGATATCTCTTTTGCTCCCGACTATATCTGGGCCGGAACTTTTGGAGAAACAAAAGATGGCTTGCCATTTATTGGCCGTCCAAAACCCGAAATAAACGAACACTACGTTTTAGGTTTTGGCGGAAACGGAATCACTTACAGCGTAATGGCCATGGACGCGATAATAGACTCGATGAATCACAACAACCATATTTTTTTAAATGACTATGGGTTCGACAGATAGACTTTTCTAAAGTTTTTTTATAAAAAACCACACCATGAAACCACGGATTAAATATTCGGAAAACGCACCCGAAGCCATCAAAGGCTTGCTTGAACTCGAAAGATATGTGCACGGTTCGGGGCTTGAGCGCAGGCTTTACGAATTGGTAAAAACCAGAGCCTCGCAAATTAACGGGTGCGCCTACTGCCTCGACATGCACACCAAGGATGCACGCAAGGCAGGCGAAACCGAGCAGCGTCTCTATGCGTTGAGCGCCTGGCGCGAAGCACCTTTTTATACCGATCGCGAGCGGGCTGCCCTGGCCTGGACGGAAGCCCTCACATTAATTTCAGAAAACGATGTGCCCGACGCACTTTACCAGGCTACCCGAAAGCATTTCGACGAGAAAGAAATCGTTGCACTCACCATGGCCATTGTCGCCATCAACGGATGGAACAGGCTGGCCATTAGTTTTCGCACGGTGCCCGGGAGCTACGAACCTCAATAAAAGATGGGTTTAGAAAATAGTATATCATGAAAATTGAAATGAGAAGCTCTCCGGTTTGCTATGCTAATAGCAGGGACGTGCGAGCAGAATATCGTGATGAGGAAACCGTAGAAGATAGAAATGAGCGAAAAGATAATGCAAGCAGTATCCATTTAAATTACAAACCCATGAAAGAGATAAAATTGAAACGGATTTACGACGATCCTTCCGGCGATGATGGCTACCGGGTTTTGGTTGACAGGCTCTGGCCACGCGGAGTTTCCAAAGAAGATGCAAAGCTCGACGAGTGGGACAAAGAACTTGCTCCTTCAACAGAACTTAGAAAATGGTTCGGCCACAAAGAGGAACGGTTTAAAGAATTTTCGCAACGCTACCGCGAAGAGCTGAAAGATAAAAAAGAACCGCTGGACAAACTGCGCGAAAAAGCAAACGAAAAAACACTTTGCCTTCTCTACGCAGCCAAAGATCCCGAATTAAACCAAGCCGTGGTGTTGAGGGATGTTTTGTCGGAAGGAAAATAACGCCTATCCATAAATTCGATATTTTTGAACGATCTTGGGTTTTGGGCGAATAATGATTTTGAAGATACCTGGAACTTCCTCAAGAGACCATAATCGACAAAAACTTTTAAATTTATCTTTCTCTGTTTACGCTGCGGGTTCTCTGATTTCTCTGTGCTTCAAACAAATATTTTTTTACCACAGAGAGAATACACAAAGGGCACGGAGAGACTTTTGAGCCAGTCTCTTATTCCGCCAGGCATTCAATGCCACCATTGTAGATTACCAGAAATATTTTGCCATCCAGATTATTTGAGGCTGTTCACCAGCATTGGTCATTTTAACTTTTATGGGAAAAGCTGCTCTGATGTTTGGATCAGTTTCGTAAACAGACTCCAATTGATATTCCACCAGGTTTAATCCTTTTTTCAGCTTGAGGTCAAATTCAACTTCCATCTCCACGTCCTGGTCGTTGTAATAATCAAAATTGTTACACTTTTTTTGAAGATCTACATCTTCGGTTACCAGCAAAATCTTATAAAAAGAAGATTCAACCGCATCGTTATACCCATCGTCTTCCATCCACAAACGCAGCTTTTCATCGGTAACTGGGAAAAGTGTTCCAGACCAGGTATCGTTTGCCCACAACGCAATAAATCCGGCATCGCAGGCGATTTTGGGTTCGCCTTCAGGAAAATCATCCGGGTTGCCACATCCATACTGAAATCCATAACTCAACCGGGAAATAAACGTGTCATAGTCTTCTTTCGAAAGATTTTCTGCAGGATTTGCAGACAAGTCGATTTCAAAATCTCCACTGGCGTTTAATGTTCCAATTTTAACCAGTTTATCGAAACCGAACATGGTTAGCACAATGTCCATCTCTCCTTTATCGTGCTCTTCAATTTTGCCGCTGAATTTTTGTGCTTGTGTGGTAATCAATGTAAAAAGTAATAGCAGGGTCAGTAGTGTTTTCATGTGTTTTGTTAATTTATTTTTATCAATTAAATGAGAATGCCAGCAGTTTAATTCTGTTTCCCAATGCGTTTAAAATCAATAGTCAATCGCCATGTGCATTAAAAAAAAAGGTCATGCTATTGAGGCCGACTTCAACGGAATCAATCGTCCTTTGTTCAAAATCATTTGTGTGTTTAACTTAGGATAAGTCTATGAAATTAGGAATACTACTATGCCTTTAGGTACAAAATAAGGGCTGAAAAACGATGATAGCAAGAGTCAAAAAACAAACCCTGGACAAGTTGCGTGAAAAAACAAAAGATAAAACGTTTTGTTTTTTAAAAGCGTCCAAAGGCATGCAACAAACCATGCCGCTGTGCTGCGGGATGTAATGCCAATAGGTGTATGAGATTAGTAATTTCATTTTTATTAATAATAGCAAAGCATGAAAGAGGTGATTAAAAAAAAGAAAGTAATCCTCGTAGGCGGCGGTTTTGCCGGCATTCCGCTTGCAAGGAGGCTCGACAAGAAATTGTTTGAGGTGTTGCTGATCGACAAAATCAACCACCACCAGTTTCAGCCCTTGTTTTACCAGGTGGCTACCTCGCAAATCGAACCGGCTAATATTTCTTTCCCACTGCGCTATGTTTTTAAGAGCAAAAGCAATGTGTTGATAAGGTTGGCGGAGGTGACCCGCATTTTTCCGGAAGAAAATAAAATAAGTACCACCATTGGCGATTTTGATTACGATTACCTGGTAATTGCCATTGGCTGCAAAACCAATTTCTTTGGGAATAATGCTATTTGCAGTCATTCGCTCACCCTGAAAAGTACCTACGATGCCATAAAAATCCGCAACCACATTTTACAAACCTTCGAAAATATTGCTTCGGCCAAAGAGGAGAACAAAGAGGCCTTGCGAAATCTTGTGATCGTTGGCGCCGGCCCTACCGGAGTGGAGCTGGCAGGCGCATTTGCCGAAATCAGAAAAAATATCCTGCCAAAGGATTATCCCCGCATCGACTTTGCGAAATTTAATATCACGCTGGTGGAAGGCACAAAGCATACCCTGAACAATATGAGTGAGAAAGCGCGCAGTGCTTCACGCAAATATCTTCAGGATATGGGCGTAAGGCTGCTTACCGAAACGTTTGTAACCGATTATGATGGCAACACCCTCACCCTGAACAATGGCAACAAGATAATTACGAAAACGGTGATTTGGGCTGCCGGGGTCATTGCCAACAAAATTGACGGAATGCCCGCAAGCAGCATCACACACGGAAATCGCCTCATCGTAAACAGAATTAATCAGGTGGCGGGAAGCGAAAATATCTTCGCCATCGGCGACATTGCTTACATGGAAACACCCAAATACCCAAAAGGCCATCCTCAGGTGGCCAATGTGGCGATCAATCAGGGTAAGAATCTGGCCAGAAATCTTAAAAGGATACTCCGTGGAAAAGAGCCTACGGAGTACGAATACAAAGACCTCGGCTCCATGGCGACCATAGGCCGCAACAAGGCGGTGGCAGATTTTCCGTTCGCCAGCTTCAAAGGATATTTTGCCTGGTTTGTGTGGATGTTTCTGCACCTGATGCTCATCCTCAATATGCGTAACAAAATAATTATCTTCATCGACTGGGCGTGGGTGTACGTCACCAAAAACTCGTCGCTACGACTAATACTTACCCAAACTGACCAGCCTTGTTCTTCCGAAAAAAACCAGACCGGAAAAGAATCTTAAAGCAAATCCGGTTTACATAACCTTTCCCCTTCCCGATAGCAATTGCGCTACAACCAGTTGCAAAGCCTGAGAAACGTGGTGGCGATAATGGCTGCGTGCATGGCGCCAATAGCACGTTTCCGCCTGGCGGATCATTTATAAAACTTTACAAGTCAGACCCGTGTTTTTCTTTGTTTCAAAAGAAAGAAATCGGGCGGTTGATTTTATTAAAGAAATTGATTCTAATTTTGGAGCCATCAAAATATTCTTTATCAAAATGAGCTGCGATGAATATTGTTTTATTTAAAATTGCGATACTTCTTACATTCGTCTTGTTTCTGCTTCCCAGGAAGCATCAGTATTATTTTGGCCTGGCATTGCACCTTGCTATTATTGCCATTACGAGCATCTGGATTTTTAATGTCTTAGCGCTCTCATCAACTTTAACGCTGCCATTCATTCCGTTTCTGGGCAATACCCTCTCCATCATAATCGACCCATTATCAGCTTTCTTTATGCTGGTGATAAATTTTACGGTGCTCACCGGTATTATCTACGCCAAAGGCTACCTGCAGCCCTATTACAACAAAAAAAGTAAAGCGGAGATGGGCTGGCATTTTTTTAATTTTTTATGGCTTCACATTTCGATGCTTTTGGTTGTAATTGTGCGCGATGGCATTGCTTTTTTGATGATCTGGGAAGTAATGTCGCTCTCCTCATTTTTCCTGGTAATTTTTGAAACAGAGAAAAAAGAAACCATTAAAATCGGTATTAATTATCTGATACAAATGCATGTAGGAATTGTGTTTCTGATGGTGGCATTTATTGTTGCCTTCGTGCAGACAAACGCCGAATTTAGCTTCGACGGTTTATCGGTTTATTTCGCATCACACAATCCTTTTTGGCTTTTCATACTGTTTTTTGTCGGGTTCGGAATTAAGGCCGGATTTATCCCATTACATTCCTGGTTGCCCCACGCGCACCCGGCTGCGCCTTCGCACGTTTCGGGGGTGATGAGCGGTGTGATGATAAAAATGGGCATCTACGGCATCCTGCGTGTGTTGTTGTATATCCCTCACGACCTGTTTAATATCGGTTTGTTTATTTTGATTGTGTCGCTGGCCACTGGTTTGATTGGCATTTCTCTGGCCATTGTTCAGAAGGATTCAAAAAAAATACTGGCCTATAGCAGCATCGAGAACATTGGGATTATAGGCACAGGAATTGGCCTGGGTGTTATCGGAATTGCCCAAAACCTGCCCGCGCTGGCTGTTCTTGGCTTTGGTGGTGGGATTTTACACATTTTAAACCACGCTCTTTTTAAGTCGTTACTTTTTTATTCCGTCGGCTCGGTTTACAAACAAACCCACACACGAAACATCGAACAACTGGGGGGGCTGATAAAGAAAATGCCCAAAACGGCCCTGTTCTTTCTTCTCGGAGTATTGGCCATTAGCGGGCTGCCTCCGTTTAACGGCTTTATTTCTGAGTTCTTAATTTATTCAGGAATATTTAAATCGCTCCATGCAGCAAGTTTGTACACCGACATTGTGCTCATGTGCAGCTTTGTAGGGCTGGCCATTATTGGCGGATTAGCCGTGTTTTGCTTTACCAAAATGTTCAGCGTTATGTTTCTCGGAACAGCCCGTTCGTCCAAAGTAGAACATGCCGCAGAGGTTGGCACACCGATGTTAATCCCCGATTTTTTGATTGGTTTTTTAATCATAATCATTGGCTTTATTCCCGTCATTTTTATGCGCCTGAGCGCTTCGGTAGTCGTTTTATTTTCTGCCGACTTAAGTGCGTTTCAGCAAATCATCCCGACGCTGAACCACATTAGTTTATCTTCAGGCATTTTCATCATCATCGTTGGTTTGGTGTGGCTGCTAAGAGCCTGGCAACAAAAGCAGCACATCGTAAAACAAAATGCTACGTGGGGCTGTGGGTATTCAGGAGCCAATCCGGCTTTGCATCAATATACAGCAGCATCTTACGCCGATAATTTCGTGCAGTTATCATCAAAAATAGTGAACGTTAAAAAAAGTTTTAAAGATTTTGATGAAGCTGAAATATTCCCGCAGAACCGGGAATTTATCACCCGTTCCAGCGATGTTTTTGAAGACAATTTAATAACCCGCCCCGGCAATAAGCTGTTGGCCTGGTTAGAAAAAATCGCTATTTTCCAAACCGGTAAAATCCAACACTATTTGCTCTATGCACTCGTGTTTTTGGCGCTTATTTTTTTACTCACCTTTTTTAATTTAATCTAACATGGTTAGCTTGGTATTGATACTGATCTCTTCGTTGTTTTTTGTAGGGATTATCGTGAAGGTGAAGGCCAAAATTGCTGCGCGTAGAATGCCCCCGATTCTTCAGCCCGTTTATGATGCAATCCGGTTGTTCAAAAAAGGAGCCGTTTACAGCCGCACAACGAGTGTCGTTTTCAAAATCGCGCCTTTAATCTATTTTGCTTCCGCGTTGGTGGCAACGTTGTTTGTCCCCATCGGCTCATTCGGAGCATTTTTATCCTTTGAAGGCGATTTTGTGTTTTTTGCCTACCTGATGGGGCTGGGGAAATTTATGATGATAGTGTCAGCCATGGACACCGGCAGCGGCTTCGAGGGGATGGGAGCCAACCGCGAATCATTGTATTCCATGTTGGTGGAGCCTGCTTTTTTTATCCTGATGGGGTCAGTGGCATTGTTTACCAATAATATCTCTTTCCATGATCTGTTTTTGAATTTCAATGTCGATACCAACCTTTCGTACATCATCGGCATCGCTTCTATTTATGTTTTGGTTTTTATAACGATGGTCGAAAACTCAAGAATGCCGGTCGACGATCCCAAAACCCACCTGGAGTTGACGATGGTACACGAGGTAATGGTGCTCGATAATAGTGGCTTCGACCTGGCATTGATACACGTTGCATCGTGGCTGAAATTTTCAATTTTTGGAGCGCTAATCTCTAATTTTATCATTCAGAGTTCGTGGGCAGTCCATTGGCAAATTGCAGCCTTTTTCGGAATTCAGGTTGCCTTTTCTTTTGCTGTCGGGGTGTTAGAGGCTTTTAGGGCGAGAAACAAAATGGAGAAAAACCCGCAATGGATTCTCATGCTCTCGGCCATCTCTGTTGTGATATTTCTCACTGTGCTCATCATTACCCAAAAAATAATATTGAACTAATATGACCTACTTATTTATTATGCTCTACGCAGTAACTCTGATTTATTTCGCGCTCTCGGAGCGGGTAAAAAAATTCGTGTGGCTGCTGGTAATACAGGGCATCATTCTGTTTGCGATTGTTTTTTTCAGTTTAAACGAAATCGAACTTTTCGACTTTATCTTTATCCTTGCCGAAACCATTTTGGTAAAGTCGATAATCGTTCCCTGGTTCATCAACAAAGTGCGAAAGCGCAACAATCTGAAACGAACACAAGAAGTATCGGTTCCTGTTTTCTATTCCATCATAGTGGTGGTAATTAGTTTAGTAGTTAGTTTTTTAATAAGCAACCATTTAGAGAGCAGCCACATTCACACCCGCTACTTTACGGTTTCGTTTGCCTCTGTTTTGTTTGGCATCTATTTTATCATTATCCACAAAAACATCTTTTCACACGTAGTAGGTTATCTTATCATCGAAAACGGAATATTTCTGCTCTCATTGGCCGTTGGTAGCACCATGCCGATGATGGTAAATTTGGCGATACTACTCGACGTACTCATGGGTGTGTTGGTGTTAGGCGTTTTTATTAATCGCATCGGCGACACCTTCGAAAGTACCCGAATTGATCAACTCTCAAGACTTAAAGATTAGCGCCATGGTTTTTATATTTATCATTCTCTCAATCGCTATCAGCCTGAGCATTTATCTGGTTAAGAAGGCATCCTACACCAAGGCGATCTCTTCCGTTTTTTTGCTTTCCGTATTAATGATTGCCGGATACGCCTACCTGCACCTCGAAGAGAGCAGTTCCGTATATTATAAATTCGACAGCCTTAGCGTTTTGCTGGCTTTTGTATTAGGGATTTTGAGCCTTGCAACTTTCTACCATAGCCGATTGTATTTAAAAAGGCATAATTTTTCGGTAAAGCAAGAGGCGGGATATTACAGCTCGTTGATTATGCTCATCACGGCAATGCTGAGCGCTTATTTTTCTGATAACATTGCAGTGCTGTGGATTAGCATCGAAACCACCACTTTGTTCGTCTCTATTCTGATATTTCACGAGCGAACAAAAGAGGCTCTGGAAGCTGCCTGGAAATATTTATTCGTTTCGTCGGTAGGTGTTGCCCTTGCGTTTATCGGGATATTATTTTTGAGCATCACGGCAAGCAGCAGCGGCATTACCGATTTAAGTTTAAATAATTTGTTGGATGCCACACAAACCATGGATACCGTCTGGCTGAAAATGGCCTTTGTATTAACCCTTACCGGATTTAGTGCGAAAATGGGGCTATTCCCGTTGTATACCGTTGCCGTTGCTGCGC
>JAAYIU010000333.1 GCA_012523265.1 Bacteroidales bacterium | reverse complement strand
GATATGATGAAAGCACTGCTGAAATTGTATAAGAAAAATATTCCGGCTGACCAGTTGCCGTCGTTGTTTGCAACCATCAACAAAGATTTTGGTGGCGATATCGATGCTTACGTGGATGCGGTCTTTGAGAAGTCGTTGTTTGCCAATGAAAATGCTTTTATGAAGTTTCTGGACAAGCCCAAAAAGAAAACGCTCGAAAAAGACCTGGCCTATCAGGCGTCCCAATCTTTGCAACAAGCCATGATGGACAAGCGTGCTGCCTTTATTAGTGGCCAAAACGTTGTTGACGACGGCATGCGTCTTTTCATCGATGGCTTACGCCAAATGAATCCGGACACCAAATATTACCCCGACGCCAACTCCAGCATGCGTTTTACCTATGGCACCATCAAGGATTACTATCCTGCCGACGCCATCCATTTTGATTACAAAACCCATCTGAGTGGTGTGATGGAAAAAGAAGACCCCTCCAATGATGAATTTGTTGTTCCCGACAAACTGAAACAGCTTTACCAAGCCAAAGACTTTGGCCAGTATGGCGAAGATGGTAAACTGGTAGTAGGTTTCCTCTCTACCAACGACATCACCGGTGGCAACTCCGGCAGCCCTGTGATGAACGGCAACGGCGAACTTATCGGTATCGCCTTCGATGGCAACTGGGAAGCCATGAGCGGCGACATTGCTTTCGAAACCGAGCTGCAGCGCACTATCAGCGTGGATATTCGCTACGTGCTTTTTGTGATTGATAAATACGCTGGCGCCAAAAACCTGATCGACGAGCTGACCATCGTGAGATAGTTTCAATAAGAAAACAACCTTTTCATAATTAAAAAAACAAAGCATCATTGCTCCGGCAAATGGTGCTTTTTTGTTTTAAAAAAATATTTTTGCGTTCTGGAATGGAAACTATGAAAGCTGCAAATTTTTTAAAATCGCTGGGGCCAGGGTTGCTGTTTGCCGGAGCCGCCGTAGGAGTATCGCATCTGGTACAAAGTACACGTGCCGGCGCAGGATATGGCTTTGAATTGGTGTGGGTGGTAATTATCGCTAATGCATTGAAGTATCCTTTTATGGAATTTGCGCCACGTTACGCCAATGCCACCGGCAACTCGCTGGTGGAGGGTTACCGCACCATTGGCCGGTGGGCGTTGGTGCTTTATGTGCTGCTCACTGTTTTAACAATGTTTGCCATACAGGCGGCGGTAAGTATTGTTACTGCCGGATTGTTTGCCACAGTTTTTGGGCTTCACATTCCCGTTACCTGGATCACCGCCATAATTTTATTGATATCAATGATTGTGTTGGGGGTCGGTCGCTACGAAGCGTTGGATAAGATTATCAAGTTTGTAATTATTACCTTGGCAATCTCAACTTTGGTGGCCGTGCTGTATGCTTTTGGTGCAGGTTATTTTAATCAAGATTCCCTTTCTGGAAATTTCGAATGGGACAATACTGTCGATTTGCTGTTTCTGATTGCTTTTGTAGGCTGGATGCCAGCGCCGATTGATATTTCGGTTTGGCACTCGCTGTGGTCGGTAGCCAAAGTGCGGCAGCTGGGGCATCGCCCGTCGATGAAGCAGGTACTTGCAGATTTCAACATCGGCTATATTGGTGCGGCTGTAATGGCGCTGCTGTTTCTGTCGTTGGGCGCGCTGGTGATGTTTGGTAGTGGCGAAGAACTTTCTGGTCAGGGAATCATCTTTTCACAACAGCTTATCAGCATGTACACGAGCAGCATTGGCTCTTGGGCTTACTGGCTCATTGCCATTGCGGCGCTTACCACCATGGTGAGCACCACCATAACCTGCCTCGACGCTTATCCGCGTGTGATGCGCAGCGCCACGCAAGGGCTGTTGCCGCGTTTGCAGCGTAACCCGAAAAGCCAGACTTCTCTTTATTGGTTTTGGATTGTAATAGTAACTGCCGGAACGCTGCTGTTGCTAAGTTTGCTGAAAAGCAGCATGGCTTTTATGGTCGATCTGGCCACCACCATCTCTTTTGTCACGGCACCGGTGCTTGCCATTCTCAACTATCGTGTGATTATGCATGCACATGTTC
>JAAYIU010000231.1 GCA_012523265.1 Bacteroidales bacterium | reverse complement strand
TATAGTCTGATGCTTTTACAATACGAGATATTGCATCCTCCCAAGTGGCAGATATTTGCTAATGAGAATTCTGTCGATAGGTTCACTGCACAATAATTTATATTTTTATCTATCTGTTCCTTGAACCAAACAGCTCAATAAAATCATCACTTAACAATTAATCTGCCTTCTTTTGACTCTATCCATAAGGCGGCATTGTAGTTCTTTTTTCTGCGTTTCGTCTCCATTCCCATGGGAGGACAGGATTGGTCATAGACCAGTTCCCGATTTTTGCCTTTCGAGCCTCAGCTTCCAGTTCGACAAGTTTTTGGCTTTTCGAATATCGCTTAAAGTGCCACGCCAGTCCGGTCTTGAGGGCTTTCTTCAATCAGGTTCTTTCCATCAGGTAAAATCACGTGAGCTAGAATTCGACCGTATCGATCCGTATTTGTGGGTTTAACCACAACCGTTTTACCAAAGCAGATCAGTGATGATGTCCTTTTCAATGAGGAGTTGTACCAATGCATCGGTCTGATAGATGTTTGCCCACAGCAGCTCTTCAAAAGACAGCATTTGGTTCTGATCGAGTTTTTCAGCCATCAAATTCCCTTTAGTTAAACTGGATGAATCACTGTTGTAGTAACCCAGGATTTCGAGATTTGTGCCGCCGATAATCTCTATCGGGTTGAAGTCTTTATTTTCCGGAATATTCTGATCATCATTGCCCCGTCACATGAAATGATTACGACCTTTTTATCGATGGACTTTAAGGAGCGGTCCACAATGAGCGGGTCTTCACAAAATATGCTCGGCTCCCACTATGGAATCGTCATTGGCTCTTACAAAAACGGCGGCGGCTGGCTGCTTGATGAGGTGTCCATTCAAATCAAGGGATTTTTTCCGGTAATTATCAGCAGGGGATGGAGATCCGGCCGGAACCGGACATAAGAAAAGAGGGATTTCATGCTTTAATGCCTTAGGTGGCTGATACATAACGATTTATCCTATTGAATCGTTTACCAACAAAAAGGCAGTTCGGGCTGAAGATAAACTTGATATACCTTGCAACGCCTACGGTGGCGGCATTGCCGACAAATACTGATATGTTTTCTCGGATTCCCTTTTTTAGGGCAAGGAATGTAAAAATCGTTATTTTGTTTCTCCATTCACCTTATCCCTGTTTGAATGGATCTACTTTTTCGCTTCTTAGAGACCATATCATTTTGATTTAAAAAATTCAACGAGTTGTTATCACTTCCAGGCTTGAATAAATTGGTGTAATAAAATAAAATCGAATCGGTTTTGATATAACGACATCAGTTTTAAGGATTCCTAAATGAAAAACGAAAGCACCGCCGACCAGTGTTCCGATCCGACCAAAGAATTCAAAATTCAGATCCCCTGCAGACTGGCTAAAAGAGCCGAAGCCTATGCCGCAGCAAACAATACAACCATTACAGGTATGGTGATTAGAAGCTTTGGATGCTTTTTTAAGAGGGCGAAATAATCGGTAAAACGGATAGAAACACCCTCATATAGATGGTCGGCACTTTTGAATATAAAAACATCTTCAATCGATTGAACAAGAGAAAGTGTTTAGCGACTAAACAAAAGAATCTGTTTAGACGGCTAAGTTTAAAAAAGTGATGGGCGACGGACGGAAATAAGTTCAAATCGGAGAACAACTGTAGCCAAAACTTACACCATACACATTTCTTCGAAATTTTAGTCGATGGACGCAGGCGATCACGAAAAAGATCTCATATTGGCTCAGGAATTATGTGATGAACTGCGTTCCGGCAATGGCGAAGCCATCCTCAAAATTTACAACATCTATCAGCCCTTCTTCCTGGGATATACGCGACGGCGGGTTCGTTCAAACGACGATGACAAAGCCACCTCCATTTTGAGTGATTTCTGGGTCGAACTGCTAAACGCCAAGGCAATTTGCAGTTACAAAGGGTTCGCCTCACTGAAGACGTATCTATTTAAAATCCTCAATT
>JAAYIU010000077.1 GCA_012523265.1 Bacteroidales bacterium | reverse complement strand
GTTGTTTTTCTGAAACTTTTCTCTGTGCCCTCTGCGTCTTCTCTGCGTCCTCTGTGGTTAAAAAATAATTAGCGGAAATTCGCTTCATTTGCGGAAATTTGTGGACAATGATTTTCAGTCTCGATGTTGAAATATTAAGCGAGAGCAGGTTACTCACAAAAGCGACACACAATTGATCGATAAAAAAGAAATAACGGGCATCGTGCTGGCAGGCGGCAAAAGCAGCCGCATGGGTGGCGAGAAAGGATTGAAACTGCTCGACGGAAAACCCATGATCGCCTATGCGCTTGAAGCACTCGCGCCCTGGTGCACCGAAATCCTGATCAGCAGCAACAGCCATGCATACGATCATCTTGGCTGCCGCGTCGTACCCGACATTAGCACCAACAGCGGACCGATGGGCGGCATCTATAGCTGCATGCTGCAAAGTCAGGTAGAAAAAGAAAACACAAAGGCTTCACCACCAAGTAACAAAGACACGGAGAAAAACAAAGACTGGTTTTTTGTGCTTTCGTGTGACGTGCCGCGCATAACTTCAGAAATCGTGGCGCACATCATTTCCCTTTCGGGCGATGCCGACATTACTGTACCGTGGCATGGTGGCGAACATTACGAACCAATGTGTGCGGTGTACAGCCGCAGCCTGCTTCCGCTCATGGAATCCTACATCAGGGCAGGCAATTTTAAAATTCCGGACTTAATAAAACAGGTAAATGCACACAGAATTCTGATCCCGGACGATCCGGTGCTGAAAGAAGCTGATTTTTATAATGTAAATACACGCCGGGAACTGCACGAACTCGAGAAGATGATGTCCGACAGCGAACCAGTTGCTTCTGAAACTGACCTGCCGCATTTGCCGCATGTTTTGATGATTGCCGGCACGGGGCGCAACGTAGGCAAAACAACGCTGGCCTGCAGGCTGATAACACAAGCGGCAAAAAAATTTGCTGTGACAGCCATCAAAATATCGCCGCACATGCACCAGCAGGAGGAGCCTGGCGAGGTGCTGGCCGAAACCAACGACTATCTGTTGCTGCGCGAAGGTGGTGGCAATTCCACCAAAGACAGTGGCCGCATGCTGGCCGCCGGTGCCACAGAGGTTTTTTACCTTCAATCCCGCAACCGCCACCTTACCACCGAATTTTTGAAATTCCTACAGCACCTGCCGCCAGACCAACCGATCATTATCGAATCAGGCGCTTTGCTGCAGGTAGCCCGGCCGGGATTATTTGTGTTGGTAAAAAACAAAAACGGCCCGGCAGAAAAGCCCGGCCTCGGCAGTTTGGGCTACCCACCCGATGTGGTCCTAAATTTTGAAAATAACGAATTTGATGTCGATCCCGGCACAATCAGCTTTACCGACGGAAAATGGGTGATCCGGTAATAACCGGACGCCATTCGAAAGCTATGCTCCCCAGGAAACGATGGTTTCAAAAAACGCCTCCTCTAAATAAAGATCGTTTCCCGTAAAATTTGGAAATGTCGAAGTAATAGCTAATGGTTTCTCCTTCGCTGTTTTTTACTTCAAGAACGTCGTAGGGTTTCTTTTTGTCAAAAATCAACATTTGCATTTGCAATTCACAATCAGGACACACCTTCCTGACATATTCATATTCTTCGGCAACACTCCTGACGATGATTGCTTTTTTGATAGAACTTCCGTCGCGGACTATATCTGATGTGTTTTTTGAGGAGGAACAGGATGCCCCTACCACCAGGAGTATTAGAACAATTGATCTGAAAAGCATGTTTTTATTTTTTTATTGATAAAACAATCTATTCGACATAATACAATCCGGCTTCAGGGCCAAGTTGCAGGCCAAGCAGAATCCAGCCAATTATTAGCAAAGTCCATACAATGAAGAAAGAAACCGAGTAGGGCAACATGGTAGCAATGAGTGAGCCTATGCCCGATTTGGCGTTGTATTTTTCAAAGTACACAATGATGAGCGCGAAAAAGCTCATCATAGGTGAGATCAGATTGGTGACGCTGTCGCCGATTCGGAAAACCGCCTGTGATAATTCAGGAGAGTATCCCAACAACATAAACATAGGAATAAAAATGGGACCCATAATCGCCCATTTAGCGGAAGCGCTGCCCATAAACATATTGATAACGCCAGAGATAATGATGAACAAAATCACCAGAGGGATGAGGCCAAGGTCGGCGCTCTGAAGAAAGGCAGCTCCTTTCACGGCAATCATAATGCCCAGGTTGCTCCACTTGAACCAGGCTACAAACTGGGACGCAAAAAACACCAGAACCAGAAATGAAATCAACCCTTTAAAACTGCTGTTCATGCCATTTACAACATCTTTATGCGTTTTGAAAGTCCCGCTTACGTAACCATAAACAACCCCGCAGGTTGCTGCAATGATAAACAATACAGCAATAAAACCTTTGAGTACCGGCGAATGGAGTACAGAATTGTCGTCGGCGCGTAAAATTCCGTGATCGGGAACAAGGCCTGCCAGGATCAGGAGCATAAAAAACAGAAAAACCAGACCCGCCCATTTCAGCCCTTTTTTTTCATCCGGACTGAGGTTGGTGATTTCTTCCTTTTCGACGTCGCCGGTGTATTTGCCCAGCCGTGGCTCTACGATGGCAGTGGTTACCCAGGTTCCGGTAGCAGCAATAAAGAAGGTCGATACCACCATGAAGTAATAGTTGGCCGTTGGCATTACGTAATAGTCCGGATCTACGATATGTGCAGCCTCGGTTGACAACCCGGCCAGCAAAGGGTCGATGGTTCCGATTAACAAATTGGCACTAAATCCGCCGCTAACACCGGCAAAAGCAGCTGCCATACCAGCAATAGGATGGCGACCCAACGAATGAAAAATAACGCCGGCCAAAGGAATGATCAGGATGTATCCTAAATCGGACGCTATGTTGGAGAGTATCCCGGTGAAGACAATAAAAAAGGTAATCGAATTTTTGGGTGCTTTGACAAGCAACAGATTTATCGAAGCCTTGATAAGTCCGCTGCTTTCGGCAACCCCTATTCCCAGCATGGCCACCATGACAATGCCCAGCGGAGCAAAGCCGGTGTAACTGTCGACCATTTCGAGAAGAATCTTGTGAAGGCCATCCCGCGACAGCAGGTTTACAATCCTGACGGTTTCGCCGGTGCCGGGATTGATGCCCTGCCATTGCAAGTAGTACCCCATCAAGGATAACAGCAGCGTAACGAGTGCAAATATTGCAAACAGCGCCGCAGGATGCGGCAGCGCATTACCCACTCTTTCGACTACACCAAGTACATTTATTCTTTTCAACTTCATAAAGTGTCTGCTTACAGCAACCTAATTCTAAAAAGAGGTCAAAACTAATATAATTTGTGGGCTGACCGGGTGCAAGTAATGGTGTGGCTTTTAAACAGCTCGATTTGTTCTTGTATGGTTTTGGCTGATTTAGGCATAGTTAGATCAGTGTATGAGCTTTTTTTGAGGGGTTTTTCTTTTCTCTTTATCAGCCTTAATGAAATCACTTATCATTTTTTGTTCTTTCTTAGTCAACGGTCTTGGGTCAAGGAAGAAATCTACGTCTAAAGGTTCTCTAATCAGTCCCATAGTATCTAATTTTTAAAATATTTATCAAGCAGTTATCAATAATCCATCATGCTTGCAGGTTTTTCTTGCATTACACACAATGATCGCGTATGCAAAAAAGTGCATTTACTCGAAACCCCGGTTGTTGAGCTGGTTGTGGTGGTTGAGCTTGTCGAAACCAGATAGCCGAAACAGTCGAAACCCCGCTGATTGAGCTTGACTATTGTTTAAACAATCTCCATTATAATGTTCATCATATTTCCCACCAAACTTTTATCAATTTTAGAAAAAGCAAACCATTTTCTACCCAAATCTTTGAGCGAAGCTTCGAGATGATACACTTCGGTATTGTCTATAATTAAAAAGCGGTCGTGACTTAGGGTAAATGTTTTTATTTCAAAATTGCCATATTGCTCATTGGCTTTTCTTACATCGAGGCTTACTTGTTTACTAATGTTTTTTTGTAAGCAAGAGTACGCGGACACCTCTCGCCTTTTTGGATAAATGTGTGAGGGTGCTTTCATCTATTAAATTATCAATCAGAATAATATTTTTTTTGGCTGAGCGAATAATTCTGGATGCCAGTTGGTAAGCGTCGAAAACCTGCCCATCGAAGAATACCCCCTGCGTGGGAATCAGATGCGTATTTATCTGAAGGTCAATTTCACTGACTTTATTTCTCAGCGCTTCCACACTATCTTCCAAACGGTTCATACGATTGTTGATGGTGTATCCTTTGAGCAAGTAATCTTTCAAAACCCTCGTTGCCCAGATACGAATTGTGTACCTTGTTTGGATTTTACACGGTAGCCTACAGAGATAATTACATCTAAATTGTAGTATTCTAGTTTTCGTTTAACGGTTCTGCTTCCTTCTTTTTGAACTGTCAAGGATTCCTTGACGGTTGTCTTTTTTTCTAACTCCCCTTCTTTAAAACAGTTATTGATATGCAAGCTAACGTTTTGCTTAGTTTGG
>JAAYIU010000200.1 GCA_012523265.1 Bacteroidales bacterium | reverse complement strand
GGCAGCGCTGCTCGCGTTGATGTTGCGGTCTACTTTTTTGAAAAGTCCTTGCAGCACAGTTCCCGGGCCAACTTCTATAATTGTTTTGGCGCCATCGGCGATCATATTTTTCATGATCTGTGTCCAGCGCACCGGAGCGGTAAGCTGTGCTATCAGGTTGGATTTGATGATTTCCGGGTCGTTTACGGGCTGTGCCGTCACGTTTTGATAAATGGAACAGATGCCACGGCTGAATTTTGCTGCCTCAATGGCTTTGGCAAGTTCTACGCGCGCCGGCTCCATGAGTGGCGAATGAAAGGCGCCGCCTACTTTGAGTGGCAAAGCACGTTTGGCGCCGGCACTTTTCAGCTTTTCGCAAGCCTGTTCGATGCCTGCCACCGAACCGGAAATTACCAACTGACCCGGGCTGTTGTAGTTGGCCGGAACCACCACTTCGTCTACTTCTTTTAAAATCTTTTCTACTTCACTGTCGTCGAGACCCAGGATGGCTGCCATGGCAGAAGGCTCTGCTTCGCAGGCTTTCTGCATGGCTTGTGCACGTTTCTGCACCAGGCGCAGCCCGTCTTCAAAAGTGAGGCATTTGTTGGCAACCAGTGCCGAAAATTCCCCCAGGGAATGGCCGGCTACCATGTCGGGTTTGAAGTCCTCTTTGAGCATGCGCGCCAGGATAACGGAGTGCAAAAAGATGGCGGGCTGTGTAACGTTGGTTTGTTTCAGGTCGTCGTCGGTGCCGTCAAACATCAGATCGGTGATGCGAAAGCCAAGAATTTTGTTGGCTTTCTCGAAAAGTTCTTTGGCCGTGGGATGGTTATCGTAAAGATCTTTTCCCATCCCTACAAACTGGGCGCCCTGACCAGGGAAAACGTATGCTTTCATAGTTGTTAAATTATTTTCGGTTACCTAAAAAACGAAGCAAAAATAAAAATAAATTGATGAAATCGAGGTAAAGTGTCAAAGCTCCCATGATGGTGAGCTTGCGGCCATCTTCGGAGGCTTGCTCCACCTGGCTGCCGATGCGCTTGAGTTTCTGAACGTCGTAAGCCGTAAGACCTGTAAAAATTAAAACGCCCAAAAGACTGATTACGTAATCCATCATCGAGGAGCGCAGAATGAGCATGTTTACCACCGTAGCGATGATGATGCCGATAAGCGCCATGATGAGGATAGAGCCGAATTTTGTAAGATCGGTGCGGGTGGTGTAGCCCAACAACGCCATGCCGCCAAACATGCCGGCAGTGATGGCAAAAGTGGTGGCGATGGAACCCAGCTCATACATCAGAAAGATAAAACTTAGGCTCATGCCCATCAGCACGGCGTAGGCCACAAAAATGACGACCATCATTGAGGAAGAGAGCTTTTGGTAGCCAAAGCCAAGCAGCAGGACAAAGGCAAAAGGGGCAAATATTACTATCCAGCCCACCGCGGTCATGTCCGTATCGGTAACCAGCAGCGCCATGAGTGAAGCGTTGTCGGCAAAAATCCAGGCTGTGCCTGCCGTGGCCAGCATACCCAGAAACATCCAGGCAAACACATTCGACAGAAAGGTTTTGCTCAAGGCTAACGTGTCGATGGTGTGCCCGGGGTAGTTCAGCGAATTTTGATTGTGATTTGAAAACATTTTAACTCTGATTTGTTTAATTATTCTGAAAAATAAAAAAGTGCAAAGATATGGGTAATTAGTGTCCGTCAATAACGCAGATGAAATCCAAAAGCAGGGGTTGTCGGGTTTTCGGGTTGTCAGGTTGCATGAAAACGATTGCTTTGATATCAGGGAAATTTTCAGGTATTTTTTAATTCATCTTTCAATTTTAATGACAACTGAACGTTAACCAACTAAATTTATTTAATTATGAAAACAATGAAAAAGATTATTCCGGCAATTTTGCTCTTTGCCCTGGTTGCTGTCTCGTGCAACCGCGCAGAGCTGCAACGCGTCAATCAGGAAAACGAACAACTCAAAGAGCAACTGGCTAAACGTGATGCCGACATGGAAAACTTTAAGGAAGTTTTCAACGACATCGGCGACAACCTGGCCGACATCCGCACCCGCGAAAAGATGATCGTAAAAAATTCGGCTACAGCCGAAAATGGCGACCGTGTAGCTTCTGTGAAGGACGACATCCGCGCCATCGATGAGATGATGAAACAAAACAAAGAAAGCCTGGCCAGGCTCAACGAACGAATCAAAAATTCAACAGGAGAAAACAGCCAGCTCAGGCGTATGGTCGAAAGCCTTCAGGCCACTATCCGCGAAAAAGACCAGGAAATTGTGCAGTTGGTTTCGCAGCTCGAACAGCTCAACATCGAGGTGCAGGATCTGTACTCCTCGGTGTCGGATTTGCGCATGGAGACTATCGAACAGGGGAAAGTGATCGAAACACAGGTGGAAGAACTCAACACCGCCTGGTATGTGATCGGTAACGAAAAAGAGCTGCGCGAAAAGGAGATCATCACCAAAGAGGGCGGCTTTATTGGCATCGGAAGCGTAAGCAAGCTCAACCGCGATTTTGACGAAGAGAATTTTACGCGCATCGACATCCGCAAAAAAATGGTTTTCGACCTGGACGCCAAGAAGTTAAAACTTATTACCATCCATCCTTCCGATAGCTACCTGCTGCGACAAAACGACGACACCAAACGATTCTACAGGTTCGAGATCGTCGACGCGGAAGCTTTGTGGAAAAACTCGCGCTACATGGTGCTGACTGTGAAGTAACCAGCAATAAATAGTTTT
>JAAYIU010000168.1 GCA_012523265.1 Bacteroidales bacterium | reverse complement strand
ATGTGTTCCCGGCACAGGGAGAGTGATTTTTAACGGAGGAAATTATAATCAGGTATGCTACGACGAAGAATTTAACATGCTTGAGGTTGACAAACCCATAGGAGGCGCATTAAAAGTTTGGCCGGAAAAAACGGTAACCTGTGCCGTGTACGACTAAATAATTAGCGGGATTTTGGTGATGTCAGGCGCCACTTTTACTGCACTTGATCTGTTCGATAACGGAATTTATGGCTTTTATCAAGTAGAAACAGACGGTACCATCAACCTCCATCAGGATGCTTCAAAATGGATTGACCTGAACGGACGATTCGATATTACTGACGGAGGAACAATTAACGTTTATGGTGGCAGCAGCACCAGCTACTGGCCTCAAAATGACAATGCTTCTATCACGATGGATGGAGGTGTGCTTGATTTTAAGGATCATGGAATATTTGTTACCACAAGTACACATACTTTAACCACAAATATTACCGGTGGTACTATCCGCACAGCAGGAACATTTGCCTGCAACCGAACCGATTTCAACCCCACAGGGGGAACAATTGAGCTTTATGGACCCCAAAATGCAAATTTAACCATGAGCGCAGGGAGTATGAATAATCTTACCATAAACAAAGAAGCCGACGCCCTGGTAACTACCGCTTCCACTATTGATATACTTGACAAATTCCAAATTGTTTCAGGAATTATGGAATTGCTACCGAATGCTGTTGTTTCGCAGTTTCGTTGCAATGTATTTGAAAACGGAGAGCTCAGGGTTACCGAAGGAGCAAGTATGAAAATTTACTCTACCGGAGAGATGGTTATCAAGGGCGGAAAACTACAAGTGTTGGGAACACCTGCCAATTTAGCCTCCATAATTGGAGGTGTTGCGGATTGTGATCACCTTACCATTCAAGATGGTGGCACCATATCAGCCAGCAATGCGTATTTTTCGGGAATCTTTTTTGGGCTCTATGTGAGTTCTACCGGATGGGTTGACCCGGACTATGCTTTCACAAATTGTACCTTTGAAAATGGGTATTATCAATTGTTGCGAATTGAAAACAGTCAGGATTTGATTATCCATGATGCCCATTTCCCTTCAGCATCTGCATCCAATAATATTGTAAAGTGACTCGATCAGGGTTCGGTTACTTTTATAAATGCTTCCGGAGATTTTTCAGGCCCGGATTATGAGAATGACCCTTATAACCGCATTCATTGGAGCTACACCCAGCCCGGCCTTTGGACTGGTACCGTTTCGACCGATTGGTGGACCTCGGCCAACTGGGACGATGGAAATGTTCCAAATGCCGCTACCGATGTTACCATCCCGGCAACGGCACCCTACATGCCAACCATCGGAGCTGGTATAGCCACTTGTAAAAATATTACCATAAATGGAATCCTTACCATCGCCGCCGCCGACCTGAACGTAGCTCAAAATTTGGCCGTCAACGGAACCCTTGCCATGAATAATGCAGGTGCTGAGCTAAGTGTACAGGGAGAAATTGCCTGGAATGCCGGCTCAACAGCCAACATCACCGCCGATGCACAAATTCATGCTTACGGAAACTGGAATTTCAATGCCGGAGCAAATGCAAACCTGGCCAACGGAACGGTTTTCTTTTTAGGAACAGTTAATAAATGGATACGCAGCTATTCTGCCAATTGTTCATTTTTCAATCTGCGAAGCCAAAAGACCGGCGGTGCACAAATCGGCTTCAGCGATTTGTCCACGGAAGATTTAAAGATCAATGGGTATTTACTGACTTACACCGGGTCGAGGTTTGTTTCCGACAGCCCGAATGATATTATTGTTAAAGGCAACATCACCAGTCAGGGCATATTGCAATGTAACTATGGGGCAATGAAGCTGGACGGCATAAACCAAACCATCACACCCGGCCTGAACGACTATTTCAACCATTTTGTTTTCAGCCAGACAGGGACTGCCAGCATAGTGACAACCCAAACAAATATTGTAAATATTAAAGGTGATATACACTTCGATTCGGGGATTTTTAACGCGGGCAGCAGCATTATTAAAGTGGGTGGCAACTGGGACAACAATGTGGGAACATCGGCCTTTGTAGAAGGTGGAAGTCGTGTAATATTCAATGGTGGAAACTATCATCAGTACTGCGGCAATGAAACCTTTAATATTGTAGAGGTGGATAAACCTCTGGGAGGCGCACTAAGAACATCAAACAGCGGGGTAGGCAAAACGGTAATGTGTAACGAATACGATTGGACTGCCGGTGCGCTGGATGCAAGAAATGGAAATTTCACGGCTATCAGTCTTACCGACAACGGAATCGCAGGGAATTTTTATGTAAACGAAGGAGGTTCTATTACCTTGGGGAATTACGGCAGCAATCCACAGCTCAAGGGCAACATCACCATGACGGGTGGAACATTCAACATTATTGCCGCCATCGAAAGCCAGTGGCCGGGCAATGGAAATGCTTCCATAACCATGAGCGATGGCGAACTGAATGTTTATCCTTACGGGATAGAAATTGTGGATAATCCTCCCTATACTTTTACCACCAACATCATAGGAGGAAGCATCCGTACCGAAGGAGCTTTCATAAACTACCGCAGCGATTTCAATCCTACTGCCGGAACCGTCGAGCTTTATGGAAATCAAAACGCAGCATTATCCATGAGTGCAGGATCTCTTTATAAGCTGATCATCAATAAAGAGAATTCAAACAGCGTCATTCTTTCCACCAACCTTACCCTCAGTGGAGGCTTAACCGTTGATGAAGGAACATTAAATCTAAATGCCAAAACCCTTTCCACTGGCAAAGAATGCAAAGTTTATGATGGTGGTGTCCTTGATCTGAATGCCGGATCATCGCTGCTAATCAAAGCATCCTACTGGCTTAATGTTTACTCAGGAGGCTTGCTCAAAGCCATTGGTACTGCCGGAAATCCTGCGCTGATCTCACGGCTTGGCAGCGCAAACTACATCTACATCAACATATATTCCGGAGGAAACATCTCAGCGCGAAATACACAGTTTCATTATTTGAATCCTTTGCGCATTATTACTGGAGGTATAATTGATCCCGACAATCCACTATCGGATTGCCAATTCAGGTATTGTGAAACGGGGATGCTTTGGGTCGAAAACGGGCAAACGCTGCTCATTCGCAACACTGAGTTTCTCTCTCCGGCATCGGGATACAACGTTTATAAATCGGTTGATAATGGTGGCCTCACATTCCGTGATGCTTTCGGCGATTATTCAGGTGCAGCTTTTGAAAACGACCCTCACAACCGCATCCACTGGGGTGATGAATTTATAACTCACAACATTTCGTTGCCCGCCGGGTGGAGTGGCCTGTCGAGTTCTGTGATACCAAACCAGCCCGCGATGGAGAATGTGTTTGCCCCAATTTCAGATGAACTAATCATCGCGCAAACCATGGCTCAGATGTATTATCCCGGCCAAAATGTGAATACAATCGGCAACTGGGTGAGCCAGTCGGCGTATAAGGTAAAAACTTCGGCGGCCTGCACCCTGCCGGTCACCGGTGAATATGAAAGCGATCTCACCGTTTCGCTCAATGCCGGATGGAGCTTGTTGCCGGTTGTAAGTCCCGTAGGTGCCGATGCCGACGATTTGTTCTCGTTGGTGGATGCTTTGGTAATAGCAAAAGATGTAGCCGGAACGGGCGTTTATTGGCCGGAACACGGCATTAACACCTTGCAAGTGGTAGAACCCGGCAAGGCCTATTTTGTGCTGCTCACAGAGCCGGGGGTAGTGGATTTTACAGGGATGAAGAAATTAACTGTGGCGAAAAACCTGACGCAACAAACCCTGACAGTCCCGCACGTGCGGGATGAAACCCTGTCAGGGTTAAACATCCGACAAACCCCGCTCACCCACACCATCGCATTTCCTCGTTTTGTAACAACAGATTTTGACGAAGGCAGCATCATTACCATTTACAACCAGCAAGGCTTATGCTGTGGCGCTGCTATATTCCAAAATCAAAACCTGGCACTCACCGCCTTTGGCGATGACCCCACCACCCCCGCGATTGACGGAATGACCGAAGGAGAACCGCTGCAATTCCGCGTTTTCAATCCTGAAACCGGGAAAGCATTTGCTCTGGAAATTGTGTATGACGACCAAATGCCGCAGGGCGGAGCTTTTGTAAACCATGGCTTATCGGCTGTGAAGGAAATGAAAGTAACATGTATGGATGAAATCGCCGATTTGGGATTGCATGTTTCGGTGTATCCCAATCCGTCATCGGGCGTGTTCCAGGTTTCAACCCTGCCAGTCCGCCAGCTGGCGGATCAGTCAGGGTTCGACTGGGAAATCTCAAATACTCATGGCTCCATCGTTGCCACTGGCGACAATCATTCCGAAGCTTTCACCATCGACCTCAGCAATCATCCGAAAGGAATCTACTTTTTGAAAATAAAACATCGAGGATGGCAAACCGTTGAAAAGCTGGTGGTGCAGTAGCGCGTAGCCAGCCACGCCGTGAATCTGGCCTAAGCCTAAAACATCATATTTAAAAGATGGGACTTCTGGCTGAAGGAATTCACGGTGTGGCTGAGGTTATTCAATTGCAAAAGCCTCTCTGTGAAATGCGGGGAGGCTTTTTGAGTTAATGCAAACACTCTTCTTGTTTGCAGATTATTAAAAAAGTGTACTTTTGAATTGTTTAAAAAAAATAGGTTAAACAGAAGAGGAATAAGTAATTGACGTAAAAAGAATAATGATATCATGGAACAAGAAAAACTTCTCAACAGGATAGAAATCAATCCCAAAGTTTTAGCCGGTAAACCAGTGATTAAAGGAACGCGTCTCTCGGTGCAATACATTTTAGGATTGTTGGCATCGGGAGCGGGTTTTGAAGAAATACTGTCGGAATATTCAACCATAAATCACGAAGATATTCAGGCTTGTTT
>JAAYIU010000007.1 GCA_012523265.1 Bacteroidales bacterium | reverse complement strand
CATTAAAAAAACGATAACAACTATGGGCAACTCCAACTTTGTTGATTACGTCAAAATATTCTGTCGTTCGGGACATGGTGGCGGCGGTTCGGCACATTTTCACCGCTCGCGCAGCATTTCCAAAGGAGGCCCCGATGGTGGCGATGGCGGACGAGGCGGCCACGTCATCGTGCGTGGCAACGAACAACTATGGACGTTGCTGCACCTGAAATATACCAAGCACGTGATGGCCGAACGCGGCGGCAATGGCGGCGACCAGCTCAAAACCGGCGCACAGGGTAAAGACGTCGTGCTGGAGGTGCCGCCGGGAACAGTAGTCCGCGATGCTGAAACCGGTGAGGTAGAGTTTGAGATTACGCACCATGGCGAAGAAAAAATTCTTTTGCCAGGAGGCCGTGGCGGCAAGGGCAACGACTTCTTTAAATCTTCGACCATGCAGACGCCACGCTTCGCGCAGCCTGGCGAAGAAGGGCAGGAGCGCTGGAAGATTTTAGAGCTTAAACTGCTGGCCGATGTCGGGTTGGTGGGCTTTCCCAATGCCGGAAAAAGCTCGCTGCTCTCGGTGCTTTCGGCAGCCCGCCCCGAAATAGCCGATTATCCTTTCACCACTTTGCGTCCCAATCTGGGCATTGTTGCTTATCGCGATCACAAATCCTTTGTGATGGCCGACATCCCCGGCATCATCGAAGGAGCGCACGAAGGCAAAGGGCTGGGGCTGCGATTTCTGCGGCACATCGAGCGCAACTCAATACTGCTTTTTATGATCCCCGCCGATACTGCCGACATCCAAAACGAATACAACATTTTGCTCAACGAGCTGAAAGAGTTCAACCCGGAGCTGTTGGACAAAACGCGTATTTTGGCCGTAAGCAAAAGCGACCTGCTCGACGCCGAGCTGATGCGTGAAATGGAGGCCACCCTGCCACCGGTGCAGCATGTTTTTATTTCGTCGGTGAGTGAGCAGGGGCTGGCCAAACTCAAAGATATGATATGGCTGGCCCTGAATGAATGAATCAGGCAGCAAGAAAATCATAATATTCAAAAACCCAAATGACAAATAAATCGCAAGAAGCAAATTTCAAAAACTGATAATGGTTTGCGTTTTTGAATTTTTTGATATTGTAATTTATTTGTGATGTGTTTTATTGCCATTTGTGATTTAGGAAAGTTTCAAAAAAATTAAATCCAAAAGACACCCGCTAAAAAATTTATTTTGCTCGAAACGCTCAACCATACCGACACCTGGCTTTTCCTGTTGCTCAACGGGCTGCACAATGGTTTGTTCGACTTTGTGATGTATTGGATAAGCGACCGTTTTGTGTGGATACCCATGTATGCTGTGTTGATGTATCTGCTAATCCGGCAATACAAATGGCGCTCTTTGGTGATTTTGCTTTTGGTGGCGCTCACCATTACTACCAGCGATCAGATTACCTATCATCTGAAAAATTATCTTGCCCGCCCGCGTCCATGCCATGCTGCGGCGCTGCAAGGGCTGGTGCATACGGTGCGCGATTCGTGTGGCGGTCCGTATGGATTTATGTCGGGGCATGCCGCCAATGTTTTTGCGCTGGCACTGCTGCTGATACCTTTTTTGAAAAATAGTTATCGGTACTTCCCGCTGTTTATCATTGTGTGGGCTGCGGTGGTGTCGTATTCGCGCATCTATTTGGGGGTGCATTATCCGGGCGATATTGTGGTGGGTGCGCTTCTGGGAGCAAGCATTGGTTTCGGCTATAGCCGAATTTATTTTTTAATTTTTAAACCGGTTCATCATTCTAAGGTGCCGCCAGTGGCATAATGGAAACCCAGTTCAAACCGTTACCGAACTAATATTTCTATTTTTGCAACGCATTCTTTTTTTATAAAACTTTACCCGATGGAACTACAAAGTATTAAGCAACGATTTGGTATTATTGGCAACAGCAGCGGGCTAAACCGCGCCCTCAACATCGCGGTGCAGGTGGCGCCTACCGATCTTACGGTGCTCATCACCGGCGAGAGTGGTACGGGCAAAGAGGTTTTTCCACAGATCATACATCAACTTTCTGCGCGCAAACACGGTCCTTACATTGCTGTGAACTGCGGCGCTATCCCTGAAGGAACCATCGATTCCGAGCTTTTTGGCCACGAAAAGGGATCTTTTACCGGCGCTCACGAAGCACGCAAAGGGTATTTTGAAGTGGCCAGCGGCGGCACCATCTTCCTGGACGAAGTGGCTGAGCTGCCCATATCTACTCAAGTACGCCTGCTGCGCGTGCTCGAAACAGGGGAGTTCCTAAAAGTGGGTTCTTCAAAAGTTATCAAAACCGATGTGCGCGTTATTGCTGCCACCAACGTCAACGTCCCGGAAGCCATCGACAAAGGAAACTTCCGGCAGGACTTGTATTACCGGCTGAGCACCGTGCCCATCTTCATCCCGCCATTGCGCGAACGCAATGAAGACATTCATTTGCTCTTCCGCAAATTTGCCAGCGACTTTGCCGAGAAATACCGCATGCCTTCCCTGCACCTCACTCCCGACGCCGTCGACATGCTGGTCGACTATAGGTGGGATGGCAACGTGCGGCAACTTAAAAACATTACCGAGCAGATCTCGATCATCGAAAGCGAACGCGAAATCACCGCGCAAACAATGATGAAATATCTGCCCGAAGCCTACGTGCCCAAGCTGCCGGTGCTTTACGCCAACAAATCTGAGTACAAAAACATGACCGAGCGCGACATCCTCTACAAAATACTTTTCGACATGCGCCGCGATATTACCGAGTTGAAACAGTCGGTGGTAGAGATCATCCGTCATGGCTCCCAGGAGTTGCAAGAAAACAACCCGCAGCTTGTCAAAAAGCTCTATCACGATATCAGTACCATAAAAGGCGAGGCGTCTCCTGAAATGGAAATCTCTACCGACTACGCCCCTTACCAGGAGGAGCCTGTAGAGGAGATGGAGGTGGTGGAAGAGTCGCTGTCGATAGCGCATAAAGAAGCCGACCTGATACGCCGGGCGTTGGAGAAACACCGGGGCAAACGCAAGCTCGCTGCCCGCGACCTGGGCATCTCCGAGCGTACGCTCTATCGCAAGATCAAAGAATATAAAATCACTTAGCTCATGGGCACCCAATTTTTTGCGAGACTTCTTTTCTTAATATTTGCGCTAAGCGCCACCGCGTGCAGCGTCAATTACAGCTTTACGGGAGCTTCTATTCCGCCGGAAGTAAAAACCATCCAAATCAATTATTTTGAAAATAATGCACCCCTCATCAATCCCACGCTGAGCCAGGAAATAACGGACAAATTGCGCGACAGGTTTCAGTCGCAGACCAACCTGATCATCGTTACCGAAGGCGGCGACATGGTGATAAAAGGCCAGATTACCGGCTACAGCACCAGCCCTACCGCCATCCAAAGCGACGACCGTGCAGCCTTCAACCGGCTCACCATCGCCCTAAAGGTGACCTTTGAAAATAAATACGACAAAGCACAAAGTTTCGACAACCAGACTTTTAGCCGGTACGAAGATTATCCCAGCACCCTGCCCCTCACAGAAGTTTCGGATAGTTATGTGCCACTCATTGTGGAAACACTTGTCGAGGATATCTTCAACAAAACGGTGGTAAACTGGTGATACTTTAAATTAATGTTAACAATTTGAACCTATGCCCGTAGGCGTAGTTTTACAGACATATTTCATGATTTTTATATTAGTATTGGAATGTGAAAACGCGTTTTGTGACGATCTGAAAATAAATCATCAACTTCCATCAATCATCTATTAAAAATAAAAAAACATGGCTCTGATAAAAACTCTCAACGGAGCGACTCCTAAAATTGGAAAAAACAGCTTCCTGGCCGACAACGCTACCCTGGTGGGCGATGTGATAATGGGTGATAATTGCAGTGTGTGGTTTAATGCGGTGGTGCGCGGCGACGTGCATTACATCCGCATTGGCAACCAGGTGAACATTCAGGATGGCGCTATCATACACTGCACCTACAAAATAGCACCGGTGAACATTGGCAACTACGTCTCGATAGCCCACAACGCCATCGTGCATGGTTGCACCATCCACGACAACGTGCTCATCGGCATGGGCGCCATTATAATGGACCATGCCGTCATCGAAAGCAATTCGATAATCGCTGCCGGAGCACTGGTAGCCAAAAATACGGTGGTTCCTTCGGGAACGGTGTATGCGGGCGTTCCTGCCAAAAAAATTAAAGATATCAGTAAAGAGTTGATGGAAGGTGAGATACAGCGCATCGCCGAGAGTTATTCCATGTACGCTTCGTGGTATCAGGAATAAATCCCAAAACACAATCTCCAAATGACAAATAAATCCCAAAAAATCAAAACCCAAAACGCATGGCGGGTTTGGTTTTGGGTTTTTGATATTGAAATTTATGGGTGATTACTTACACCGATTATGGGGCGTTACAGTTTTGTGATTTAGATTTTTGATTGTCAGGTGCGCATCGTTTTTGCTTATTAAAAAATTGTTAATTGATTTTTTCTTTGCAATAAAAGCAAGGGATCTCTGGTTTTTGAGGTGAAATTTTTAATCCAACAAAAAGAAAGGAATACCAAATGAAAAGAGTTCGATTAGGCTTGATGGGATTTGGCGAGATCAACCGCCATCTGTACCGTTTATGCCTCGAGGGCGATCATATCGAAGTGGTAGCCATCAGCGACATCGGGCGTCCGGAAATACTGGTTTACCTGTTGCAGGCGGAGTCGAAGCGTAAGGCTGGCGACGTTGAAGTGAAGCTGGAAGGTAACTACCTGGTATCGAAAAATGGCCGTGCCCGCTTTGTTACCGGCAAAGGTCCTGCTGATGTACCCTGGGATGCTTTGGGTGTAGATGTAGTGGTGGACGGAACCGGAAAGTACCGCACACGTCAGGAGATGGAAGGACATATAAGAGGCGGCGCCAAGCGCGTTATCCTGGCTTCATTGCCCGACGACGATGTGGACCGCATCGTGATAAAAGGTGTGAACGATGCTCACATGAAGAAAGCCGATAAACTCATTTCGGCAGGCTCAAGCACTACCAACGCTACGGCTATCATGCTCAAGATTCTTGACGAAGCTTTGGGCGTGGATTATGCCATGCTTACCACCGTGCACTCCTACACCGCCGATCAGCCCCTGCGCGATACGGCAGGCAGCGATTTTCGCAGAAGCCGCTCGGCAGCCGAAAACATTATCCCCAACGAAACACCAACGCCACGCTGGATACAAAAGATCCTTCCCGAGTTTCAGGGACGCATCGAAGGTACCGCTCTCAACGTGCCCATCCCGGCAGGGTCGATGCTCGATCTCACCCTGGTGATGCACAATACTGAAGTGACCATCAAAGAAATTGATGCCGCCATCGAGGCTGCCGCCAAAAAATTACCGGGAATCTTCGAAATTATGGAAGACCCCATCGTGTCGGTGGACGTGGTTGGCAATCGCCATTCAGTAATTTACGACAAGCAGGCCACCTTGCGCTCTAAAGGCAAAATGGTAAAATTGCTCATCTGGTATCATAATACCCTGGCCATGGCCTCGCGAATCAAAGACCTCATTGTTGCTTATGAAAAACTTAATACCGAAGGAGGTTCCAAATGAAAGTAGCCATTAATGGTTTTGGACGTATCGGGCGTTCAGTATTTAGAATCCTGAATGCCCATCCCGATATCGATGTTGTTGCCATCAACGACCTGTACGATGACAAAGTGCTGACCTATCTGCTCAAATACGACACCGTGATGAGCGGCTTTGGTCAGTCGGTGCATCTGGAAGGCGATTATCTGGTGACCCCCGAAGAACGGGTAAAGATGCTTACGATAAAAGATGCCACCAAATATCCGTGGAAAGAGCTGCAGGTGGATGTAGTAGTAGAGTCGACCGGCGTATTCCGCGACCGCGCTTCGTTGCAGCCGCATCTGGATGCCGGCGCCAAGCGCATCATCCTTACTGTGCCCGCCAAAGACGAAATAGACGCCACCATTGTGGTGGGGGTGAACGATGAGGTGCTGCAACCCGAACACCGCATCATCTCCAACGCAAGCTGCACCACCAACTGCCTGGCACCGATGGCCAAAGTACTCGACGACGCTTTTGGCATCGTGGAAGGACTGATGACTACTACGCATGCCTACACCAACGACCAGCGTCTGGCCGACGTGCCCCACAAAGACTGGCGTCGTGGGCGTGCCGCTGCCGAAAACATTATTCCCACCACCACCGGTGCTGCCCGCGCCGTAGGAAAAGTAATTCCTAAGCTGGCTGGCAAACTCGATGGTATGGCTTCGCGCGTTCCCGTGCCAGATGGTTCGGTAGTGGATTTGTTTGTAGAAGTAGCACGAGATGTTACCGTTGCTGATGTCAACGCAGCCGTGCGTATGGCTGCTTCGAGCGAAAAGATGAGAAACATCCTTTCATACAGCGAAGAAAAACTCGTCTCCACCGACATCGTCGGCAATTCGTATTCGTCGATCTACGACGCCGAATACACCAAAGTGCTCGGCAAGCGCTACATCAAAACCCTCAACTGGTACGACAACGAGTGGGGCTACTCCAACCGCGTAGTCGACCTGATCAGCATGCTGAGTAAGTTCAATTAATATTAAGGCGGCATAGTCCGCATGATGAATCAAAAAACGGGAGACAATCAGATTTGTCTCCCGTTTTTTTTTGATTCGTTGTGGAATTGAAAACAGGCACAGCCTGTAAAAAAGAGCGGACGAGGTTGTGCCTCGTCCAAACCCAATAATTGATTTACAAAAAAAGGTAATGTGCTAACATAACGCCGGCTCCCAGCAGGAAGCCGAGATAAACCTCGGCAGGACGATGCGCCTCCAGCTTTAGTCGCGAGAAGCCTATCAGTCCGCCGATGATGAGTGAGAGGAAAATAAAAAACAACAAATTGATGTCCAGCCCCAGTTGCAACCCGATAAATGCGCCCGTCATCGCTCCGGCGCCTGTGGCATAGATGCTCACGTTGCTCACCATTGATAAGATAAGCAGCAGCACCGAAAGCGAAGCCATCCCCAGCACAAACAAATTAAAGATCGGCGAGAGCTGAATCTGATCGAACAAACGATAGGTAAAATAATACATGGCAATGGTCACCACCAGCGCGGGCACTTCCGTCAGGCGCGGGTGCAGGGGCGCAAATCGCCAGAGCAGCAGTTTGCCGATGTGGATGAGCAGCACCGGAACCACAAACGTGGTGATCATCGTCAGCCCCAGGATCATCCAGCGTGCCTTTTCGGGCAGCGCGGCAGCAAAATGAAACTGCAGGTTGAGGGTGATAATCAGAAAATAGGTGGTGATGATCAATGGGTGGAATGCCCGTGAGATGATGGTGGCAATACGTTGTTCCATGTAAAAAAGCTGCTGTGGTTACTTCCTGTCTTTCGGACGGTTTCTGTCGTTGGTTTTGATTTCTACAAACATTTGTGCGAAAGTAGTACTTCTTTTTTTTTGGGGGATCTAAATTAAGAGGAAGTTCGGAATGGCCTTTCAAAAGCTTGTTGTAATGATTTTTGGAGGATAGCGACTTTAGTCTTGGTTTCACTTCAGCCGGTCTATTTCATCCTCACCGGCGCCGGTTCCTTTGTATTTACTTTTTGCCTGATTAAATTTATATCGCACTGTAAGCATTATTTGTCTGCTGTCGTAGCGATTACGTTGAAACAATTCCATTTGATGGTTGTAAAGAAGGTTTGCGTCTTTTTTCCCATAAAAGACATCCTGTCCCTTCACTTCAACGCGAAGTTGGTCGCGGATAAAAGACTTGGTAACTCCCACGTTTACCACGAATTGGTTTTCGGGCAGAGATACGTTCTGGGTATCCCCTTTCCCACGAAAAGATGCATCTACGGTTACAAGAAAATCTTTCGGTAAACGAAATGAATTGTTAAGGGTGGCGAAGGGCAACGCGTCGTTAAGAATCACAGGCTGGTTGTTGCTAATGATAGTGACCCATTGCTTGAGAAATCCGCCACTCAATTGTGGCGACCAAATACCGAAGGTGGGTGTGAGCGATAAAAATATCATGAGGCTGGGTAATTCATCCAAATTGCGGTAGGCAAGCAACGAAACGGCCGGATTTTCTTCCAATTGCTCAGTCCAATAAATGATGGCATCTTTTTCATTCTTATAGCTAACCATCAACTGCATAAATTTCCAGGAGCTTACCAACGTAACATCGTGTATTACTGTAGATTTCAGAAAAGGATTCCCTGTTTGTAACAAGAATCTATTCCCATAAAACACATTACTGCTCAATTGCCGATAGGTTGGCCGCATCGTTTTTGCCGTATAACTTACATGCAGGTTGACCTCTTTTATTGACGTGCTTAAAGAAAAATTAGGAAACCATTGCCCATAGTGTCTGCTTTGCTCATCTACTTTTTGGTTTTCATCATAATAATCCGAACGTATGTTTTCATATCGCAATCCCGCACCTATCTGCCCAATGGGGGTTGCTCGTGAAAATTCAGTAAAATAACTATTGTTTTGCTCCTCAATAGTGGTGTTTGACGGAGGAACAATATTCTGCTCGTTACGGTACACATCATCTCTGTGCGTTTTGTGATATTCGCTTCCTATTAAAAACTGCCCTCCCAAAACGGGATAGGAAGCCACCACCTTAGAGGCAATCAATTGGTTTTTGACATCGTTTTCTGAATTAACAATTCTATCATCATATTCCTGGCTTGTTTCCTTTACAAGGGATTGTGCAAACGTTGTATTGGTATAAAAATCTGTATTGAAATCTATTTTCAAATCAATAAATCTGCCGTTATAATAAGCATTGATCCACTGGGTAGGATCACTTGATGAAGTCTTTTTTTCACTGCTGCTCCATTGGTCATAAAAGCTACCATTGGCAACTACAGTACTGTTAAGTACCGACATCGATTCTTTACGTGGAAATGCTGAATAAGTATATTTAATTCCCGCAAAGTGTTCTGGTGTAATTTCATAATTCACCCCTGCAATTCCTGTCAATTTTCTGTAATCACCGTCTATAACAAAGGTGTTTTCCTGTGTCCATAGTGTATCAACATAAGTTTTTTGCCAAATTTCGCTGTTTTGCTCGTAAACGTTTTGGTGATATTTGAAGGTTCCAAAAACGTCCCAGCCATTGCGACGATAATTCAGATTGACTTGCTCTATCAGGTCTGTATTTTCTGATTGATAATAACTGGAACGAACGTCAAAACCAAAGCCATCGCCAACTCTACGCACCGTATTGATTCGGATAACCGCTTTAACGGTGGCATCATAGCGTGAACCGGGGTTCATAACAATTTCTACGTTTTTGATATCAGCCGAATTCAGATTGTCCAATTCTGAAACATCACGCATCTCACGATTATTAATAAAAATAACGGCTTGTCCTTTCCCGAAAACACTAAAAACACCTTCGTCTCCTGTTAACGACGGTAAGCGCTTGAGAACATCATTGGCGGTTCCGGCTTTGCTTAGCACCGTGTTTTGCACCGTGGCAACTATTGCATCGTTTTGTAAACTGATTTTCGGAAGACTTCCTTTTACCACCACTTCACCCAATATTACATCCTCATTTTTTAATACAATAGTTTGATGAGGTTTTGCAGGCACATTTTGGGTCTTGTAACCAATAAACGAGATTCTTAGGAACTTATCACCGTTATCGTCAGAGGATAACAGATATTCACCATTTTCATCGGTGATTGTGCCGGATATCAGTGTGGTGTCGGGCAAGCCAAATAATGCTACGGTAGCAAACTCGATGGATTGTCCTTGTTCGTCGTTGACCTTTCCCGTTAATGTTTGAGATTTTAAGAGGGGTGTTAAAAGAGATAAAATAAAAATCGTTGATAATAATTTTTTCATTTTCTGAAAGATAACATATTCATTCACTTTGTATAAAGTATAGACGATACGGGAACCGTAAAGTTACGAATGTTGCAATATGTTATTCACTTTTTTATGTAGAACGGTTTCAGATTTCGATTATCATTTCGAACTTTCAGGTTTGGAAATCAATCTTGAAAAAAACCATGCCGAATTTGATCTCGCTGTTACCGATGTAGTTACCCAAAATATTTTATACCCATCCAGGTCAGAGATGGTTTTTAGAAATTAAAGCTCCTTGCGCAGCCGCGCTACGGGGATGCTGAGTTGTTCGCGGTATTTGGCCACGGTTCGGCGGGCGATGTTGTAGCCTTTTTCTTTCAGCTGGCTGGTGAGCTGTTCATCGGTCATAGGTTTCGATTTGTCTTCGGCATCCACACAGTCTTGCAATATCTTTTTTATCTCCCGCGTGGATACCTCCTCGCCCGATTCGGTTTGCATCGACTCCGAGAAGAAGCTCTTAAGCAGGAAGGTACCGTAGGGGGTTTGTACATATTTGCTGTTGGCCACACGCGAGATGGTGGAGATGTCGAGGTTGACGATTTCGGCGATATCTTTCAGGATCATCGGACGCAGGCGGGTTTCGTCGCCGGTGAGGAAATACTCAGCCTGGTAGTTCATGATGGCGTTCATGGTAACGGCGAGTGTGTTTTGCCGCTGCCGGATGGCATCGATAAACCAGCGTGCTGAATCGATCTTGCGTTTCACAAACATGATGGCATCTTTTTGCTGGCTTGTCTTCTTGCTTTTGTCGGCGGCATAGGCCTGCATCATCTCCGTGTAGGTAGGGCTGAGGCGCAGCTCCGGCGCGTTGCGTGAGCTTAAGGTCAGCTCCAGCTCGCCATCGTTGATGGTGATGATAAAGTCGGCAGAGATATATTGGCTTGCCTTGCTGCTCTCGTTCATCGAGTTGCCTGGCTTGGGGTTGAGTTTCAGGATTTCGTCGATGGCTTCTTTAAGCTCTTCTTCTTCAATCTTGGCCTTTTTCAGGATCTTATCGTAATGTTTTTTGGTAAACTCGTCGAAGTATTCTTCGATAAGCAAGATGGGCAGTTGCAGGTTGTAGTCGGGTTCTTCGTTTTGCTTGCGGCGCAGTTGTATCAGCAGGCATTCTTTGAGGTCGCGGGCGCCAACGCCTGCCGGGTCGAGTTCTTGTATCATCTCCAGCACCTGGCTTATCTCGTCGTGGGTGGCTTCCAGATTTTGTGTAAAGGCCAGATCATCCACCATGGCGGTGAGGTCGCGTTCCAGATACCCCGAGTCGTCGAGGTTGCCGATAATCGTTTTGGCTATCACCATCTGCTTTTCGTCGAGATGGCGCATGCTAAGTTGTGTGGTCAGGTTTTCGTGGAAAGTGCGTCCTGTGGAATATGGAATCTCTTTGCGCTCATCGTCGCGGCTGGTGTTGTTGGCCGAGAGCTTGTAGGCGGGGATGTCGTCGTCGCCGATGTAGTCGTTCAAGTCAAACTCATCGCTGTCTTTGCTGTCCATCTCATTCTCGAACTCCTCTTCCTGCTGCTCTTCCGTTTCGTCGTCGATCTCGCTGGCTTCGTCGAGGGCAGGATTTTCTTCGATCTCTTGCTTTATGCGCTGCTCCAGTGCAATAGAGGGAATCTGAAGCAGCTTCATCAGCAGTATTTGCTGTGGTGATAGCTGATGTTGTAACGATAATTTCTGAACTAACCCCTGTTTACCCATGTTGCATTTTTCGTTTCCTGTTATTTATTTTTAATAATTGAGTCCGGTCTAATAACTCCCAAAATTCAATCTTGTTGAGAGTCGTGTATTTAAAAATATTTTTAGGCTGGCCCGTTTAAATGCCAAATTTCGAGTTGATGAAAACAAACCGGCCAGATTT
>JAAYIU010000387.1 GCA_012523265.1 Bacteroidales bacterium | reverse complement strand
CTCCCTAAGCATTCTGGGGACTCCCTTTTTTTTGGGTGGAACAATTTCATATTCATCATCAATAGCTCCTTCCGGCAGTCCATGATCGAATAATTCTTTGGCAATTATTTTCCTGATGTTTGCACCATCCGTCCGGGTTTTCCCTGTTAATTTAAATTCGCTGCCGACCAATTTCTTTAAAATGCCGGGCAGCTCTGTAATTTTCGTCAAATGCTCTGGCGACTTTGGGGGAGTTTGAAATGCTTCATCCATGGACCTTTATTTTACTGATTCGTTTTCAGGAATAAAAAATGATATGGGTTGATTATAAAATGTCGATAGCTCCAATAAAATTATGAAGTCAACACGTCTGGTTCCGTTCTCAATTTTTGACAACTCGCTTTGTGATACTATTTTTTTTTCGGATACTTGCTTTTGTGAAAGTCCGGCTTGTTCCCGGGCTTCAATCAGCTTTTCTGAAAGAAACCGTCTCTTTTTATTATAATCATTTCTCTGCATAATCACTGGATTTGTCGCTTCAATTTGGTTACACCTTCCTCCCACCACGTCACTCCGCTTCTACCACAATTTCATCAGCGAAAATCCAGGCGGGATCGCCGGCGCCTTTGTGCCACGCGGGGCATTGGCCTATGTTGTGCGCCACCACTTTTATATACCGGCCTTTTGTACCATTGGTCTTTACAGTGAAGTCGGTGGTTTGTGGCTCCCAATCGGTGGCTTCTACCGGCGTGCCGACTTTCGCTGCCAGGCGCCAGTTTTGTCCGTCCGACGAAACATAATAATCCACCTGCCGGGGCATAAAAATCCAAGCGTTAATATCTTGCAAAAAACCCATTGTAACTGATTTGATGTTTTGCAATTTCCCCAAATCAACAATAGCTTCCAGATCTACACCGTGGTAGCCCTGCCAGCGTCCGGTGCGGAAGTCGGCGCCGCCGCGCTGGTAGTCGATCAGCGCCATATCACCCCCGGCGTTGTATTGGTTGGCATAAGCTGACTTGAGGGTGATGGTGCGCCCTTTCTCAATTTTCATCATGCGCGAGATAGTTGCATAACTTCTGAGTTTCCCTTTAGCTTCAGCGTAAGCATGCAACACTGTATTTTCGCTTACGCGAAAAGTTGTTTCATATTTCTTCATTTTCCAGGTGGTATCGGTGCTGAAATAAATAAAGGCGGTAGTGTCGGCGCAGCCCAGCGCTATCTGTTGCGAATCGTAAAACACACTGGTGCCCTCGGCCACAAAAGGTACCGGGGTAATCAGCAGAGTGTCGATGGACGAAACGGGGATTTCGTTAGCACTGCAACCCCAGGCCTTGTTTGGCGCAGCGCCCATTTCGAAACGCAGGTAGCCGCCCTCCATGATCTGCTGATGTGTGAGGTAACTGTTGGGCAACACTTCACCGTTGAGGGTAGCGGTTTGGATGTAAACATTCTTTTCAGAAAAGTTGGTGCTTTCGATAACCAGTCTTTTCCCATTCTCCAGATGCAGCTTTATGCTTGCGAAGGACGGGCTACCGATGGCATAAACATTCGAGCCGGGAGTTACAGGATAAAACCCCATGGCGCTCATTACGTACCAGGCCGACATCTGTCCGCAATCTTCATTGCAACACAAACCATCAGGCAGGTGGGTATAGAGTTCACGCATAATTTTGCGCACCAGCGCCTGGGTTTTCCAAGGCTGGCCACAATAGTTGTAGAGATAGGCTGCATGGTGGCTTGGCTCGTTGCCGTGGGCGTATTGGCCTATCAGCCCGGTAATGTCCGACTGCTGACGTCCGGTGGTCGCCTCGGGTGCCGCAGAAAGGCTGTCGAGCTGTTGCGCCAATATTTCCGAGCCGCCCATGAGTTGCATCAGCCCGCTGATGTCCTGCGGAGCATAAAAGCTATATTGCCACGAGTTGGCCTCGGTGTAATTAAAGTTGACTTCGTGCGCATCGAACGGCGAAAACCACATGCCGTTGAGTTTGGCGCGCATGAATTTGGTCTGCGGGTCGTACACGTTTTTGTAGTTCTGTGCCCGCTTGATAAATGTTTCGTAAACATCCTGTTTGCCAAGATCTTTCGCCATTTGCGCGATACACCAGTCGTCGTAAGCATATTCCAGCGTTTTCGACACCGACTCCGACTCCTCGTCTGAAGGGATGTATCCCAGCTTTTTATACCATTTCAATCCAAACTGATCCTGCATAGCACTTTTTACGCAGGCATCCAGCGCCAGCTCCGTGTCGTAATCGCGAATGCCTTTTGCGTAAGCGTCAGCAATTACCGACACAGCATGGTAGCCAATCATGCAGTTGGTTTCGTTGGCAGCCAGCTCCCAAACCGGCAGCAACCCGCCCTGCTGGTATTGCAGCAGCATGGTGCGCACGAAATCATTGGTGCGCTTCTCATCCAAAATTGTCAGCAGCGGGTGCGCCGCACGATAGGTATCCCATAAAGAAAATACTGTGTAGTAATTGTTGCCATTTGCAGTCTGGTGAATTTCGTTGTCGTGCCCGCGGTAGCTGCCATCCACATCGCTGTAAAGATTGGGATTGAGCTGTGCGTGATAGAGCGCCGTATAAAACACCTGCAGGCTTTCAGTCGGGGCATTGTCTGGCTTCACTTCTATTTTCGCCAATTCGTCGTGCCAAAGACTATTTGCCTTACGGCGAATTTTCTCAAAGTTCCATCCCGGGATTTCCTCTTCACGATTCATGCGCGCATTTTCGGCACTCACCGCCGAAATGCCCACTTTTACTTTTACCTGCTCGTCCAACTTGGTAGCAAAGGTGAGCCAGGCTTTTATGTTTTCGCCTTCCACTTTTTTCTGCAACGACTGCTCAACGCCATCCTTAATCAAGCCATAGCGCTTGAAGGGTTTAGAAAATTCGGCATTAAAAAAAACATATTGGTTCTCCGCCCATCCGCTGGTACGACGCAGCCCATGTATTTCGGTGTCGCTGATGATCTCTATCCAAAGTTCAATAATCTTGTCGGTAGTAACCCCTTCGGTAAGGTCGATGATGATGTTGGCCTGGTTGGTAGCCGGAAAGGTATAACAATGAAAACCTGCGCGGGGCGTGGCGGTAAGCTCTGCCCGGATGTTGTAATCGTCGAGCTGTACGCTGTAATAGCCGGCAGAAGCGGTTTCGTTTTTATGATTAATACGCGAACGGTATCCCTCGTCAGGATTTTCTTCTGTTCCCGGTTCGGTGATAATGGCTCCGGTGGTGGGCATCATTCGGATGTCGCCATAATCGCCCACGCCCGTCCCGCTCAGGTGCGTATGGCTGAAACCCATGATGGTGCTGTCGGAATAGTGATATCCCGAGCAGCCGTCCCAGCTATCCTTGCGGGTGTCGGGGCTGAGTTGCACCATTCCGAAAGGCACCGCAGCGCCGGGATAAACGTGTCCGTGTGCATCGGTGCCGATGAGTGGATCGACGTAGCGGGTGATCCGCTCTTTATTTTCACCGCAGCCGACAACCAACAGAAAAGCCAGCGCGAGCAAAAATAGGTTGGTTTTGTTTTTTAATAAGAAATTTCTTTCAGATGGTGCTTTCATTGTTATTTTGTTTTAAAATTTGTTGTTAAATCGGTCAGCAAAATTCTTTTTAAAATAGATTCTTCTGCGCCAGATTGGCGGCGCAGCCGCCAACTTCCTCCTCCCTAACCCAATACTGACAAAGCGCTTGTCATTCTGAGAGTTCACCCAAAGTTTTTGGGCATAATGAGGTAATGACAAAACGGAATAGATTTCTCCCGGCGACACACCGCTTCGCGATGTGTCTTGGTCGAAATGACAGAACTGCGATTGG
>JAAYIU010000036.1 GCA_012523265.1 Bacteroidales bacterium | reverse complement strand
TACACTTACCCTTGCCGACGAAATAGACATTTCGCGCGGCGAAATGCTCGTGCATCCCGACAATATGCCGCTCATCGGCCGTCATCAGGAGGCCATGCTGGTATGGATGGACGAAAAGCCACTCGACGTAGCCACACAATATTATATCAAACATACCACCAGCACTACCCGCGTGCGCATTGATGCAGTGCGGTACAAAATGGATGTAAATACGTTGGAAAAATCGCCGGCTACACAGCTTACGCTAAATGAGATAGCACGCGTGGCAATTACTACCGCAAAGCCTTTGTTTTTCGATTCCTACAAAAAGAACCATGGCACCGGCTCTTTTGTGCTCATCGATCCGGTGACAAACAACACCAGTGCTGTAGGCATGATCATCGATGCGCGCAAACCCGACGAGCTTTCGCTGCGCATCACCGACGCGGAGATAGAAAAAATAGAGCATGGCGAATGCCTGATCACCTCGCAGGAGCGGGAGCGCTTTTATAATCAATGTGGTGCTACGATATGGATCACAGGGCTGCATGGCAGCGGCAAAAACCGGCTGGCCTATACCGTCGAGCGCCGCCTCTTCGACGAAGGAGCTACCGTGGTGCTGCTCGAAGGCAACACCATCCGCGCCGGACTCTCCCGCGAACTCGACCATTCGCCCGCCGACCGCGCCGAACATCTGCGGCGCGTGGCACATGTGGCGCGGTTGCTCAACGATCAGGGAATCATCACGCTGTGTTCGTTTATCTCGCCCGACGATAACATTCGCCGACAGGTGGCACAGATAATCGGTCAGGAAAGATTTCATCTGGTGTACATGGATGCCGACGTGGATTTTGGTCGCGAAAACCGGCCCAAACTATGGGAAAGAGCCGACCGCGGCGAAATAGAAAATATGCCCGGACTGGATGCGAATTATGACATCCCTGAAAATGCGCATCTGGTGGTCGACCCACGCGACGACGAAAATGTAGAGCGCATTATGACCTACCTGCGGCAGAAAAAAATATTCCCTTTGAAATAAATGAATTTTCAAACGGGATTTCAGAAGCATTGTGCACCAATGCTTTGTGTAATATCAACAGTTGTTAACAAAAAAATAACGAAGTTTTATTTGGTGGTAACTATTTCTTGAGTAGTTTTGTTACCCGGTTTTAAAAAATACATGATCGACACACTGATAACATCACGTACGCGCATTAAGCTCATCACCAGGTTTTTCCTGAATGCTAATGCAAAAGCGCATCTGAGGGGGCTGGCCACCGAATTTGGTGAGTCGAGCAACGCCATCCGTGTGGAACTCAACCGTTTTGAGAAAGCCGGCTTGCTCACCTCCAGCCAGGACGGGATCAAAAAAGTGTTTCAGGCCAACACGCGTCACCCACTCTTCCCCGACCTCCACAACATCCTGCTCAAGCACTTGGGTTTCGATCAGATTATCCAAAAAGTGATAGATGGATTGGGCGACATACGCAGAGTGTACGTTACGGGTGATTATGCCGCCGGGATGGACGCAGAGGTGATAGAACTGCTTTTTGTGGGCAATGCCGTCGATCAGCATTATCTGGCGGAGCTGGTGAAGAAAGCCGAGCGGCTCATTCATCGCGTCATCAGCTATCTGGTGCATACCGAGAACGAAGAACAAGAATTTCTGACCGGCAAAGAGGACACCGAATACCTCTTGCTTTGGCAGAAC
>JAAYIU010000325.1 GCA_012523265.1 Bacteroidales bacterium | reverse complement strand
TTTTGCAGAATTTAAGAGATTGGCTGGAATACCTGAAGGTAACTCGCAAATCGACAGCAAAGCAAGAGGATGTTGATGCATTTGTGGATGAAATTAAAAAAGACCGCTGGAACCGACGGAAATCGGATTAGCACTGAAAAACTGGAAACATTTCATTTCCTTGTCCGAGTTGTCGATGCTCATAAAAAAGTCTGGTGAATAGTTATTAATTTTTCAGAGAAGTAGTCTGGCTTGGTCTATTCATTACATTGTTTAAAAATAAGAAATTCTGGACAGACAATCTTCGGCAATTTTTTGAAATGAGGAAACATGGGTAACTATTCCACATTTTCAAAAGCAATTTTTATATCTTAAACTTCCCTGGTAAAAAATTCGCCGTAACTAATCAGCCTATTAAAATGTTTAATCAAATTGTTAATCCCCTACGGGGAATCCCGAACCTTCAATTGGGTTTGCTACAATACTCAATCGCCTATGGCGAATTCCACGTAGTGAATTCAGTATTGTAGCTTAAATTGACAAAACACCTTTCCATTCCCCGTAGGGGATTGACTGATTAGTTATAAAAATTCGAACAGCTTTTCGGATTTCTTTTTCCCAATGTCTGCGATAGCTTCCGGTTGTTTTCGTGAGGCGCTGACGATTCGGTTTACCGAGCTAAATTTTTTAAACACTGAAGGAATTTACAATTTGGCGTTGGTCTTCAACAATCTGGTTATGCTGTAAATCTTCGGTGTACAATAACGCAATTTACTTCAAGAGCCGAAGCTATGCTCAGTGGATCGTAAATTGAAAAGCCATTTAAACTTTGCAGCAATTATCTTTGACGAAAATCCTTACTTTTGTAGCAAATGTTTATTACAAGATTTAAACGAATACAAACAAAAATGACAGCAGTAGAACTTAAGAAAGTATTGATTTCCAGGATAGCTGATATTGAGGATGAGTCATTTTTGATGGCTTTAAAAACTATTTTGGATGCTACAAAAGTAAGTCAGGTTATTTCACTCACACAGAAGCAACGTGCAGAAATTAAAGAATCAAAGAAAGATATAGAGGCAGGTCGCTTTGTTGAACAATCTGAAATTGATAACTTGTTTAACCAATGGGAAAACGCACAGTAGTTTGGTCTCATAGAGCAAACATTAAGCTTTTTGAAATTTTAGATTTTTACACAAAGAGAAATAAGAGTACATCCTACTCCAGGAAACTGTACGAAAAGCTTAGAGAAGGAGTCTCACTTCTCGTGAAGCAACCTGAAATCGGAATTAAAACTGACCTTGAATCTATTAGAGGTCTAATCGTCGACGAATACATTTTGTTTTACGAAATTATGCCGGATAAAATCATTATTCACATTGTGTTGGATTGCCGACAAAATCCTAATGACCTAATCATAAAATAACACACTTCAACGCACCGTTTCTCTCTGAAATTTCATGATTTGACAAAGGAAACAAATGGAACGAAATATTCCTGCCGGTAAGAGGTTCGCCCGTAAGATTGGAGAGATCGAAACTGCTTGAGCCTGTTGCAATAATTTTAAGACTCAATGTATTTAGGCCTAATACCCAAACACAACTCGAGTAATTCGGCTTAAATACTCAACACAGCTAAAGTAATCTGGCCTAAATACTTTAGTTAAACGAATTAAGGGAAGAGGCCCAATTCAGTAACATTATTAAATCCGAAGATTATTTACATGATTTTTCATTTTTAATCTTAAAAACGTGCTTTAAAACCATGAGCTAAAAAAAATTGGCTTCAATTGATAAACCACAGAGGCAACGGAGAAGCCACAGAGCAAACAGGGGATTTCAAGAAAACTCATTTTGGTAGATGAACTTTTTGGCTCACTATCTGATTTTTCATAAACATAGCCCTTCCCTGCGCAGTTTGGGCCACGACTTCAAGAAATAAACCTGGCTGCCACGACTTTTGAAACTACCTATCGTTTTTTATAGTGGTGCTTAACCAGCTCATCGTATTCATTGCCGTTGATCGAAACAAGATTTTTCTTATCATTCAAATCCTGAATTGCTTTATCAAGGAATGCCATGTTTTCAGGAGGTTCGCACAAATAATCGGTTTCATCCGAAAAGGAACTAACGGATATTTCGATTTTCTTATCCTTAAAAAGCAATTTCAATGCACTCAAAAACTGTTCATTCAAATCGGCAACATCGTTAAATCTAAAAATTGTTTCCATGATTTTTCTTTTGCACAAAAATAACTAATTCGCAATGCAAAAGAATATTTTGATGTTTTAGAAAGGAACTATTCTTTTCATTGGCAAAATAAAAAGGGGAGCATGATTTTGCGATGGGATAATGCCCCTCACCACCCCAATATAATTACCTACCCACATCATAAACACACAAAATCAGGTATTGCCCCAAGTCGTGAAATTACTTTGGAACAGGTTATCATGTTTATGGAAAAAGAGATTACAAAAAGGTAAAGGCCTATAAACACAATGGACAAAGTAAGTTGGCCGGAAAGAAGCTTCGTCTTAATTGATAAGCTTGTTTTTCAAATTTTTTAGAAGCTTCAAATTTCATCCGTTATCTTCTAAAAAGAGCTGCACCAACTTTCGTATCGTCCGTAACTCAAACCCTGACAGGGTTTGAAACCCTGTCAGGGTTTGGGGGGGTTATTTAAAAGCCTTCTCCAGCAATCCATCACCTTGCAGCGTGAGGCGCTCGAAGTAGGCGGGCACGTGGTTGCCAACGAGTTTGTCCACATACATTTTGGCCAGGTATTGTCCCAGCATAAAGCCTTGTCCGCGCAAGCCAACAAACAGACCGGCGTCGGGATCGAGGATCATGCGTGGTTCTACATAATAGCCGGCCCATACAGCCTGGAAGCCTACCGAGGAAAGCTCGGGCAGCCAGTCCACAAATATCTCGGCGGCAATCTCCAGAAAATCTCTGGAGTTGATCTTTAGATTCTTTCCGGCTTCGCGCGGTTCCACCTGTGGTGAAGCGCATCCTATTATCTGACCCGTTTCGCCCAATTGCTGCCCATATACTGCCGTAAAACCTTTGTAGTGGCGGCGGTCGATAAGCATGGGCAATGGGATGCCATCCACGCCCATCATGGGCAGGCGGCGGGTGATGAAAGCCTGATGTGTTACGGGATACAGCCCTGTTTCATAGCCCAGCATCTTAGCAAATTTATCGCCTTGTGGCCCCAGCGCATTTACAAAATGATCGGCCAGATAAGTGATATATTTCTTGTCGTGGGTTTTTACCAACACGCGGTATTTGTCGGCCTCGCGGCGCACGTCGATCAGTTCGCAGTCTTCCTGTATGGTGCCACCGTAGCTGATTCCGATCTGTCTTATCAAATCCACCACTTTGCCAGGCGTGGCCTGCCAGCAGTTGTGCGTAACGAGCGCCGCCTGATAGGTGCTGAGGCGGGTATTAAAATAAGGAGAAACGTATTTGCGGAAGTCGGCAGGTTCTATCATCTGCGCATCGCTCCAGGTCATCGAAGCCTTCAGCGCGTCGAACATTTGCTGGTCGTGGGCAAAGGTTACATAGTCGATGGGTCGGAAGTCGATGTTGTGAATCTGTTGCAGATCGCGGAATATCTCCAGGTTTTTCTCGGCGATGTCGGAAAGTTCGGGCAGGCTGAAGTTGGGGCGCCCGCCGGCGATGTTGCGCCAGGAAGCTCCGCGTCCACTGTTGATAAGAACGGGCGCGAGACCCGCCTCGGCCATGTAGCGGAACAGAGCGCTGCCGCCGATGCCGCCGCCGGCCACAAGCGTTTTCACGGTTATTTTTTCGCCTTTAGTGCCGTTGAGGGTGGTAATGATTTTCTCGTGTGTTTTGCGCGGATACAGCTCGCCCATGGCTACCTGATTGCTCAGCGGACCACGCGGCGTTGGCTCGCCCACGATGGTGATGCCCGATCCGGCTAAAGTTTGTTTTAGTCGTTTTATGCAGCGCTTTCCGCGGCAGGCGCCCATGCCCAAACGCGTGGTATGTTTCACCTCATCCACAGAGATAAACTTGCGGTCGCCAATCACCGCAAGGATTTCGTCCAGCTTCACGTCGTCGCAATGGCATACGTATGTTTCTGATTCCACTTCGATGTTGTTGGATTTAAACGCGATGGCCTCTGGATAGTTATCTTTGGCGATAAAGCCACGCACCTGCATCAGCTCCTCGCCGTGAAGGTTTATCGAACGCACGCGCGCCACATTGGTTTTGTTGGGTTTGTCCAATATTTTTTCTATCACCCCTTCGCCCAACTTCTTTCCATTATTATCCACCAGAAACACAGGCGTATTTTCTTCGATATGATATTCGATGGGCAGGAAAAGCCAATCTTTTTTCAAATTATAACCAAAGATAGCCAGCCCGGGACATTGATAAACGCACTTCATACATCCGATGCACTTGTCGAAGTCGATGCGGGGCACCGTGCTGGTGGAGGTTTTGGTAATGGCGCCGTGGGGGCATGCAAACTCGCACGGGTTGCAGGCAAAGCCATAGAGGCAGTCGATGAGTACAAAAGGTTTTTCGGCGGCGCGATCGGAGGTTGGGGTCATCGGCTCGTCGATGATGCGTGCCGGGTGCTGCTGCGAGTCGATGTATTCTTTAGAAACCTCCAGAAACTGATTGTAATCGTAGCGGGCGCCCATATCCTCCAGAATTTCAAAAGCTACCTGACGGCCGCGCAACACGGCGCTGGTGCCTTCGCCAATGCGGATGGCGTCGCCGGCGCCATACACCTGGCGGCCAAACAACTCTTTTCCTTTTATTAAAAGCTGGTCGTCGGGCACCAGACCCGTACAGATGTTGATGGCGTCGATGCCGTCGATCACCTGCTCGGTGCCGGGGATGGCTTTAAAATTCTCGCAGTCGGCGATTACCGCACCCACGATACCCGTGTGGTCTTCGTTGGGAATAGCTTTGAGCAAAATTTTGGAGGTGAGTACCGGGATTCCAAGCCGCCGCACGCGGTTGGCCTGCACCGGAAAGCCGCCCTCGCGGGGCATGGCTTCGATGATGGCTTTAACGCGCGCTCCCGCCTGCATCAGTTGGTAAGAGGTGAGGTAGCCGATGTTGCCGGCGCCCACCGTGAGGATGTTGCGTCCGAGCAGTGTCAGCTCGTTGTTCATCATCTTTTGCACTACGGCGGCAGTGAATACGCCGGGCAGGTCGTCGTTCTCGAAGGTGGGCATAAAAGGGACGGCGCCAGAAGCCACCACCAGAAACTCGGCGTCGATATAATAGATTTCTTCGGTGCTAATATTTTTTACGGCCAGGCGTTTTCCTTCCAGGATGTCCCACACAGCAGCGTTGAGGAAGATGCCGGTGTGGTCGTCGCCGGCCAGCGTGTGGGCGATGTCGAAACCGCGCATGCCACCGAATTTCTTTTCTTTTTCAAAAAAGAAAAACTGGTGTGTCTGCATCAGAAACTGGCCGCCAATCTTATCGTTGTTGTCCACCACGATGCACTGCACGTTATTTTTCAACAGCTCTTCGCGGCAAGCCAGTCCGGCGGGACCGGCACCCACTATGGCCACCTGCGTCTTGTACACTTTTGTCTGGCACTGCTCGTCGCAGGGCTGTGGCTGCGGCGTGTAGTCGTGCGGTATCTCCGACACCTCGTGCACGTCGTCCACTTTGGTGATGCAGATGCGGCGGATGCGCCCGTCCACGAGCATCTCGCAGGCGCCACATTTGCCGATGCCGCATTCGAGCGAGCGGTTGCGGTTGCGCAGGCTGTGGCTGTGTACGGGGTGTCCGGCCTGGTGCAGCGCCGCGGCAATGGTGAAGCCTTTTTCGCCTTCCACCTTTTCGCCGTTAAACAAGAAAGTAACCTTTTCGACCTGAGGAATATCCAGAATGGGATGTACGCTGATTTTATGCATCTGTTGTTGGTTTTGATCCCGGCTTTCAAATTGTGATCGCCTTAACAGCAAAATTATTTTTATTCGCATTGCGGCAGGCACCACCGACAGGAATTGCAAGCGCTGAAGGCCGGCGCTGTTAGAAATCGTAAGCAACTACACCGCAGTAGCTCCGCCAGCCGTGGGCACAAAAAAAAGCGTCATCTTTTCGGGATGACGCTTTACAAAGTGGTTTCGTTAAGATAAAAACAGAGCTACAAATTTCAGTCTTTGAGCGCTTGTTCGAGATTATCGATAATCTTTTTGTTGACTTTGCGCGGGTTTTTGGCTTTAAATTTTTTAAGCTCATCCAGGGTTGCTTTACCGTATTGGTAAAGGCCTTCCGGGTTTTTATCGTAGTCGTAGCTGCCGATGCAGTAGTCGAGCTTGGCCCGCAGGTCGGCATGGGCGTCCAGGTTAAGTTTGGCCATCGCTGTCGAAGCGTCGGCGCATGCATTTCTAAGGTTTTCACTGTTCATAATAGCGTTTTTTTTTAAGATTTGATTTTCAGGGGCAAAGATAGCCTAAAAATAAAAATGCAAAATTTGGTATGTTAAGAATTCTTTAAGAAAAACTACCTACTTTTATCCCGTCAAAAAAAAGCGATACCGTCGGATTTCTATTTTTCCCGTTTCGCGAAGTAGTACGTCAACCCGATTTGCAACTGGAAAGCATTCACGCTGACGCTGGTGGCATATACCGGCTCAGCATCAGAATAGTGCGTCATTGTTTCGTAATAGATGGGGTTGAAGTTTGCCAGGTAGCTGCCCCTTAGGTAAATGTCTGCTCTCTTCTTGAAGCGGTAACCTGCCGACAAGGCTGGTTCGATACCAAAATTCACTCTGGAGGTAACAAAGCCATAACCCCTGGTAGAATCGGACGATGCAGGAACAAAGTTAGGGTCCGGATCAAAGGGAAATGGCGATACATTCTCACCAAAACCCATCGTAGGTTGGTTTTCGGAATAATCACGGCAAATCATCGTATTAAAACCCAACGCTACTTTTGTAAAAAACTTCTCGTTAGAAGTAGTAAACTCTTTGCCCAGTCGGACGGGGATCATCCAGCTTTCAACGCTGCCAGGCATTATTAGGCTTTTATGCGGGACGCCGGTAGCATAGTCATAATCGAGGTTTGGACGCGCTGAAAAGTATCCATAAAAACCGGTTTCCAGGCTGTAGCTGTTCTGTTTGTAGCCAACATAGCCGCCATAAACGCCGCCAATAGAGCCTTGTGTCAATTCGTAACCTTTGCTGTTTACATAATGATACCTGTCGAAAAGGCCACCATTTTCGTAGCCCAGATAGAAACCATCCTGAGCTATGCAGGTTGCTGATAACAGTGACGCTGCAAAAATTACAAATAATTTTTTCATGATTAAATGGTTTTTGTTAATGATTTTGATTATTAATTTTTTGATGCAAATCACCGTCATCTGCGCCCTCCAATATTGCAAAGCGAAAAACGTTCGGACAAGCTTATTATTAGGGTTTTTAATAATTTATTTGTGGCACGTTTCATCCACACTATCACCGCAATAACGTATCGGTCATAGCTCAAAATCCCGGCTCTCTAAACTCCCTCTCCAAATTATTCTTTACATTCGCCCCCTGTTCTGTTCTCATTAAAATAAAAATAAGCTATGAACGAAAAAAGAAATTTCACACTGCGCTTTCTGGGCGCTGCCGAAACGGTTACCGGCTCCAAATACCTGCTCACGCTCGACAACGAGCAACTGATGATCGACTGCGGTTTGTTTCAGGGACTAAAGCAGTTGCGCGAGCTAAACTGGAAAGACCTGCCACTCGACGCTTACAACGTCAAAAATATTCTGCTCACCCACGGCCACCTCGACCATATTGGCTTTTTGCCGCGGCTGGTCAACCAGGGTTTCAAGGGGCGCATCTGGTGCACGGAGCCTACGGCAGATCTGGTGGAGATTATCCTGAAAGACAGCGGTAAGATACAGGAAGAAGACGCCGAGCGGGCCAACTACCACGGTTATACCCGCCACAGCCCGGCATTGCCGCTTTACAGCCTGGCCGATGTGGAACGCACCCTGCCGCTGCTGCATCCCGTTGCCGACAACGCCTGGATGGAGATTTCACCGGAGATAAAATTTCGCTTTCGCAAAAATGCCCACATACCGGGCGCTACATTTATAGAGATGGACGTCGCCGGTACCCGCATCGTTTTTTCAGGCGACCTGGGACGCCCCAACGACGCTATGTTGCTGCCACCCGAGCAGCCCGAAAAAGCCGACTATCTCATCGTCGAATCGACCTATGGCGACCGGCTGCACCCGACAACCTCCGCCGAAGACCAACTCCTAAAAATTATTCAGAAAGCCATCTACAACCACGGCCCGCTGCTGGTCCCCAGCTTTACGGTGGATCGCGCACAGGATTTTATGTATTTGATCTGGAAACTGAAAAACGAAAACCGCATCCCCGACATCCCCGTCTATCTCGACAGCCCCATGGGGCTGGATGTGAGCAAGCTTTTTTTGAAATATCCCGAGTGGCAGCGCCTCGACCCGGAAATATTTCAGGAGGTTTTTAAAAATACCCGCATGGTGACGTCTATCGAAGAAACGCGGCATCTGGCGCGCAACAAACATCCACGCATCATCATTGCCGGCAGCGGTATGATGAATGGCGGACGCATCCTGCAATATCTCGAAGAGCACCTCGACAATCCGGACGCCACCATCGTTATTCCCGGCTTTCAGGCTGCAGGTACGCGTGGCCGGAGTCTGGCCGAGGGCGAGCCGGAGATAAAAATGCACGGTCAATATTTTAAGGTTCGGGCCGCTGTTGAGCACATGAACAACATGTCGGCGCATGCCGATCAGAGTGAAATTATCAAATGGATGTCGAAGATAAAAAACACGCCGAAACGGGTGTTTATCACCCATGGCGAACCCCACAGCGCCAACGTGCTAAGGGTCAAAATTAAAGATACCTATGGCTGGTCGTGCCATGTGCCACGCCTTTTTGAGGAAGTAACGCTTAGCTAAATCCCAAAATTCAAAAAACAAAATCCAAATACAAGCTGGCCGGGGAGTCAGAAAGAAAACAGGAATTGAATAACCCTGGCCTTCAGGCCGTGGATAAACAGGGCGTGAAATACCACAGAGCTATGCACAAATCGCCACCTCTTTAATCCACCAGCGCCAGTTTTATCATATTCGATTTCCCGGGTTGATCGATGGGCATGTTGGAGATGTGCACGATCAGATCGCCCTGACGAAGCAAGTTGGCTTCCTTGAGGGTTTTCATCAGATCGGCTATGGTTTGGTCGGTGTTCATATAGTGGTCGAAAAAAAGTGGGCGCACGCCCCAAAGCAGGTTCATCCGGTGC
>JAAYIU010000122.1 GCA_012523265.1 Bacteroidales bacterium | reverse complement strand
TAGAGGTCAGTAGTTAACTACATACTAATTCGGTCTGGTAGATTTTGTCAGCTGCTACCATCCTGCCAATAATATTATTGAACACATTATTTTTCATCTGAGAGCGGTTAATCCTGTAGCAAAATTCATAGAGATACCGATTGATATTGAACTCGCCACCCAGGAATACGTTGCCCTTATCCGGATTTAAAAATATGCACCTATCTACTTACCTCTAAAAATGTGAAACCATTTTTCTTGTATTTTCCCTCTGCGTCTCTGCGCCTTAGCGGTTCTCTCTTGCTTTCACTGAATAGCTCTACCCACCAAACTGTGCGTCGAGCACCCCGCGAATCTGCCCTTCGTTTTGTATGCTGGTGGTAGCCGTTACTACTTCACCATTTTTGTAATACACCGTAAAAGGCAGCCCCATGAAGCCGGCACATTCGGGCAGGTTTTTGATGAGGTGTGCCTCGGGATGGTCGAACAGGAAATCATAAAAAGCGACGTGATTATATTCGCCTTCCAATTTTTTCATGGTCTGGTAAACCGGGGTGCACATGGGTCCCATGCGGCCGCAGCAAATCATCACATTGTTGTTTTCGGTAAGGATTTTTTGAAACTGATCGGAAGAGGTCACGTGTTGCAAATTCGTTTGAAGTATCATCGACAATATTTATTTTATGAAGTTAGAAAAACGGCACAAAAATAATTTTAAAAATGAGATGGTGATACTAAAACGATTTAATAAATTTTAAAACAAAATTACCAAACAACGAACAAAAAACAACAAACAACGAACAACAAACAACGAACAACGAACAACAAACAACGAACAACAAACAAACTTGAGTGTAGTGAAATCCCGAGAGCTTTGCGATTCGGGAAACGAACAACAAACATGTTTACCCGTCAATCAGCCGCTTGATGATTCTCAGCTTGTGGGTGTATTTTCTGATTTTGCTGTCGAAGATGCCCTGGTGGTCGATGTCGTCGATGCGGACAAAACCTGAAGCGTGTATGATGGTGCCTTCGCCGGTGATGATCCCGGCGTGTGTTATCTCGCCCTCGGCGTTATCAAAAAAAGCCAGGTCGCCGGCATGTGTTTCCCAGATCAGATGAATCGTTTCGCCTTGGGTAGCCTGCATAGCGGCATCGCGGTGCAGCGCTATTCCGTTTTGTTTAAACACGTTTTGTGTCAGTCCGGAGCAGTCGATTCCTGCCGTGGAGCGTCCGCCCCACAGGTAGGGCGCATTGAGATACAATCGCGCAGTAGCTACCAGAGCGGCGCCGGTGGCAGGATGCAGAGGCTTTTGTAAAGGTTGGTCATAACTGAATGTTGTGGTGCCTAAAGTTAATTTACCATCCCGAAAGGCGCGCATATTTGCACCCGGAAAAATGTCGGTGCGCCTGCCCGCCTGGTCGGTGGAATAGCTTGACACAACGCCGGAATACTGGTCGGGCGCCTGCTGCAGATGAAGATAGGCTTTGTCAGAAATCAGCAGGCATTGCCGTTCATCTATAAATCCCTGATAATCGTCGTGGCTGCATTGCACCGCCAGCCAGGAGCCTTCGGTGCCCATAATTTCGAACGTGTCGCCAAAGAGCAGCTGGCTCACCATTTCGCTGCGATGGCTGGCAGCAGCGCGCAAAGGCACGCAGCTCAGATTACAAAATCCAAAAGTTTCCATGCGTTATTTTTTTTTGACAATGTTAACAAATCTATGGTAATAAGCGTTCATTCGTGTAAAATAAAAAGCTAAAACCCGGTGTTGTAGCCGGAGATTTTTTACGACAGGCGAAAATAAACTACTTTCGCTTCAAATTTTTTTGGTGGCCATGAACAAAATCTGGGACTTTCTCACTCAGCATTATTCGATATTTTACAAGGTTTTTCTTTTTCTGGTGAGCCTGGTGATACTGGTTTCTTTTTTTCCGAAAGAAGCCAAGTTTAAATACGAATACACCAAAGGACGCCCTTGGCAGCACGACGATCTGATAGCGCCCTTCGACTTTCCGATACTCAAAGCGCCCGAAGAGGTCGAAAAAGAGCGCAACGAAATTATGGCCAACCGGGAGTTATTTTTCGATTTTAACATCCAGAAAAGCGAAACCATCCGCACGGAGTTTATCGATAATTTCAACAACTACTGGGCGCTCAAATACGGAACTTCTGATAGTGATAAGAATTTGAAGCAGGCTTCGCTCGATCGCGGGCTTAAAATTCTTACCGCAACGCTCAACCGTGGCATCATCCAAACGATTCCTGCTATCGAAAATAAGCCACCCGATTACCAAATCACGCTCATCATCAGCAACACCGCCGAAAAGGTGCGCCTGGGCGATCTTTACAACATCCATACAGCATACGAAAAAATTAAGAATATGCTGGCACAATCCGAGGGCGTCGATGCAGAGCTGCTCAAGCTGCTGCTCGAAGAGTCGATGACACAAAACGTTTCCTACAACGAGTCGATGACCCAGAAAGAGCTGCAGAATTATCTTAATCAGATATCTTCCACACGTGGCATGACGCAAGAGGGCGAGCGCATTATTTCGAAGGGTGAGCTTATTAATAAAAATAAATTTCAGATTCTTGAATCGTTGCGCCAGGAGTACGAGGCACGGCTGGGACAGGACAGCAATTATTACCTGATCCTTGCCGGGCAGGTGCTGCTGGTGGCCATCTCGCTGATGGTGCTGGTGTTTTTCCTTTACTTCTTCCGCCGCGACGTGTTGCGCGACAACAAAAAGGTGATCCTGATATTGCTGGTGCTCATTCTCATGGTGTTCCTCACCAGCGTGGCGCTGCGCATCGACCCGCAGTTTATCTACCTGGTGCCGCTATGTATTGGTACCATCCTCATCCGCGTGTTTTTCGATACGCGGCTGGCTTTGTACGTCTATCTCATCATGATCATCCTCATCGGGTTTTTGGTTCCTAATAGTTTCCAGTTTCTGTTTATGGAACTCATCGCCGGTATCATCACCATCTTTAGTATTGTTAATCTGCAAAAGCGATCGCAGTTTTTGTTTACGGCTTTTGTGGTTTTCCTGTCGTATGCGGCCATTTACACGGGTCTCAATCTGATACAGGAAGGCAATTTCTCTACCATTCGCCCGGTAGATTACGCCATGTTTGGCGGCAGCGCGTTGTTGATTTTGGTAGCTTACCCGCTCATTTATCTCTTCGAACGCATGTTTTCGTTGGTCACGGATGTTACGCTGCTGGAGCTTTCGGATACCAACAGCAAGTTGCTGCGCGAGCTTAGCATGCGCGCTCCGGGTACTTTTCAGCATTCGCTGCAGGTAGCCAATCTGGCCGAAGAGTGTATTTACGAAATTGGCGGCGACGCACTGATCACACGAACCGGAGCGCTCTACCACGACATCGGCAAGATGAATCATCCGATGTATTTTATCGAAAACCAAGTCACGGTTGTCAATCCGCACGACGAGCTGACCTACGAAGAGAGCGCCCGCATCATCATCGACCATGTGATTGATGGCATCGAAAAAGCAAAAAAAGCAAAGCTGCCTGAACAGATCATCGACTTTATCCGCACCCACCACGGAAACAGCAAAGTGGGGTATTTCTACACCATGCAGCAAAAAGAAAATCCCGACGAAAAAGTCGACCCGCGCCGTTTTACCTATCCCGGCCCGATACCTTTTAGCAAAGAAACCAGCGTTGTGATGATGTCGGATTCGGTGGAGGCTGCATCACGCAGTCTGAAAATTATCGACGAGGTGACAATTAATAATCTGGTGGAAAACATCATCAACAAGCAAATGGAATCCGGCCAATTTATCAATTCCAACATCACCCTGCGCGACATCAATAAAACCAAGAAGATTCTGAAAAAGAAACTGATGAACATCTATCACATCCGCATCGAATATCCGAAATAAGATTTTTATGAATTTGGGGATAACCTTTATAAAGCTCCAAATGACAAGCGCCAACCGTCGGTAGCCGGTGTGAACAATGACAAATAAATTCCAAAAACCAATATTCAAACCCTTGTTCTTTGGCATTTGATTTTTGTTTTTTATGATTGAGTCCAGTCTAAAAAGGTTTTGGCAAAATTAGGCATAAAAATTCAGGTTTGGAGCTGTTCATAAGATGGTGTTGTAACTGTCACAATAGCAATGAGTTAAAAATTTATGAACAATCTTGTAAGT
>JAAYIU010000052.1 GCA_012523265.1 Bacteroidales bacterium | reverse complement strand
GGCATGGGAGAGCCTTTGGATAACATCGACGAAGTGATGAAAAGCCTGGAGATAATGACAGCTGAATGGGGCTACGGCTGGAGCCCCAAGCGCATCACCGTTTCTACCATAGGCATCATCCCGGCGATGCGGCTTTTTTTGGCGCAAAGCCAGTGTCATCTGGCCGTGAGCATGCACACGCCTTTCGAGGAGGAGCGGCAGCGGCTGATGCCAATCGAAAATGTATACAAACTCAGCGAGGTGCTCGAGATCATCCGCAACTTCGACCTGGGGCGCCAACGCAGGGTGTCGTTTGAGTATATTATGTTTAAAGGCATCAACGATACACCGCGCCATGTAAAAGAGCTGGCGCGCATCCTCAACGGAATCAGGTGCCGCATCAACCTTATCAGGTTTCATCCCATCCCGGGTACGCCATTGGAGTCGTCGACCGATGAGGTGATTGAGCAATTTATGGTCGCCCTTAACGAGAAGGATATACGCACCACTTTACGCGCCTCACGCGGACAGGATATCTTTGCTGCCTGCGGCCTGCTATCGACCAAAGAGCTGGTAAAACGGCAGCAGGAAGATTATTGATTTTGAACGGGGAAAACAATAATTGCTTTTCAGAGCCATAGAATTAAAAGTAGTCAGTTACTAAGTCGTAAATGTTCTGATAAAATTATCCATTTTTAATGAGATAGATTTCTCTCCGCCGGTTGGCGGATACCAATGACGGATTTTTATAAGAGACTGAAATTCTGTGTATTAAATAGACCTCTCAATCTCCGCCAGCCGGCGGATCATTCGAGGTGACAATGGTGATTGTGACCTCCCCCCAATCGCAGCCGTGTCATTTCGACCAAGACACATCGCGAAGCGGTGTGTCGCCGGGAGAAATCTATTCAGCAAGTTCCCGCACGTGCGGGATTTCGCTTCGCTCAACATCACCTCATTATACCCAAAAACTTTGGGCGAACTCTCGAAATGACAAGAATTGGTGTGAAAGCATAATGAATTCTTCAAAATTTGTTTACTTTAGCACCTAAAAAAAATCATCTGATGAAACACATTGACACCTCTCTGCTCTCCACCACCGAATGCTGGGGCGTACAGATCAACGGGCTGCGGCATTGCCAGAATTGTAAATGGACAGGCATCAGCGCTTGTGAAGGCAAAAATATCGTGAAGTCCGGCCGCAACGCCAAAGGCTATCGCATCGCCGATGACGGTCTGGTTGCAACCGATTGCATCCTGCCAAAAAACAAAGCACAAGAAGTCAAAGCATGACCCTGCTGCCCGAAAAAACCGTGGAGAGGCTCAGCCGTTACCGCCGGCTTTTGTTGCGGTATCAATATCAGGAAAAACCTTTTATCTTCTCCGGCGATCTGGCCAACATGCTCCACATCAACGTGGCTCACGTGCGCCGCGATTTGATGCTTCTTGGAGCTACCGGCAGCCGCACGCATGGCTACGATGTGCAACAACTTATCCAATTAATAACGCAACAGTTGCACTGCGACGAAACCACCCCAGCCTGCATCATCGGCTTTGGACACGCCGGGCGTTTTGCACTGGAACTCTTTGGCAACGAGACCAGCCCCGTGAAAATCGCTGCCATCTTTGACAACTCAAACAAATCTATCGTGAAAATTTTTGAACAGGTGCCCTGTTATTCGATGGAAAACCTTGCGGAAATTATCAACCGCCACAATATTAGCCTGGCTATCCTGGCCGATGACGAAATAGATACCGACAATCTCATCTCCCTGCTTATCACCTTTGGCATCAAAGGCATCATGAACCTCACTTCTGCCAGTCTGCATCTGCCGGAGCACATTGCACTCCAGGAGTTCGACTTTACCACCGCGATGATAAAGCTGGCATATTTTACAAAAAGAAAAAATAAAATTTAAAATGTTCAGTGCCGGCGGGGTTCCATGTGAACGGTAGCTGCCAATCCCAAATCATCCCAGATCTGATTTTCGACTTTTTCGATAAGATCGTGGGCTTCTTCCACCGTCATTTTGGGTGGCAGTTTCACATGAAAGGTCAATTCTTTATGGTCGCCATATTCGTGCAAATGGATATGATGAATACGCAGATCGAGCGAAGTAATTTTTTTAGCGGAAGCGGTAAGATGATTTACCAGATCAGGCTCTGGCGCCTCCCCCAGCAATCGGCTCATGGCTTGCTTTAAAATTCCGTAGCCCGCCCAAAAAATCATAATGGCTACCAAGATTCCCATCACGCCATCGATCCACCAGAAATATTTTCCCAACAAAATCCCGACAAGAATTACCCCTGACGAGATGGCGTCGGTGCGGTGGTGCCAGCCATCAGCGCGCAGTGAACTGTATTTGGTTTTGCGTGCTGCACGAAAAGCATATTGTGCCAGGGCTTCTTTTACAACAATAGAAATAATGGTGACCACGATGGCAATGGTTCCGAAGTGAGCGGCTTCGTGGCCGGAAAGCTTGATGATACTTTCGTGGATAAATTCGTAAGCCATAAAGCCAAGCAGCGCAGCTATCAGGACGCTGGCGATAAGCTCGGCGCGACCGTGGCCAAAAGGGTGCTCCTTGTCGGGCGGCTTGGCCGACACACGTGCACCAAAAATTACCACCACCGAACTCAACGAATCGGACAGCGTGTGCCAGGCATCGGCTACGATGGCCACCGAGCCGGTAACTAAGCCTGCCCACAGCTTGATGACAAACAAAAACAGATTCACACCAAACGACACCCATCCTTCCAGATAGGCAATTCGTGTGTTTTGTTGTGCTTTATTTCTATGCATTGTGCCGGGCAAAACTTTTGGGTGTTTTTACAAAAATAATATTCAAAGTTACTTTGCGCGATAAAAGTTTGTGCTTATTTATAGAAATATTAAAAAAACCCATCCAAAAAATCAGACCCGGACACATATTAGCTAATGATTAATGAAGCAATTGCGGCTGGGGATAAGGTTATGACGATTTGGTAGTCAATTCCACCACCAGAAAATTTACCCTTAAAAGCCGGCATCGATGTTTGGTCTAATTCGCTATGATTATCTTTCTTGTATCAACGATTTTTCCGTTAATCTCAAGGATACAAATATACAGTCCATCAGGGTAAGCGGAGGACGAAAAATAAATTCGATTGATTCCTTTTGAGACGTTCGGCTGATGAACCACTTCATGTTTTTGACCCAATTCACTGATAATAGAAATCATAACATCTGCTGATTCATTTAATTCAAAGGATACTTCTGTTGTTCCCGAAAAAGGATTTGGTGAATTTCTGATTATCCTTCCGGCAAAATTTCTTTGATCTTTCGGGTCAGGCATCAGCTTTTCGTCAGGTTCCCCAAAAAGAAGGCTGATGTGATAATCCTTGCTTTGATTAAATTCTATGGCCGAATTATACCGATACTGGTGTAGCTTACCAGTGAGTGCCGCCTTGTAGCCGCTTTGCTCCATCAATTGATAGGTGTGTGCCAAATCGATGATGGCAAAGAGCGAATCCTGGTAAGAGGCAGGGTTTTGTATGAATTCCTCAAAACTTGCGATGGCACTTTGCCAGTTTGCGAGACTCACATCGCAAAAGGCGGCAAGTTGAGCGGCAACTCTTTGGAGGTTTTCATTTTCATCTATAGTAAGATAATACGCTTTAAGCGCCTCGAAATCGTTTGCTGCCAGCGGCTCGATGGCAAAAAGTTGGCGGAGCGAAGCCTGCGCATATTTGGAGTCAGGCCAGGTGTTTACGATTTCTGTGTATGCAATTTTACTTTGATTAAAGTATCCGGAATCCGCCATACTTTTGGCATTTCCGAAAGCCAAAGCGGCTCCTTCGGGAGGCGAAATGCCCGGTTGCAAGTTCCAAAGCGGGAGGTAATCGAAATACTCAGTCGGACATAAGTCGCTGGCGGCATTGAAATTCTGACCCCAATGATTGTATTTTACATCATAAGGTGCTTCTTCATTTGAGGTCTCGTAATAAAACAGACAATCGTTGTCCTCGTCCACTATGGCATTCCACTTTACCTCGCGCGGAAAACTACCCTGGGTGGCATAAATCTGATTGATGCCATTATCGCGTATCTGCTGGGTTTGGTAATCATAGATAGCCTGCCGGTTGCCTGTAATGGATATTTCGCTGCTGTTGAGGCATTGCATACCATAAGGATTTTGAGAGATCATCACGTTATCTGCTACATCGGCAAAGCTGTGGTAAATAAATAAACCGGCTGCCGTGAAATTTGAAGTACCATTGCCCGTAATGGTATTTCCGGTGATCGAATGAACTCCTTCCGCCGCAAAACCGGCATTGGATATCTCGATGGCGTTGTCGCGGTACCCTGAAACGGACGTACCGGAGATGCTGTAGTTAGCATACGATTCGACGATGATGGCAGTAATGCTGCTACCGGTATTGGTAAACTGACAGTCGCTGATGCGAGCAAATTTATTTCCCAACGCAGCATAACTTATTTCAGCATAACTGTTGGTAAACACACCGTGTTTGATGTTGATATTTCCCCGGCCGACATCCAGCCCTCCGTTTGTAAAGGCGCAATGATCGAAGGCAAGAGAAGCGGGTTGTCCTTTCACAAGGCAATGCTCAAAATCTACATTTTCAAGCGAAAGCGACAGCGCTGTATTGTTGATTTGCAGACCCTGCCACTGCAGGTTGTTTTCGGAGGTAAACAATACGCCTTCGCCAATAGAAATGTTTCCGTTTATTATTATTTGGTTTTGCGGGTTGGTGGCTATAATGGTGTCATACGCTTCGATTACAAGCATAGCTCCGGCATCCACAATGAGTTTCGATTCGTTGAGCAGGTGGATGTTGGCATCAGCTTTTAAAGTAAGCTGGCAGCCTGCTGTAACATGTATGGTTTTGGAAATGCCGATCAGGCCACGGTGGGTTTGTTGCAAGCCGTCGGTGCCGATATCTGAATGGAGGAGGGTGGGGTAAAGTAATGAAGTGTTATTTCCAATGTTTCCAAGATCGGAGTATAGAGGGAAATCCTCCACCGATTCATGGTCTTGAGCCCAAATTGCACCTTCCTTTATGCTTATAAAATTATCTTCATTGCTATCTGCCTCGGTTAATGGCTGGCCGTCATAATCAGTTCTGCCGTCCGGTGATGCATGATTTATTGCAGAATAGAGATGAAAATAAACCTCGGTGTGGTGATAAATTGTATCGTTAATAACTTCGTTTTCAAATACTGTTGAATCATCAGCGACGGTTGAGCGTAACTCATATGGTACAGCAGTAGTTATTACTGTATTTGGATTTTCTAGTTCGGGAATAAAACCTCCAGAATGACATTGTAATAACCAGAATACTTTCTTTCCACAATTTATTTGATCTGTTTTTGAAGCAAAATCTTCATCTTTATAAATCTCACCCGGATATAGCTGAAGATACGAACTATACTCATCTTCAGGGCCAGTGAAACCATGCCCAAAAGTCCATAGAAACAAAAAGTCATCTTCTGTAAGTAGCGGGAAATCGCCCTGACCGGTAGCAAGACCATTGAATACCATTTCTAAATTTGCCTTCGTTGCACTATAGTCGACAATGGGAGCGTAAGGTGCATAATAAATTAATGGGTTGTATTTATCCGCAATCCAATCAGAGGCTGGTATTGAAAAATCAATTCCATCCGCATACAATACATACACATTTTCATCCAGAAAGCCTTTTCCACCCAAATCCACGGGTTTAATCAGCATTTCCCAGGTGTTGTAAATCTCTGCCCAGAACTCCGTCCAGTGATAAAAACCTGTGGTGCCAGTGTAATCAAGCATTCCATTGGCATCACCTGGTGAAGTATGAACTTGCGCGCCACAAATTAGCACGGCATACTTTTGTTGTGCTTCAACAACATTGGCAACCAAAAAACCAAGCATTAAAATTAGTACAAGCTTTTTCATAAGGCTAAAATGTTTATTTAATGTATTCAAGTGAATGTGTAACTACGTGTTTGCCCGATTGCAGTCGCACGAGGTATAATCCGCTCTTTACGTTTACGTTTTTTTTGGTTGTGGCATCCCACTGTACTTCATAGCTTCCCGCCAATAGATTTTTTTCCAGCAATACCTTCAATAATTCGCCTTTTAAGTTGTAGATTTTTAGTGTTGTTTTTCCGGGCGAAGCAATATTGAAATTTATTGTGATGGTTTGTGAAAAAGGATTGGGGTATATTTTGAGTTCAATTTTATTAGGTTTTAGTAAAGGTTCTTCAACGTTGGAAACAATATCGGATTTTGTAAATAATATTTCGCTGTTTATTGACTGATCAATTGGCTTTCGATACATTAAATATAGTTTTTTATTAAAATTCACTGCGCAACTGTTCATGCTACTCCAATCCGATTCCGCAACGATGTATCCCTGCCAAGAATCATTTAGCTTGTAATAATGAACCAGTATACTTCCATTTTCGGTTTTTTCGGTATCAAAAATGTTTGAACGATTGTTTTCGTCAACGATCATAATTTGTTCGCTTGGGTCTTCAACGATCAATTCAGGCTCCGACCAGTTGTTGCCTTCATGTTTGGCATAAAAGGTTCCGTCATTTGGGGGTGCTGTAAAGGAAGTGTATTGTCGCCAGCAAATACGAGGTTGGTTGCTTAGTTCGATTGTGACTGTATTTTCTAAACATTGCATGTCCCCGAATATTGTAAAATCAGTCCAAATCTGGATTTTATGGGAACAAAAAAAAGTTCGGATAGCATCATAATTTTGACCGTATTGGCGAAAAAGTCCACTTAAGTAAACATTGTTGTCCGTACCCGTACATACATCACTTGCAGCATAAAAGTTGTTGTCATTAAACGGAGTATCTATTTCACTCCACTGTTGATTATCTAAAATTCTGTAAAAAATACTACCGTAATTCAAATCATGGTACCAAAAACAATAAACTCTATCATTCATATCAATTATCAACTTGTTTTTTCTTGCCCCGGGCATACCTTCGCTCACTGTATCCATATCACTCCATGTGCTACCGTCTGACGTTCTGAATACAATTAAGCTTTGTGTGGTAGAGTATGAATTGTAATCATAAGAAACAAAGAGATGATTTTCGGAATTTGATACAATATGAGGGCGCAAACACCACATGGAGTTATTTTGGGATAAATCCACCGGCGTTGACCATGTGGAACCGTCATCATATGATTTGGAATAATAAATCTTACTAAATGTTGGACTGTACATATGGGTCCACACACAATGGATAGTATTGCTATTATCAATGTAAAAATCTTGCATTTGATCCTGACCCTCCATATTCGATACATTCACAGGCGTGCTCCACTCCTGGGCGGTGGCAGAGAAGGCAAGGATAAAAGCAAGAGAGATTAATAAAAAAGACTTCATGATTTTTGTGTGTTAAAATGAAGCCCAAAGTTAGGATAATTTTGTAGGGAGAAATCAAGAAAAATACAACAAAAACTTTACGATGGGTAAGGATTTCAGAGAATAGTAAAGCGAACAGAAATTACTCGCATGGGTAACAAAAAAACCTCACCCAAAAAAAATCGAGTGAGGTCTTGCCAAATTATAATCCAAATTTTTATGATAAAATTCCAGTGGTCTTGCGCATAAACTGGACACGTTGAAACTCGGCTGCATTGGCATTACCGTGCCTGGTGTTAATTCTGATTTTGTCGATGCTGTCGATGTTTTTTCTTTTCATCCAGGCCTGCACCTCGCCAATAAGGGTGGCCAGATAAGGCACTCCTTTTTTGTAAAGAATCGAAGTGAGCTGCACGGCAGCAGCTCCGGCCATGAGCTGCTTCACAACCGCTTTATAGTCGTGGATGCCCGTATTGGCGATGAGGTCGCAGCGGGTTTTTGGTGCCAACAAACTGATCCATCGCAACGATTCGGTCATCTCTGCAGGCTCACTCAAATAGTTGCTGTAGCTAATTTCGCTCGTTTCGATATCAATATCGGGACGGAAAAACCGATTGAACAACACAAGGCCTTGCGCACCGGCAGCGTCGAGACGCGACACCATTTGCGGAATATTGGTAAACTGCGCGCCCAGCTTTACGGCTATAGGTATCTGCACATGCTGTTTTACCGACTCCACGATGTCGACATACACATTCTCGATGTCGCGGCTGTCGATGGTTTCGTCGTGCGGGAAGATGGCAATATTCAGTTCAAGTGCATCGGCGCCGGCACTTTGCAACTCTTTGGCAAACTGTGGCCATTGCTGCGACGTGGTGCAGTTTACGCTGGCAATTACCGGCGTGGTGGTGTTGGCTTTTATTTTTTTAATGAATTTGATGTACTCGTTTACACCGTGCTCTTTCGAGATATGTTTAACAAAATCGGTAGCCTCGGGATACCAGAAATACATCTCGTTGTCGCGCAGGGCACCCTCGATGTCGTTGATAATCTGCTCTTCAAACAGCGACTTGAGCACAACAGCTCCGGCGCCATGTTCGATAATCTCCATCACTTTGTCGTAAGAGCTCGTGAGTCGGGAGCTGCTGACCACCACCGGGTTTTTCAGTTCCAGTCCCAGGTATTTGGTTGTTGTATTCATACGTTTAGGATTTTTTAGATTTTAAAATTTCTTTATTAATGTGTTTGCGGATAATCCAAAAGCTGCTGCGGATTTAACAGAATAGGTTTAAGATGTTCAAAAGCCTTTTGGCAATTGACCAAAGCTTTCTCTGTGAGTCCTTCGCGAAATTCCCATTCGTAACCTTTGAGGTGCAGCAACCAGGCCGCCGGGCAATGCGGATAAATCTCCTTGCAAAGATGTACCACATAAGAAGCCGACACGGCGTGCATCGAAAATTCCACCTTTGCATCAGGTGTTATTTCATCCAGCACAAAGCTATCGATTTCTTCGAGCGAAGCATCCACAAATATTACGATGTCTTTGTCGGCAATCTCGGCAGCATCCTCGATGTTGAGCTGATAATTGCTGTCGAACGCGATATTTTTAAGGCCTTGTTCAGCAGCCCACTCTTTGGCCATCTCCACAAAATGGTTGCCCAGGCCGTCGTCCTGGCGGCCCGGGTTTCCGTATCCATAAATTAATATTTGAGGAAGCTTTTGCAAATCAGGAGCGCTTTTTATCAATCAGATTATTGTTGGCATCGTAAAGGGTTATCTCCAGTGGCATCTGCCCCAAGGCATGCGTGGCGCAGCTCAGGCAGGGGTCGTAGGCGCGGATGGCAACTTCTACGGCATTCATCATACCTTCGGTAATCTCCTTTTGCCCGGTCATGTACTCCACGGCAACAGAGTTTACCGCGCGATTCATCGGCTCGTTGTTGTTGGTTGTCGAAACAATCAGGTTGGCCATCTCTATCTGATCCTGGTCGTTGATTTCGTAGTGATGGAAAAGCGTTCCGCGCGGAGCTTCTATCAAGCCAACGCCGCGTTTTACTTTGGTACCTTTTACTACCAGATCATCTTTTTGCAAATCGGGGTCGTTGAGCAGCTCGCGCATCATCTCGGCCGAATGCAGTGTTTCGATAAGGCGCGCCCAGTGCATGTGCATCGACATGTTGTTGGGTTTGCCGTTGGTGTAGGCTTTAAAAATCTCAAGCTCTTTCTGCGCCAACGGCGACGGGATAAAGTCGGCGGTGTTGCAGCGTGCCAGCGGACCTACGCGGTACCAGCCTTCTTCGGGGCCGATGTTGTAGAGGTACGGAAACTTCATGTAGCTCCAGGGGCGCACCTCTTCGTCGATGTAGTCGAGGTAATCCTGATAATCCACGTCGTCGAGGATTTTTTTGCCATTGGTATCTATTGCCCGCAGCACGCCATGATAGAGGTCCATGGCGCCGTCTTTGCGCACCAGGCTCAGGTGGCTGGAGGGGAAAGTAGCAAAACCATCTATCAGCGCTTTGTTGGCTTTGTGATATCCTTTAAAGAAATCCACAGCAGCCTGCGCCCACTCCACCATCTTATCAGCGTTCATCGGGTCGGCGCCTTTCAGAAAGCTGTCGCGTTCTTCTATCGACAGGTTTTTGTTGATGCCGCCGGGGATGGCGCCTGTACCGTGAATCTTCTTACCGGCGGTAGCTTTGATAATCTCCTGTCCAAATTTACGCATCATAACGCCTTGCACTGCCAGGTCTTTGTGTTTAAGGGCTACGCCAATCACGTTTCGTATCAGCGGGTCGCCATCGATGCCAAAGAGCAGATCGGGCGATGCCAGGTGGAAAAAGTGCAGCGCATGGCTCTGAAACACTTGTCCGTAATGCATCAGCCGGCGCATCTTCTCGCCGGTAGGCGTCAGTCCGTCGCCGGTGCCGGCGCCAACAATTACGTCGAGGGCTTTGGCTGCTGCCAAATGGTGGCTCACCGGACAGATACCGCACAGGCGTTGCACCAGCACCGGAGCTTCCCAGTAAGGACGCCCCTGCACGAAACGCTCAAAGCCACGGAACTCGACAATGTGCAGCCGGGTTTGTTTTACGTTTCCTTTGTCGTCGAGATGAATGGTAACCTTGCCGTGACCTTCCACGCGTGTTACCGGTTCTATAGTTATTTTTTGTCCCATTTTAAAATACTTGTTTTGTTAATCAAATTTCACTACTTCGTAGGGCAGTTTGAGTTCGTCGCCGGTAACAAGGGCTACCAGGGCGTTCCATATCAGCTCGGCACGCGGCGGGCAGCCGGGCAGGTAATAGTCGATCTTTACGATCTCGTGGCAGGGATACACCCTGTCGAGCAGCATGGGCAGCTCGTCGTCGTTGGGGATAATGCCTTTGTGATTATGGCGCACCGAGGGGCCATTCAGATAAGCTTCGTCGAGGCACTCTTTTATTGGGATACCATTGCGTAAAGCAGGAAGGCCGCCCATGATGGCGCATTCGCCTACCGACACCAAAATGTTGCAATGCTTGCGGAAATCTTTCAGCACGTGGATGTTCTCGCTGTTGCAGCATCCGCCTTCTATCAGGCCGATGTCGCATTGCTTGGTAAAGACTTTGATGTCGTCGATAGGTGATTTATTAAATTCTACCAGCTCTATCAAATCCAGGATTTTCTCGTCGATGTCGAGAAGCGACATGTGGCAGCCAAAGCATCCTGCCAGCGAAGTTGTTGCTACTATTTTTTTACTCATTATAGTTATCTCCTATTTTTATTTTTTTTCGTCTTCGATGCCAATAGGCTCAATGTCGTATTTGCGGCGACCGATGGGAACCTGATAGGCTTTTTCGCGCGGCAGCAGGGCACCCACAGGACAGATATCAACAGATTTCTGTGCCAGCTCGTCGGTGATCTTGCCTCCCAGCTCCGGGTCGATGATGATCTCGAGTTCGATACCTCTTTTCTTATAAGCGAAAATGTTTTTACCATCTTCCGTTTTTATGGCGCGGATACAGCGTTTGCAAAGGATGCAGCGGTTGTGATCTTTGATGATCTTGGGATTGGAGGCATCCACTTCGCGACGCGGAAACAGAAACGGGAAGCGCGGCACCATTACCCGGAAGCGATAGGCCAGCGCCTGCAACTCACAGCAGCCACTTTTTTCGCAGGAGGGGCAAAAGTGGTTGCCTTCCACAAACAAAACCTCTATAATGGCTTTACGAATATCGTTGATCTCGGGCGTGTCGTTTTGTATCTCCATGCCCATGGTTACCGGTGTGGTGCAGGCGGTCATGGGTCGGCCGTTGACCATCACCGTACAGATGCGACACGCCCCACGGGGTTTCACACCTTGTATGTTGCAAAGCGTCGGGATGTAGATGCCATTTTCGGCCGCTGCCTCAACGAGATAAATCCCCGCTTCGGCCAAACAATCCACACCATCAATTTTAAAATTTACTAATGTGCTCATATCTTGTTTTTTTATTTTTTAAAATAAGATGTTTCTGATTTATTAATTAAGAATGGGAACACGTCCGGCGGCTTCGCATGAAGCCTTTACAGCCTGCGACATATCAAACTCGCTGTCGTACTCTTTGTCCATTTGAATTTTCCCCTCATACAAATGGCGGAAGTTGCGCAAGCTGCTTAGGATAGGATTTCCGGCAGTTTGCCCCAGGCCACAGCGGCTAAATTTAAGAATCTTGCCCCACTCCTCCAGATCTTTGAGGTCTTGCGGCACGCCACGGGCATCGAGGATTTTTTCGAGCTTGAGCTTCATCAGATAAGGAATGTTGCGACAGGTAGAGCAACTGCCGCACGACTCTTCTACAAAGAACTCCGTGAAGTTGAGCACGATGTCGGTGAGCAGATCGCGGTGATTGCCAATGATGATCAACGAACCTCCTGTGGCCAGGTCGGCAAAACAGAGGGTACGGTCAAACTCGTCAGGGCCTATCAGGCTGCCCGAGGGCCCTCCCACCTGCACGGCTTGTATATTCTCTTCGTCGGCGCCTACCATCTCCAGCATATCACTTACCGAGAAACCCCACTCCACTTCGTACACGCCTGGATATTTACAATCGCCCGAGATACTCAGCAGCTTGGTGCCGCTCGAATCTTTGGTTCCGAATTTACTGTACCACTCACCACCGTTGAGGATTACCTTCACCACGGAGCAGAGTGTCTCCACATTATTAACTACCGTAGGCATATCCAGATAACCTTTTTCTACCGGGAAGGGCGGGCGGTCGCGCGGCTCACCACGTTTGCCTTCGGCTGATTCGATGAGCGCCGACTCTTCGCCACATACATAGGCGCCTGCACCAAACTGTATGCGGATGTCGAAGTCGAAGCCTTCGATGCCACCGATATTTTTGCCCAGCAGGTTGCGCTCGCGGGCGCCCTGCAGCAGGTTCTCCAGGTAGTTTTTCAGATACTTATACTCGTGGCGCACGTAGGCAATGCCTTCGTCGGCACCAACGGCATACGCGGCTATCACCATACCCTCGAAAAGCAACTTGGGGCGCTCGGTGAGGATGACGCGGTCTTTGAAAGTGCCCGGCTCCCCTTCGTCGGCATTGCAGAAGATGTATTTTTTCTCTCCTTTGGCCTTACGGCAAAACTCCCACTTCAGCCCTGTGGGGAAGCCGGCGCCGCCACGTCCGCGCATGTTCGATTTTTTTACCTCCTCAATCACCTGCTCCGGCGTCATTTGCGGAAGCTTTTTCCAGATGACGATGCCCGGAATGTAATCTTCGGAGAGGATAGGCCCTTTTTTCTGGATGTTGTTTTGCACAACGGTTTTCACCAGCACATTGCGGTTTTCACCGTCACCGTAGGCCGAGGTGTACATTTGCTCTACGGGTTTACCTTCCTTGATGTCGCGGATGATTTCTTTCACGCGGAAGGGCGTGAGGTTGTTGAACACATGTCCGTTGATCAAAGCGGCGGGTTCCTGGTCATTCATTCCGATGCAGCTTGTGTCGAAGAGGCCAATGAGGCCGTCGCGGGTAACCTGACCAAAAGCGATGCCTGTCTCTTTTTCCAGTGTCTCTTTCACCTTCTGCCGGCCCATCATGTTGCTCACCGCGCTATCGTTGAGATAGATCGCATATTTGCCCGTGGGCTTGTCAGAAAAAAAGTGATAAAACGACATGGTCTGCTCAACATCCACATGCGAGATGTCAAGCTCCGCGGCAATCTTCGAAATTGATTCCTTCGAGATGTAACCCTGATCGGATTGAACATCAATAAGGATATCCATGAGTCTGGTTTTATCCTTATTGTACTTTTTGATGATGTTCTGAACGGTTGTTGCCATAAAAGAAAGTTATTGATTGTTTGTTAAAAAATGCCTTTGTGTTGATAATCATTAAGATGAAAATGATGTGTTTTATAATTCTGTTGATAATCAATGTTGTTAATCAATTCACAACGCAAATCTATACTGAAAAATGGTTCTGAAGGCATTAATCTTAAATTTAGAAGTATTTTAAATTGTAAGATTTAGTGGAGTGCCTGCTATCAGGCGCAAAGGAGGCTTAATGGCTGAAATTAAATTTTTAATTCATTAATGTTGTTAATTTGTCACACGTAAAACGAAGCATCTTCCCCGGCTTTTTTTTTGATTATTAATAAAATGAGCCTTGCAGATGCTGATAAAAACTTTGTGTGTTGAGATATTTTATCGAGATCATGTACGATGGCGGCAGCTATCATGGCTGGCAGCTGCAGCCGGGGCAGCAAAGCGTGCAACAGGCGCTTGAGCTGTCGCTTCTGTACAAAGCTGGCCTGCAAAGCCATGTTACAGGCTGTGGCCGTACCGATGCAGGCGTGAGTGCCCGGCAGTTTTTTGCGCATTTCGACCTGCCGCAAGCCCTCGATGAAAAGACAGATCGGCTCGTGGCAGAGCTTAACCGTTTTCTGCCGCCCGACATTACCGTCCGGCGTATCTTTGCTGTTCCCGACCACGCGCATGCGCGCTTTGACGCCACCCGGCGCACGTACAAATATTATATCTGCTTTCGCAAAAATCCATTTGTGCGGCACCATGCCTGGACCTACACCGCGCCATTAAATGTGGATGCGATGAACCAAGCCGCTGCCAAACTGCTGCAATATTCCGATTTTACCAGCTTTGCCAAACTGCACACCGACACAAAAACTAACATTTGCCACCTGCAAGAGGCATCTTGGGAAACACATGATGACCTGCTGGTTTTTACCATCACCGCCGACCGCTTTCTGCGCAACATGGTGCGCGCCATCGTAGGAACGCTGGTGGACACAGGGCGCGGAAAGATTAGCCCCGATGCTATCCATCGCATCATCCGAAGCCAAAACCGCAGCCAGGCGGGCATGTCGGTACCGGCGCAGGGACTTTTTCTGGAAAAAGTTATATACAACCATCCGTGGATGCCAGCGTAGGCAGGGTGAGGGGCGCGGGGCGAAGGGCGTGGCTTACCAACGGCGTCGCTTTAAGCGACACCGTTGGTTGTTCCCGGAATAGGCGGGTACAGGGTGCTGGGCACTGGGCGCAAAACGTTGGTGCTTGAACAAGTTGGCGAGTTGGTTTTCGGACGAGGCTGTGCCTCGTCCGGTCAATTTTTACAGGCTGTGCCTGTGGGCACTACAATACGAAAATTGATACGATGATCATTCAAGGGTTGCCATCCCTTTCAGGGCTGGCATCCCACTCCCCCCCCGATTGAAAGCTGTGGAGAGCTTTCTGCAAGCTGCCGGCTGCTATTTCACCTCCCCAAATAATCATTTCATCCAACGCTTTTTTCAATTCACAACTTTCCTGTTGGTTCCGGGGTGGCCGTGCCCGTACATTTGCATCATCACAATCAAAACAAGGATTTAATTATTAACACCAAAAAATTTTAAAAACATGAAAACTTCAATCCTAAAAAACTTTGCAATGATGCTGCTCCTGATGGCAGTGCACGCCACCATCACCGCTGCCACCACCGATGTAAATCTGCACCTGCGTGGCGATGACAAAATAGAAATCCTGCTCAAAGGAGCCACTGCCGACATTATAACCATCCAAATGTACAATGGTGATGGCCGGATGGTTTTTGCCGAAACAGTAGCGCCGGCAAATCGCGCCGTGGTAAATCATGATGTGAAGAATTTACCGGCCGGACTCTACACCTATACTGTTGTAGAAGGTGCGGAGCTTATCTATTCGGCGCAGATTATAATCTGTCAGGGAGGAAAATCGGTGTGTGGCAGCCTTACCGAGAGCGCTGTGGCTGCCATACTGCTACCCGATAACGACCATGTGCTGGTGCGCATCCAGCAGCCCGAAGCATGCAAAACCACCATCCGCCTCAAAGACCGGCAGGGAAATGTGCTTTATAGCAGAAAAATTACCGAAAAGGGAAACCACAAATTTTCACACGACATTTCGCAACTTCCTGCCGGCAATTACCGGATGGAGGTGCTGGACGGGCGCCACATGATAGCGCAGCGAAAAATCGCTCACCAATAATTTAGGCAATTTCCTTTATGTGAGGGAATGTTGTTTGGCCTGCCATGTTATTGGTAGGCCATTTTTTCACACTTTTGTTCTTTGATATGATGGACCAATAAAGCGAACAATGTTTGAATACATTTACCAACGAAAAATACTCTGGCTTCTGCTGGGTGTAATGCTGGGACTGGCCTTCCAGTTTTCGCTCGACGTGATTTTTAGTTTGATCTATCGCAACCACTCGCTCATCAGCCCACCGACTAATTATCTGTTTTCGATTGCCATCACCTTTATTATAATGTATGGATTGGCAAAGCTTGCCGGCTGGATGAACCGACGGGTTTCGTGGGAAAAAGCGCCCGGCGTAAGGTTTTATTTCCAAATCATCGCCATTACAATTTTTGTTTTGATGGTGGTGATGGGGCTGCGCACTTTGATCAATCTGTTGCTTTCCGAAGGGCAGTTTATCCGGCTCACCGACGAGGTGGTTGTCAGTGTTTATTTTCTGGTGGTATCGCTGCTGCTGGTTTTTCTCGACATCGGGCTGCATCTGCTCACCCGTTGGCGCAACTCACTGGCCGAGATAGAGCGCTTTCGCAAAGAAAACCTCGAAACGCAATTTGAGATGCTGCGCATGCAAGTCAACCCGCACTTCCTTTTCAACAGCCTCAACACACTCTCGTCGCTCATTTATCAAAACCAGGACACAGCGGCAAGTTACGTGCGCGAGATGGCTACCGTGTATCGCTACATCCTGGAGCAACGCAAGGCCGACATTGTAAAACTACACGAAGAAATGACATTTGTCCGTTCGTATATGGTTTTGCTAAGTTTGCGTTTTGAAGATAAAATTGCCTTAGATGTGAACATAAGCGATGATTACAACGAAAAAGTGGTGCCGCCGCTCACCGTGCAAATATTGATAGAAAATGCGGTGAAACACAATATTGCTTCTCTACGAAAACCGTTGCACATCAGCATTAGCACACGACCCGACAATACTTTGGTGGTTACCAACAACCTACAGCCCAAAGCTGATGCGGGTTATTCGACAGGAATTGGCCTGGGCAATATACAAAGCCGCCTTTCGCTGCTCACCGACCGGCAGGCCACCGTAACAAAAACCGACGACACATTTACAGTGGCCATTCCGCTACTCGATGCCCGCGAAAACAAACTTATCAACTGGTAAATATCATGAAAGATTTAGCTATTAATACCTACATCAACAAAATGAAAATCCTGATTATCGAGGACGAGCCTTTTGCACAAAAAGAGCTGATGCGTCTGCTGGAGATGGCCGGCGGCAAGTTTGAAATCCTGGCGCTGATAGATACGGTGGAAGAAGCTGTGAGCTGGCTCAAAACAAATCCGGCACCTGAGTTGATCTTTCTCGACATTCAACTGGCCGATGGCAATAGTTTTGAGATTTTCCGCCAGGTAGAATTGCACTCTCCGGTGATCTTTACCACAGCTTACGACGAGTATGCCATACGGGCCTTTCAGCTCAACAGCATCGACTATTTGCTAAAACCCATCAAACTTAGCGACCTGATGCGCGCCATCAATAAATACGAAAGTTTGCAAAGCCAGTTCCGCGATAAGCAGGAGGAAGCCGTGAACATCACGCGTTCGCAACTCGAAAGCCTGCTCAGCCTGGGGCGAAAAGAATACAAAGCACGTTTTGTGGCGCGCGTTGGCGACCAGATCAAACATATCCCGGTGCAGGAAATTGCCTATTTCTATGCCGAAGATAACGTGGTTTTCCTTTTGACGCGCGACAATCATCGCTACATCATCGACTACAGTATCGAAGAGATTAACTCATTGGTGGAACCCAAAGATTTTTTCAGGCTCAACCGCTCCTTTGTGGCCCACATCAATGCCATCAGTAAAGTGTATAAATATCTGGGCAGCCGCCTGAAAATAGAACTGCAGCCCCAAACCGATAAAGAGGTGCTCATCAGCAGAGCCAAAGTTGCTGAATTTATGGAATGGATGGATCGATAGGAAAAATGAAAATTTCGCTTTCGCTAAATAATAAAAGGGTACTAATGGCAATCCTTGCCCTGGTGCTGCTTGTTGCTGCCGCCTCATGCAAACGGCCGGTGCTTCAGATTACCTCTGTGCCCGACAATACCCCACCAGGCAGCACTTTGTATGTGGCCGGCAACTTCAACCAATGGGATCCCGGCGATACTCGGGCTGTTTTGGAGTTGGCACCCGACAGCAATTATTACATTCAGCTTCCCCGTGGTTTTGGCGAGTTGCAATTTAAAATCACCCGCGGCGACTGGAGCACCGTCGAAACCGACGCTTGCGGTTACGACATCCTCAACCGTAATTTCAATTACCGCGAAAGCGACACCCTGCGCATCGAAGTACAAAGTTTTAAAGATCTGGAGCCACTCAACTGCAATGAACTGACCATTGTGGTTAAAGACATTCCCGAAGACACACCACCGGAAGATTCGCTGGTGCTGGCCGGAAACTTCAACGAATGGAATCCTGATGCATCGTGGGTGATGCACCGCGACAGTGATCGGAATCGCTATCTGATCACTTTGCCGCGCATAAGCGCCGACCCCAACATAGAGTTTAAAGTTACGCGCGGCAGCCTGCTCACCGCCGAAGCCGATGCCTTTGGCCGTGAAATAGAACGCCGGCAAGTGCGTTTTGGCGCTACCGATACCTTGTTTATTAGCGTCAAAAACTGGGAAGACATCGGCAACAGCCAACAGGAAAAAGTTACACTCATCATCGACAAAATCCCAACCTCCACACCACCCGACGACGACATCTACCTGGCCGGGCCTTTTACAGGATGGTATCCCAAAGACCCGCAGTTTCGGTTTGTGAAAAATAAGCAGGGCAAATACCAGTTCGACTTCCTGGTGAATCCGCAAAACCCGCACACCGAATTAAAAATCACCCGCGGCGACTGGAGCACTGAAGAGACCGACGCTTTGGGATACAAAAAAAACAACACCCCACTCGACCTAAGCCGCTCCGACACCATAAGACTCCAAATAGAAGGATGGCTCGACAAAACACGGATCAGGCAGCCACAATACACCATCCTCATACAGGAAGCACCAGAAACTACGCCCGCCAACGCCAGCTTGTTCCTGGCCGGAAACATCAACGGCTGGAATGCCGCTGATAGCCGTTATCGTTTTACAAAAACCGATGCCGGCAATTATTCGCTTACGCTAAATGAGGCGCCGCGTGAGCTTGAATACAAAATCACCCGTGGCAGTTGGAAAAATGAAGAGGCTGATGCCATTGGGCAAAAGATCGAAAACCGGCGGGTGCTCTATACCGGCCAGGATACTGTAAAAATCTCTGTCGAAAACTGGATTGATATCCCGCCCAAAAAACAAAACCAAGTGGTGATTGTGCTTTACAAAGTCCCCGCCAATACAGCGGATAACAACATTTATATTGCCGGAACCTTCAACAACTGGAACCCTGAAGACCCCAACTACATCCTAAATAAAAACCTGGCTGGCGAATATTACATCACTATTCCCCGCACCAGCGATGCCATAGCGTTTAAATTCACACTTGGCGGCTGGCAGCACGAAGAGCTGAATGTGCAGGGCTATCCGGTGGATAACCGCAGCTATCGTTTTGGTTTTGCCGATACGCTGCGCCTGAAAGTTGAAGGATGGCGGGGGATGTAATCCGGCAGCTTCTTTTGGTAGCTTCTGGCACCTTCTTGTTTTGCCAAAAAAATACACCCACCCACACAAAACTAAAAACCCGCAATTAAAAGCAGCTGGCAAATCGCAAAGCATACTCATTTTGTTAATTGGCTTCCGTGGAATAAATCTATACTATCGCATCTATTTTGCCGGTAACGAAAGTTTTTACATTTTTGCCACTCATCATTGGCAGAACGAAAATCGTGAACATCAGCAGAAGCAATATCATACAGCCATCATTTCCTAATAGCAGCAGCCGGCCTCCTGCCAGCTTACATCAGCTTATTATTTTCACCAACTAACTAACCTGTTATGCATCCAATTCTACAAACCATCGACAATGCAATAATCTGGTACAACGAATACATTGGCGGGTTTGCGCTGTTGCTGTTGCTCATTCCCACCGGATTATATTTCATCATCCGGCTGCGTTTTCTCAACATCAGGCGGCTGCGTCACAGCATCAGGATTGTAGCCGGCAAATTTGACAAGAAACACGACGTGGGCGATGTAAATCATTTCAAAGCGCTCACCACGGCGCTGTCGGCAACGGTAGGCACAGGAAATATAGTAGGTGTGGCGCTGGCCATTGGCTGGGGTGGTCCCGGTGCTATTTTCTGGATGTGGGTAACGGGCTTTTTGGGGATGATATTAAAATACGCCGAGTGTACGCTTGCGCACAAATTCCGAAGCTTCAACAGCGACGGATCGGTGTCGGGCGGGCCGATGTATTATATGGAGCATGGACTGAAACACAAACTTGGTAAATATGCCAAAGTGCTGGCAATTGTGTTTGCCGTTGCAGCGGTACTTTGTTCGCTGGGAACGGGCAACATGGCGCAATCCAATTCCATGTCGGGAGCCTTGTTCGATACCTATAAAATCGACAAATATATCTCCGGAGTCGTCATAGCATTGCTGGCGCTGCTGGTGGTGGTAGGCGGCATCAAACGCATTGCAGAGGTCACCTCACGGCTGGTTCCGTTTATGGCTGTTGTATATTTTCTGGCCGCGATGCTGATCACCCTCATCGAATACGACCGCATCCCCTATGCTTTTGGCGTAATCTTTAGTGATGCCTTTACAGGAAAAGCTGCAGCGGGAGGCTTTTTTGGCTCAGCCTTTCTGATGACGATGCTGATGGGTGTGCGACGGGGTTTGTTTTCCAATGAAGCCGGACAAGGTTCGGCGGCCATAGCACATGCCGCTGCAAAAACGGAATGGCCGGCACGCGAAGGGCTGGTAGCTTCGCTGGAACCGCTGGTAGACACCATTATCATTTGCACGCTTACTGCGCTGATGATCATTCTTACCGGTGCCTGGGAACTCGACAGGGAAGGCGTGACCATGACCACACATGCTATGGAGATAGGGCTATCACGCGTTGGCATCGTGGGCGTGGGTAAACACATCGTAGCCGGCGGGTTGATGCTCTTTGCCTTTTCCACCATTATCGCCTGGGCGTACTACGGCAGCCGCGCAGTGAACTATCTTTTTGGTGAAAAATTTATAAAACCCTACGGCTATCTCTATGGCCTCTTTGTTTTTCTGGGCAGCATCTGGGGGCTTGATCTGGTGTGGCATTTTGTAGATATGGTCATCACCTTTATGACCATCCCCAACCTGATAGCGCTCCTGCTCTTAGCTCCGGTGGTGATGAGTGAAACCCACAAATACTTCAAGGCCATGGATGCCCTGGAACGTCCGCGAAAAACAAAAATTCGGTAAGTTGATACAAATACCCCTCAAAAGGCTTATCATTGCAATGATTTTTTTATAAAAAAAAGAAAAACAAAACAGGTGATAAAATGGAAAAATTTAATTTCAGCCACCGCGACAGTTTCACGTCAAAGGCAGGTGTGATAGCTGCCGCCGCAGGCTCGGCCATTGGGCTGGGCAACATCTGGCGGTTTCCGTATGTGGCAGGCGAAAATGGCGGCGGCGCTTTTCTGATCGTTTACATTGGTTTTATCTTTTTGATCGGGATGCCTGTGATGCTCTCGGAGCTGATCATCGGCAGGCGCGCCCAGCGCAATCCTTTTGGCGCCTTCAAGCTGCTAAAGCCCGGCCAGCCGTGGTACCTGATCGGGCTAATGGGCATCGGCGCAGCTTTTATGATTCTGGCTTTCTACAGCACCATTGCCGGCTGGACACTCGAATATCTCTACCAGTCCATCATCGACGGCTTCAGTGGCCAGTCTGCCGGTGAGCTACAGGCCGGTTTCGACAGCTTTCAGCGAAGCGGCTGGATGCCGGTAATATGGCAGGTGATATTTATGTTTTTTACGGCAGCCATCGTGTGGATGGGCGTAAAAGATGGCATTGAGAAATACTCCAAAATCCTGATGCCCGTGCTGCTGCTGATCATCATCATCATCTCTATACGGTCGGTGACGTTGCCGGGTGCCAGGGCAGGAATCGAATTTTTGTTTAAACCTGACTTTTCAAAAATCAATGGCCAGGTAATCCTCGAAGCGCTGGGGCAGGCTTTCTTCTCAATGAGTATTGGCATGGGCACGCTGATCACCTACGGGTCGTATATTTCCAAAAAAGATAACCTGACTTCCACAGCTTTTGCCGTATCCGGCGCCGACACATTGATAGCGATACTGGCCGGTGTAGCCATTTTCCCGGCAGTATTTGCTTTTGGCATCGATCCGGCTGCCGGTGAGGGGTTGGTTTTTATTACCCTGCCCAATATCTTTCAGCAGATGGCCGGCGGATATTTCTGGGCGCTTCTGTTTTTTATCTTGCTTTCGGTGGCAGCGCTCACTTCTACCATTTCGGTGCTGGAGGTGGTGGTGGCCTATTTCAGCGAAGAGCTTAACATTCCGCGAAAGCGGGCTACGGCCGTTGCTGCATCGCTTATCACTCTGCTGGGGGTGGGCTGCACGCTCTCGCAAGGCTCTCATGACCATTTGCGGCTGTGGGGCGACACGCTCTTTGGCGATCTGGAATATTTATCTGCCAACGTGCTGCTTCCGCTTGGCGGCCTATTCATCGTAACTTTTGTAGCCTGGTTTATGGGGCGCAGTGCGGTACGCTCCGAATTGTCGAACGAAGGCACCCTGCACACGCCGTTCTTCAACATGTTTATGTTTATCATCCGCTTTTTGGCACCGGTAGCCATTGCATTGGTTTTTATGAATGGCGTTGGACTTTTAAATTTTTAAAATAAAAAAAAACAGGCGCTGCTGTGCGTGCAGAAGTACAAAGATTTTTCTATTTTTGCTAAAAAGTGAGGCACTGTGGTGAAACGGAACTTACAGATGAAACCATTTATGTTTATAACCCGGCGGCAACGCAGGGGGTTATTCTATTTGACAGGGAGCATCTTCCTGCTGGTGATGCTTACTTTTGCCATACGCCTGTTTTTCCAACCCACAATTCCGTCTGATCCAACTTTTGAAAATGAGATAGCAGCGCATACCGATGCAACAGAGCCGGAAGCAACTGCCGTCAATTTCAAAGCTTTCCCTTTCGACCCCAACATCATCAACAAAGCACAGATGCTGGAGCTTGGCCTCACCAACCATCAGGCTGATATGATAATAAAATACCGGGATGCAGGAGGTTGGTTTTATGATGCCAAAGATTTCGGGAAGATTTACGCCATCAGCGATGCAGAGTATGCGTTTTTAGAGCCTTATATTATTATAAACCGGCAACACCAAAACGCAGCAGAAAACCCAAAAGCCGCACCAACAATATTGGTTGCTTTCGATCCCAACAGCGCCGACAGTATGCAACTCATAGCCTTAGGGCTGAACAGCTACCAAACGACAAATGTGCTGAAATACAGAAGAGCCGGCGGCATCTTTTCTATAAAAAAAGATTTTAGCCGAATTTATGGTATTGATGCCGACACTTACCACCATTTGGAAAAACAGATCCTGCTTCCCTCGGAGATTGCCCCGGAGGCTGGCGATGTGCCCACAAAGAGAGATGCTGCCGCATACATGGAACTTATCGAAATCAACACCGCCGACACGCTGGAGTTGCGCAAGCTCAAAGGCATTGGTAGAGTATATGCGCATCGCATTGTTAGCTATCGCGATAAGCTGGGCGGATTTTTTGATAAATCACAACTTCTCGAAATTCACGGTATCGATACCAACCGCTATGCTATGTTTGCGCCGCAGGTGGTTATCGACAAATCTGCTATCCGCCGCATCAACCTCAACGACGCCACCTTCGACATTTTGCTTCAGCATCCTTACCTCGAATATTATATTGTAAAAGAAATCTTTAACTACCGCGAAGCCATCGGAACTTTCGACTCGGTAGCGCAGCTCAAAGAAATCAGCTTGATTTATGATCAATTGTATTTTAAAATAACGCCCTATCTTACAACAGCAAAACGAAAGGATCAGCCTTGAGCACAATTATCGATCATAGCGGCATAAAAAAAATGGTGATGCTGCCCGTATTGCTGATAGCTTTTTCGGTTGTGGGTCAGGATGCTGCGCGCTATATCGATTCGATAACGCAGAGGCTTGATGACAGACAAAAACTGGAGATGCTCAACGAACACACTGTAGAGGTGCGTGCTCGAAATTTTGCCTTGGGATCCGCGCTTGCCGACGAGGCGCTCAGGCTCGCTCGCAAGATGAAGGATGAAAAACTGCTGGCTTTGCCAATATTGAACAAAGGAACCATTTACTACCTCACCGGAAATTTGGACAGTGCACAAATACTTTGGGAAGATGCAATGGCTCGCTTTCTTGCAAACAACGACAGCGTAAACTGGGCACATGCCTGCTTAAATATGGGGCGAATCTACAAAGCACAGGCCGATTATGATAAATCCATTTCCTACAACCAAACTGCACTGAAAGTGGCGCTTGAACACCACGACACGCTCGCCACCCTTCGATGCCTGGAAGGTATCGCAACCAGCTACCACAAGATGGGAAGATACCAGGAGGCTTACAGCTATTACAAGCAGACCATGGAGATGAACCCCAACGACAAATACACCGACATCGCGCTCGGCACCCTTATGAATATGGGTGCTCTTTGTGACGACCTGGACAAAATTGATGAGGCACTCGAGAGATATACCCGGGCGCTCAGAATTGCCGACAGCCTTCAGTTACCCATGCGCTCTGCTACAGTGCTAAGAAATATGGGCGTTATATTCATTCAAACCGGCGAAAACCACAAGGCGCTGAATTGCCTCTTTAAGAGCCTTTACATCCGCGATTCGCTGGGATTGAAACGAGAATACGCCTCCACCCTCAACATCATCGGCAAAGTGTACGAGCTGGAAGGTAACCTGCAACGCGCCAATGAGATGTATATCGAAAGCCTGCGCATAAGTGAAGCCTACGACGACAAAGACCGGATTGCAGTCGGATTGCGCCTTATTGGCGAAAACCTGCTACTAAGCAACGATTTCGCAAGCGCCGAAGCTTACGCCCGCAAGAGCCTGGAAATAGCACAAAGAGCCAGCCTGCTGCTGCACACCAAAGAAAACTATAAATTGCTGACACTCATTTTTGCTGCAAGCCATCAGCTGGACAGCGCCAAAGAATACATCGACCGGTATGCAGAGCTGAAGGAGCAAATGACAATAGAATTTGACGATGAGACACCAACGGATTTGTCGGAAGTGAGCCGGGATGCTCCGGATGGTTCTGCCGGACTTTTCCAAAACACACCCTCCAACGGAATGACATGGCTCTTCTCGCTGATCATCATCACCGGCCTGGTGGTTTTTATCTTTGTGCTGATGGCTCTTTTGACGTGCCGTCGCCAACAACGAAAGAAGTTTTACAGGAAAATTCAATAACCCAAAACCTTCCCGTAGTTAACCCAAAACCTTAAAATATTGAAATCCATCATCAATCTGCTGCGGCAGTTGCTTTTCTGGCTGTTGTTTTTTGCCCTTTCGCGGGCATTGTTTATCGTTTACCACTTTCATTTTTTCCGTGTCGAAAATGTGACGGCTGCGGAGTTGTTTTCGGTATTTTATTATGCGCTGCCACTCGATCTGGCCACAGCCTGTTACATACTGATCATACCTTTTTTAATACTGACAATTCAATCTTTCCGCAGCCTGCCATGTCTAAATACTATTAATAAAACCTACACCTACCTGATGGTTGTTTTGTACGCTTTCATCACCGGTGGCGAAATTGGCCTTTACGGCGAATGGAAAAGCAAAATCAATGTGAAGGCGCTGCGCTATCTCGAAAACCCATCGGAGGTTTATAATTCAGCCGACAGCACTGTTTTTTTTATTTTAATAATAATAACGCTGGTGCTGGCCGGAGCAGGCATTTATAGCTATCACCGGTTTTTTTACAAAAATATCCATCGTCCGGCAAAGCCGTGGCAGGCCGTTGCTTTTGTGCTCGTGACCCCGCTGTTTTTATTTTTGGGATTGCGGGGCGGATGGCAGGAAATCCCCATCAACCAGAGCCGCTGCTATTTCTCACAGAAAAACATCCTTAATCTTACCGCCACCAACAACGCTTTCAATCTCTACATCAGCTTGTTCGAAAATGCCAAAAACCTCCACAACAATCCGTTTACTTTTTACGATCCGGCTACCGCACGCAGTACCACACAAAAGCTGCTTACCGTCGAAAAAGATACGACGCTTCGTATTTTAAATACAATGCGTCCCAATATTGTAATGTTGATTTTGGAGAGCTGGTCAGCCGATTTGATCGAAAGCCTGGGCGGCGAGGCCGGCATCACGCCTTCATTTGCAGCACTCGAAAAAGAGGGATTGCTCTTTACAAAAATGCTCTCGAGCGGCTCGCGCTCCGAGCAGGGAATGGCTTGCATCTTCGGTGGCTTCCCGGCGCATGCACTCTCGGCCATCACCCTGCAACCCGACAAATTTATCCATCTGCCCGGGCTGGTGAAAACCCTCCGAAAGCAGGGCTACCATAGCTCGTTCAGCTTTGGCGGCCAACTGATTTATGGAAATATCAAAGGGTACATCCTCAATAATGGTTTCGACCGGGTGACCGAAGGCAGCGACTATCCCGACAGCCTCACGCACGGAAAACTTGGCGTGCACGACGAATATACCATGCAGCATCTTATCGCTGATTTAAAAACCGAAAAGGAACCGTTTTTTGCAGCGCTTTTTACACTTAGCTCCCACTCGCCCTACGACCAGCCGATGGAGGAAGTGCTGGATTGGGGCGGCAACGAACGCCGGTACATCAATTCGGCTTATTACTCCGACCGCAGTCTGGGGCAATTTTTTGCCGCTGCCCGTCAGCAGCCTTGGTACGACAGCACTTTGTTTATCATCGTGGCCGACCACAGCCACAACAGCTACCGCAACCATCCCTACCACACAATAGCCTACCACAGCATCCCCATGC
>JAAYIU010000064.1 GCA_012523265.1 Bacteroidales bacterium | reverse complement strand
GCTTATTCTAAGCATTTTACCTTAGTGGAAAAGTGCCTCCTCTCTTAGCAATCTTACTACCATATTCAATATGCCCTGCTCTCACTCCTCCGAGCGCACTACCTCGATGCTAAACCTGGCAGCCAATGCAGCCAAAGCGCCGACGGCAGCAAAAACCGGAGCAAGTACAGCTCCAATCACACCGATGGTGACCGGAATTTCAAGGTAGGTTTTGCCCTCTTCATTTTTGATGATAATACGGTTTACGTTTCCTTCGTGGATGATCTCCTTGATTTTTTTCAGCAGTTCATCGCCTGCCACCTGAAAGTTGTTTCTTTTTTCCATGCTATTAAAGTTTTGGCAAAAATAGGAAGAATCGGCAATTTAGTGTGGATGCCATGAGAGGCGGGTAATAATTTAGCTGTCAATCTGCGAATCCCGGATAATCATCTACAAAACCGCACGATTGTTACTTTTGCATCAATTGAAATTTTGAAGATATGATGACTGATAAAAACTTTGATAAAATAGAAATAACTCCGGCTGATGCTGAAAAAATTGCCCGGGAGTTTTACGAAATAGAAGCTGTTGCCACCCTATTGCCCGGCGAGGTGGATTTTAATTTTCGGCTGACGGATAAAGACAATCATTGCTATTTATTAAAAATAAGCAGCGCTGATGCTGACGAAAAACAAATCGATTTCCAGATAAACCTGATGCGCTATTTGAATACTCAAAATTTGCCTTTTGAAATCCCGCAACCCATTGCTTCAAAAAATGGGCGCTTTCGCGAAATATTTCCTGACCCCCAGGGACGTGCGCAACATATACGTTTACACAGTTGGGTGGCGGGTCGGATGCTGGGCGAGGTCAATCCCCGCTCATCAGATTTGCTGCGTCAGTGGGGCGAAACCTGCGGCTGGCTCTGCCGTGTGCTGAAAGATTACGAACATCCGGCAGCCCACAGGAATTATAAATGGAATCCTGCTGAGATGCCGGCATCCAAAGAATATTTAAAATATATCACCGACAAGGAAGCTAAGGAAGCCGCATTTTATTTTGTTGATTTATTTGAAAAAACTACCGCTCCCCTCCTACCAAAACTCCGACAAAGTATAAACTACAACGATGCCCACGAGCACAACCTGCTGGTGAGCGCCGATCATAAAAATCCCAAAATTACCGGCCTTATCGATTTTGGCGAGGCCATTTATACACAAACCATCAATGAGCTGGCGATAGCCTGTGCTTATGCCTGCATGGATAAGCCCGATCCACTGGAGGCAGCCGGAGCTGTCATCAGCGGCTTTCACAGCATATTTCCTTTGGAAGAGCGGGAGGTAGAGGTACTTTTTTCACTGATCACCTCGCGGCTGCTGATAACGATAGCCACAGCGGCGCACAACAAACACATTGAGCCGGAGAATGCTTATCTGCAAATCAGCGATCAATCTGCCATCGCTTTACTAAAAAAGCTGCGGCACATTCCGCCGGCGCTGGCGCATTATACGTTCAGGGCAGCGTGCGGCCGGGAGCCTTGTCCGCAGGCTGCTACTTTCGATCAATGGGCCAACGTACATCAGTCTGAGTTTGCTCCGGTAATTCGTTTCGACAACAAAACTGTGAAGCTGGTCGATCTGAGCATCGGCAGCCTGGAACTGGGCAACAACGCCAACTTTAAAGATGAAGCAACTTTTGAACGCACGCTCACACGGCTTCTCGAAGACAAAGCTGCCGATATTGGCACGGGCGGCTACGGCGAAGTGCGTCCTTTTTATACTACCGATGCCTACCAGACCCGTGGCAACGAGGGCATGCAGTGGCGCACTGTGCATCTGGGCCTCGACATTTGGGCTTCCGCCGAAACGCCCGTTTATGCACCTACCGATGCCACCGTTCATAGCTTTGCTAACAACAAAGCCTATCGCGATTACGGCGCCACCATCATTCTGGAGCATAAGACGGATCAGGATCAGAAATTTTACACTTTGTATGGCCATCTTAGCCACCAATCTTTGGCAGGTCTGAGCGAAGGCCTGGCTGTAAAAAAAGGAGAACAAATTGCCACTATCGGCAATCACAACGAAAACGGCGGTTGGCCGCCGCATCTGCACTTTCAGGTGATGCTGGATATGCTTGGCAAGCAGGGCGACTTCCCCGGCGTGGCGTATGTCCACGAAAAAGAAGTATGGTTGAGCCTGTGTCCTGATCCCCAATTGCTGATTCCCGTAAAACTTCCTGCAGGGAATGATCTCGAAAAGCTATCTCAAAAAGAAATTATAAAAAAACGGCAAGAACACCTGGGCAAGAGCCTGAGTGTTTCGTACGAGGAGCCGCTGCACATCCGGCGGGGCTATATGCAATATCTCTACGACGCAAACGCCCGCCGCTACCTCGATACGGTGAACAATGTGGCGCATGTAGGCCACGAACATCCGGCGGTGGTGGAGGCCGCCTGTCGGCAAAATGCTGTGCTCAACACCAACACGCGCTATCTGCACGACAACATTGTGCAACTGGCCGGGGAGCTTTTGGAAACTTTTCCTAAACCCTTTTCGGTGGTTTATTTCGTCAACTCCGGCAGCGAAGCCAACGAACTGGCGCTGCGGATGGCAAAAACTTTGACACAACAAAAGGACATTATCGCAATCGAAACGTGCTATCATGGCAATACCGGCGCCTGCATTGATGTAAGCAGTTATAAGTTTGATGGCAAAGGCGGACGCGGCACTCCCGAACATACCCACATTTTACCAATGCCTGATATTTTTCGGGGCGTCATCCGCGAAAGCGAAATGGCGGGCAAAGCGTATGCGCAATACATTCATCAGTTATTGGAGCAAATCCATAATAAAGCGCGCAATGTGGCTGGATTTATCGGCGAAAGCATTCTGAGCTGCGGCGGACAAATTGTGCTGCCGCAAGGCTATCTGGCCGCAATATACGCTGCGGTGCGCCGCAACGGCGGAGTTTGTATTGCCGACGAAGTGCAAACGGGCTTTGGAAGAGTTGGCCATACTTTCTGGGCTTTTGAACAGCAGCATGTGGTGCCCGACATCGTGACGGTGGGCAAGCCTTTCGGCAATGGTCATCCGCTGGCAGCCGTGGTAACTACACAAACTATTGCTGATGCTTTTGCCAATGGTATGGAATATTTCAACACTTTTGGTGGAAATCCCGTTTCGTGTGCCATAGGCAGCGCTGTGCTCAAAGTTATTAAAGAAGAAAACCTGCAACAAAACGCTCGCGCCACCGGCAACTATCTTATCGAAAATCTAAAAACAGTACAAAACAAGTTTCCCATCATCGGCGATGTGCGGGGAATGGGAATGTTTTTGGGTTTTGAACTCATCAAAAATCCATCTAAACTCCAGCCTGCCACTGGCCAGGCTGCTTACCTGGCCAACCGGATGCGGCAACGCGGAATACTGATGAGCGTAGATGGCCCAGATAATAATGTGCTGAAAATAAAACCGCCGCTTTGCTTTTCGCAAAAAGATGCCGACTTCCTGCTCGAAAATCTCGACTGTGTTCTGCGGGAGGATTTTATGAGGATTTAAAAAAAACCAGAACCAGCAAAGCTGGAATTTGTAATCATGTAGGTTTGCGCCATTGCATTTCAAATCATCACGACCTCATCCCCTGCTATTCAAATCCCCTTACAAGGATTTTTTTCTACTTCTCCAGATAAACTTCAAATATCCTGTTAACAGATACACTGGTTCCTAGCGGGCGCAGGAAGATATTGGGATGCGAGCTTTGCAGTCCGCCATAGATATAACCGACTAAATTACGCCCGGGTGGCAGCCGGTCGAAGTCGATGATTTTGTGATCGATAACCGGAACATCAGGCGCAAGGATAAAAGAGGCTCCCGCCCCCAGCAGCGCCGGCATGTGGATGTTGGACACAGTTTCGTGAAGCGAACCATCGGCTCTTCGTGTAACCTGCGCGATGGTGTTGATGCTCGGCACCAACGGATCATCGCTCACTTCGCCACTTTGTTCATCCGGAAAATAGCGGGCCATGCCGCCAAAAAACAGATTGTCCATGCGCTGCCGGCTTTGCTGATAAACCGGGAGGCAGGCGCAGTGGTAATTGTTGAATTTTTGTTGAAAAGCTGTAATTGCCAGCGCTGTGTCGGCCATGATGTCGATGGGATAAAGCCACGGGAAATTGCGATCGTATTGAAATACTCCACCAAAGGCAGTATATCCCATAGAACCGTCGGGAAAAATTTGCGGCAGCAGGTTGTAATCGCGGCGATGAAAATGGATTGTGTCGGTTTGTGCGCCGGTGTGCCTGATGTATCCGTCGGCGTCGAGCGCAAAGCGGCGAATCTGATGGGTGTATTGCTGCCGGTGCCCGCGGTTGGGCTGGGTAGTATAGCGGCCATCGAAGCGCTGCCCGAACACCAGCAGATATTCCGGGCCGATACGCCCCATCGCTCCGCCAGCCACCGCCATCATCGAATCGGTTATTTGCGTAAAGCAAGGCGTAGCATCTGTTTTATTAATAATTGCCGAGGCAAGCGCTTCCACATCTGCCACCAGCAGATACGGATAGGTGACGTAGCTTTCACGCGATTGGCTCCAGCCATAGCCTCCGGCGATGAGCAGTTGGTTGTTGTGCTGATAAAAAGCTGCGTTTACCGCCTGCAACTGCTCGCGGATATTGACGGGCAGGCTATCCAGCCCTTTTTGCCATACCTGATGGCTCACCGGATCGATCAGCCATATGGCGTTGGCGGCGCTGTCGGAGGGATAGGAAAGTTCGGGACGGTGATCGTGCAAGCCGTCGTGACGCCCGCCAAGCACCAGCCATCTGCCGCCAACAGTGGCAAGAGCAAATCCATTCAACGCGGGTGCTGCCGGGAGTTCTATTTCCCGGAGTGAAATATCAAGTGCATCACCAGCGGAATCCCGCTTGCTGCATGCGCCGGCAAGAAACATCACCAGCAGGATCATCAACATTTTCCGAAAGGGTTTCTTCATGTTTTCTTTTTATTTATTAATAAAATAACAGCGTTTGATTTGGCACGGATTACAAAGCGATTTACAAAAGTGCTGATTTTTTTTAAAGCAATCAATAAACCTTTATTTGTAAGGGTTCATCAAGGCAATGTCACCTTTTGTGTGGAAACAATTTAATGAGTGCTGTGTTATTAGTTTTTGAAAATCACTCAACAGAAAATTTTTATCAGAATGGTCGATAATTTCCCCCTTTTTCCGATAGGCATTATTATATTTCCCGGCGAGATACAGCCGCTGCATATTTTCGAACCGCGCTACAAACAGCTCATCCACGAGATGAACGAAACCGGCGGCTCTTTTGGCATTCCTTACCTAAAAAAGGATTCCATTTGCACGTATGGTTCTGTGGTGAAAGTCCACAAAATTTTGGCCTCTAGCCCCACCGGCGAGCTTGATATCCTGGTGCGTGGCGAACGTCTATTTCGCATCAACTCCATCTTCGAGAAGTTGCCCGGCAAACTGTATGGCGGCGGCAGCGTAGAATTCCTGGATATGTACAACAGGAAAGCATCTGCTAAACTCGCAGATTTTTTTAACAACTACAAGCAGCAGATCAAAGAGATAGACCAGGATCTGTCGCGGCAGATGATGGGTGATGCGCAGCGCATTTTGGAAATTGCCGGCCAGCTCCCGCTCGACATCGAAGAGAAATATGCCCTCATCAAAGCCAAAAGCCACTACGAGCGCGAACACCTGCTCATCGAAAAACTAAATTTTCTGCTGATGATCAACAAGAAGCTCGAAGAGGTTGGGTATCGGTTTTATCTGAACTAAAACCTTTTTTTTTCAGCAGCCACGATTCGGGTTTTTAATTCTCCTGCTTTTTTCCATACTCTTTCCCGCACAGTGTTTTCCCTTCAATGCTTAGCCGGTAAAATCCGCGATCTTCTATCAGCAGCGCCTCGGGTATTATGCCGCTGGTGCGGATAGGAACATCGATGGCAATTACTTTTCCGTCGTACATAGAGGTGAGTTGTTGCACTTCGGTATGGGCGATGATGATCTTGTCGACATTATAAAAAGCAAGAATTTTATCTACCTCTTTCTGGCCTATCAGCTCGCCGATAACGCCATCAAGCATATATCCTCTGTACCACAACGGCCCGTTTTCGTTGAGCAGCAGGTTCATCAGGGCGGCCTCCTTGCTGGGTTGATTAGGATCGGTATTGAGATATTCCAGCACCAGCGAATTAATTTTTTCGAGCGGGATTCCCATCCGGAGCACTGCGGGCGAAATGCCGGCATGCGAAAAGAGCAGATCGTTGATGGTAATAACTGTATTTCGGCTCAGCAGCCAACGCCCCAGCACCGATGTACTGTCATAAAGCCCGGAGTAGTCGCGCATAAAATAGTTGGAGAACAGCTCGTATTTGCGGTTAAGATATCGCGTGTCGTTGTGCATCACCATCACTTCATGGTTGCCCAACAGCAGGTGTACTCTTCCACCTTTGCGGCGTGCCTGCTGATCCAGTTGATAGATAAACCAAAGTGTTTCGGTAACTTCGTTGCCACGGTCGAAAACATCGCCCAGAATCACCACATGGCCACTCTCCCAGCTCCATTGCAGTTTATCGTCGATAACGCTGTGATGTTGCATAAACTTTATCAGTGCCGAATAGTGGCCATGCAAATCGCCAAATGCCATGATTTTGTCGACATTATCGAAGTGGGTAGGCTCGGTTGCAATATGCCGCGTGATGGTATAATTTGTCGTGTCGCCGGCAAAACCGTGCACTATCGTTGTGTCGCTATTCACATCCACAAATCTCTCGTCGATCAAAAAGTTATGAAGTGTGGTGTCGTATTCCATATAAAACACACGCAACAGATTGTCGCTAAGCCACTGCATGTGTGGCCCGTCGAAATAGGCGGACAGGTTTTTGTAATAATTTTGCATCTCGATCACGCGCACCAGATATTCAGCCATCGGCACGTTGTTGGTTAAATTGGCGTAATCCAGCGCCGACATACCTTTGCCGTTTCGGTATTGCACCGTGGCGCCATTTCCTACCAGCATCTGCGCACATAGCAGACAGCGCTGCTTAACGGCATAAATCAGTGCTGTATTTTTGTTGTTAATTTCAGTTTCGATGTCAGCATCTGCATGTAGCAGCAAGTTCATAATGCGGTAATTTTTGTTTTGAATTGCGAACATGAGCGGGGTTTTGCCATCCGAAACCAGATTTACATCGGCACCATTGTCGAGCAGAAGCTTCACTGCCTTCAGGTTTTGGTAGTTGACAGCATAACTAAGCAATGTTTTTTTCTGCCCGTCAAGAGTGGCGTCCGCATCGCCACCATGGGTCAGATAATCAGCCAATACTTCCGTAGTGCCTTGCTTCACCGACTTCAACACCTGCTTTTCTGTAGCCGTGTGATGCTGAGCGGCAGAAAACAGCGGGAGAAGTATCACTAAAAAGAAGCTGATCGATTTATGCATGATGATTGGTTCCAGATGGCTTTGAGCTAAGACAGCTCAATATTTTCATGTTGTTTTTTTGATATGTAATAACAACGATAAATAACTCTGATTATGACAGATATGTTCATCAGCTCAACTATTGCTTTTGCTTTTCGAGGCATCTGTCGATAAATTCAATTTGTATCCTGGCATCGTTAGCGATGATGTCGAAAAACTTATCGTAATAGCTCAGGGCATCTTTCCGCTGGCGGCTGCGCAGGGGTTCAAAGTTTTCGTACAAGGCGTAGATTTCGTTTTTTTTAGATTTAAAAAATTCAAAATTCTCTTTTAATTGTTCCATCCTTCGGCATTGCCCGCGGAAGAAGCGGTCGCTCACCTTGTCGATGTTGAAATGTGGCAGTGGCTCTGCATATTCGGTGCTGATAACCCCCGCCCAGGCGAAATCGTAGGGAATGGCGTAAGGGCGCTGCAGCGTATCCACCCGGAAGAGCTTGATGTTGTGAAGTGTTGTAACCGCCCAGTCGGTGTTGCCTATAAAATACTCGAAAATGGCCAGGCGACTAACGTGATCGAACTGCGTGCTGTCCTGCATCAGGTATTTCTTTTTCGATTCGACCATGTGCAGACGACTTTCAAAACAACCATCGGGTTCGATGAAAAAAGCATAGCTCTGCCAGGTTTTGGTTTTACGCCCCTGGTCGATGTAAGTGATTTGCGCCAAACGCACCCTAAAGCTGGTGTCGGTGAGGATATTGTAAACGCGGTAAATCAGATACTCTTCCAGCACATACTGCTCATAAACTATCGAATTGGGGCGGCACTGAACTACCAGTTTTATTTTGTTTATTCCATCAAACAAAGTTCCCTTCACCTGTTTTTTCTTAAAGTTGATGCGCAAAGGCGGGAATGTACAGTTTTTGGCCTTTCGGCGAAAATTGCCGCGTGTGGAAATCTGCACATCGAGGCTAACGGTATCGGAGCCTTGCAGATACTGCACAGTAGCGGGATGCTCCTGCCGCTCCTCCCCTACGTCGTTGTTAATAGTTTGCAGGTCGGCACGGATGATGATTTGCAGCATGTCGTGCGACGAAAACAACGGCACGGCATCACCATGGCTGTAATCCTGAGCATGCGCGGACGTAGAAACCATTGCGATAAGCAACAGCAAAAGCATACTTTTTATACTGATAAAGATTTTCATCAATCCTCCTCCTCCTCTTTAAAAGAGAAATTGTCGAGCGATTCGCTCTCGAAGAAGTTTGTGGAATATTTGTCCCAGAAATAATAGATGGTGATTTCGGCTGTGTCGCGCAGAAAATTAATTTTACCAATCTCTACCCTGTTTATTTTCAGTCCGGTGCGTTTCTGCAGGTCTTCGATAAATCGCTTCTGGTTTTGGGGCTTTATCAGATCAATCTTCTCGTAGGTGATCGTTTTGCTCGATTCGTGGCGATAGCTCCAGAAATATTCGATCACCACCGTTATCAAAGCCAGCATAGTGTTGGCAAAAAGCAGCTCTGCGTAGCTGATCTCCTTGTCGGACAAAGCATTCATCACCGAAATGCAGATAACCAAAAAGAGGTAGGTCATCTCCTTGATGGGAATAGGATTGGTGCGGTAGCGGATGATGCCAAACAAAGCAAAAAGCCCCAACGCAAATCCCAGTTGCAAATCGCCCATTTGCAGCAAATAAGATAAAAAGAATACGCTGATGCTGATGAGGATGTAGGTGAAAAGATATTCTTTACGGCGGTTGTTGGCGTAATAGATATAGCGCACGATGATGAGCGTAAAGATCAGGTTGAGCGAAAACCTGAAGGCCATCACCAGAAAATCGTGGCCATTGAAAAATTCGATCCCGAAAAGTTTGGGATCATTTATAAAGTGGAGCAATAGCATAATCATAATGCATTTTGTTTTGCCTGATTAATAATTCTTTAAAACGATTGTGTTTTATGGTTGGATGATGCAGGATGGTACCTGTGCAATATTTGCTAAACCGTGCAGGAAGAATGTGATGCTTACGCAAAATCTTTTCGAGATCGGAGAAGCCGGAACTTCTCTCCTGTTTTATTTCTGCAATCACGGGCAGCAGAAGGTTTACATCGTTACTGTTGTAGTTATAGCTTAAATTCATGTCGAGGGTCACACGCTCATGATTGTGGCGGTGCACCAGGGTGATGCGCTCAAAACGGCTGTTCAGCACTGGCTGCAATTCCCGTGGTTTATAGGGCGAGTTTCTTTTCAAAAATTTACGTTCCTCCTTGCTTAGCTCAAGACTGCGATTGGTGGTAAGCAAACGTTTTTTGACAGTACGTCTTTTGTTGTTCTTAAATTTTATTTCAAAAAACATCTGTCCCGTGGTCAGATATTCGCGGCGACGCACTTTGTAGCGGTTGAGCTTGCGGTTGTGGTGCGCCAGGTACATGGCCAGCTCCGGCGTATCATAATAGATGTTGCGGTAAGCCATTATCCGGTGCCCTTCTATCTCCAGAATGCGATAGCAGCGTCCGGCTTCCGAAAGAACTATGGGCAAGCCAAAGAGCGGAAAAACAAATTTCTTGTCGAAACGGTCGAGCAACTTCACCTGATCCATCTCGCTGAGCGCAATTGCTGCCATACGGGCAGCAGCATCCTGTACCTGCTGACGCGTGTTGACGAAAAGTGCTGCCTGGTCATGTTTTGCCTGAAGCTTCAAAGTGCACGTGTTGTTTTATTTTTTTTGAAAAGACGGGCAAAAATAGATAAAATTGACGGCGAGAATAGCGGCAACAACTTTTATTAACAGCAATTTAACCGAAGGCCACCCGCCCTGAACCCTCACCCACTTGCAAATGCGATTTGTCCGCATCTTCAACAGCCAGTGTCGAAACGGGGGATTTTGTAAATCAACACTTCAAATAAGCTGTACCTGTTTCCGGGTGTGCTGTCTTTGATTGGATTTTTAATAGATGCATTATAATGTTGTGATACGAACCTTCTGTCGCATTGTTAATCCATTTTTTCCAAAACAGCAATTTTGAGAATTTCCCCTGCCGGGATTTTATTTTCTTATTATAATTTTCGTTTGTCCAACGAGTTGTCTTAGTGGCTTCTGCAACGTTTTTATTAAAGCCATTGGTTAAACCAAAATAATGCGCATTGCTGCGGCGAGCTGCCACTGAAACGTGCAGCGCTCTCTCTCCTGAAGACGCAAAATTTTGATGGCCGACTGGTTCGGTCAACAGACGATGTTCGGCTACTGTGCCCATCACAAAAAAGCTGTCCATCGCCTCATAAAACGCCTCTGCCAAAAGTTCTTCCTTTATCATCAAAAAGCGCTTAAGATTAACAATCTGCAGGATTGCAAAAGCGAATAAAGTTGCAAAGCGCCTTCCAGCAGCCGAAATCAGCTCAAAGAGCAAACGATAAGCCTGCCGCCACCATGCTTGCCAGTCGATATCCGGCTGCCGCCAGCATCCTTTTCTGATACCCTTCGCCAGGGGGTGTCTGGCTTTTGTTTTTCTGATTTCGTTCACAGGAAGTGCTGTTTCGGAAAATCGATAATGTAGTGTGTTCATCGTATTAAAAATTTTCATGGGTGATTAATAAATCTTAACCTTAGATCAGAATTCCCAAAAGAATCAATAAAAAGTCGATGACAAAAATAAGCCTCAATATGTCTGAAACAAAGATTATCAGTGATTTTTGGCGGTTATTTTTAGCTTAAGCAGGTTACTTACATTTTTACATGAGCTTAAGATTATTAATTAAAAGTCTTAAATTATTACTTAAAAAAGCTGTTGTTTTAGGAAGAAGAATTATCTTAGCGCCTGTTTTGGTTTGTTGGCTGTTAATCTCATAAAAAACCTGCTCCGATGCTTGCCGAATTTTCGTTTGTGCGCCATCCTGTTGTTAAGCTACTTCGCTACGGCCACCTGCTGGTGCCCGGGGTGGAGCGCGTGGACGTGGTGTATTACGACGAGCAGCAGCAGCAACTGGCTGGGCGCACAACCCGCACCGGATTGGAGCTCCCCTATGGCGAACCCATGGACATCAGTTGTTGCACTGTAGCGATGGAAAAGCTGCGAAAAGGGCGTGCGCCTTTTGAGTGGCTGCAAAAAGAGGCGCTGCCCTGGATCGACGTCGACACCGAAAACATCAGCAACGACTTGCTAAGCGAGCTACAAAAACTTGTGCTGATGATTGCCGTCGGAAATCCCGACCTTCGTCCGGGCAGCGACCTGGTGTTTTTTTATTTTCGTCCCGACTTCAGCAACCTGGGAATGACAACCAGCACCAAAACGGTGACCATGCGCGAAAAAGATCTGGTGGGACGCGCTTATGCTGCGTCGGTTGCGGCATTGATAGCCGAGGCTCATGACGATAAATTTATGTGGGACGACTTCGAGCAGGCTTTCAAAGCCAATGGCGCCATCATCGAAAATCTGCGGTCGCAATTGAAACAAATGCGCGGCATGTACCGCGAGCGGCTGGTGGATTCCTGCCGCTTCTATCTGAAAAATCTTTCGGAGCAATACCAGCGTAATTACCAGTTTTCGGCCGGAGCGCTGGAGCAGATCAGGCGCTATGAAGGCGAATATTTCAGACTTGAAAATGCTATTAAGGCCGGCGTGCGAATTGCCAACAACCTGCACCCCGCCGGCGGACAGTAGGTGACAGAGATCCCGGAATTTTTCCTCAACTTCCACACCCTGCAGCGCCAGGAGGAAATTCATGACGTCCACCTCAACAGCAATTTGGAGAAACCCTTTAATTATCTGAATATTATCGAAAATATTGTTACCGATCTGCGCAAAAACAACATCCCGCTTACGGCCAAAAATGTAGCAGAATCGATGAATCCGCCTGTGAAACATTCGGCCATCAAGATGTACCTCAACAGTAATTATGATAAAATCCTAAAGCTCTTCAATTTTTATACTGACAAATGGCCGCTGCTGCGCACCGAGTTTAAGCCCACCTACAACCTGCTGCAAAACTCGCTGAATCGCCCCCACCAGCGGCAAAGTATTTCATAAAAACAAAAATAAACATGAAAATCATTGGGAAATATTATTTGCACAATCAACAACTAAAAGCTGCTGAAGATTTGGAGGGCTTGCCGGAGCTTACGGCAGTGTATGAAGTGCTGCGCCTGATCGATGGGGTTCCGCTGTTCGTAGACGAGCATCTGCTGCGCCTGCAACAATCGGCGACGCTTATGCAACGGCAGTTGGAAACAACGCTTGAATCGTTAAAATCGGGCCTGCATCATTTGGCCGGCAAAAACGAGATTAATGAGGGGAATATTCGCATTACGGTAACATTCCCAAAGGAAAATCAGGAAAGCGGTCGCCAGGAGTTGTATGCTTTTTTCTTTCCGCACCATTACCCTGCACCTGCTGAATACGTCAATGGATACGGCCTAAAGAGCCTGCATCACGAGGGGCCTAAGCCCAACGTAAAAGTGGTGAACGCCTCCCTGACCCAGCAGGCCGAAGCACTGAAGAAAGCCACCGGCGCCGACGAGGTGCTGCTGATAAATCAACAGGGACTGGTTACCGAAGGCAGCAAGTCGAATATCTTTTTTGTGATAAACGATGAACTCCGGACGGCACCCCTGGATTTGGTGCTTGGAGGCATCACCCGGCAGAAAGTGCTGGAGCTTTGCACAGAAAATAATATCCGATACATCGAAAAAGCCATCCACATCGGTGCGCTGGGTCAGGTGCAGGCAGCTTTTATCACCGGCACTTCGCCGCGTGTAATGCCCGTGTGCCGGATAGATAATCATGCGCTAAGCGTAAAACATTCGGTGGTGCAAAAGGTGATGGAGCTTTACAATCAGCTTATTGCAAAAGTTATTGGAAAACCCGTCAGCCGCCCTTAAATAAATCTCAACTTTAAAAATCTCAATTAAGAAACTCCGCTGCCATGCCAAAAACCTGATCGACGGCTTCGTTGACGGCTGAGCGGCAATTGCCGGTGAGTGGAAAAGGATTTTCGTGAGAATAGGAAAACGGGAAATCGATCAATTTTACCTCGATGGGAATGATGCGCTCGGTGCCGCGCAAGGTGTTCAGGACTTCATAATAGGGAACTACGGTATCTTTTTTTAACGCCACAGCCATCAGTCGGCTGCTGATTTGATTTAGCTTCTCTTCGCGGAATTCGATAAGTTTGTTGTAATCGATCATTGAGCGGAACACCAGGCCTTCGCTGTGGGCGCTGCTGAAATAATGCGCCAGCCGCCGGTCGGTTTTCAGATAGCTGTCGAGGTGCTCAAGGAAGAATGAATACAAAGCGATGTTGGCTTCGCTGTCGAGGATGGTTTTGCGCACCGGCGACATGCGGTTGAACACCGGTCCGCCGCAAAAGATAAACAGACGCGACTTATCGAGCAGCCCTTGCGGGTTGTCCAATAGCAGCACCTGCGTAAGAAAAGCGCCTATGCTGTAGGCAAAGAAATCAATGGTAGCCTCCGCGTGTATGAGCGGGTGCTGCCCGGCTTTTATCTGATTGATCAACTGAACGACATCCCAGAAAGTCTGCACGCCCGACCAGAAAAAGCGTTGTGGCAGGATGTGCAGGCGCGTGCTGATGGCCACATTGGCAAACGACGACGCCACCACCGCCGGAAACAAACCCTGGCGCACATAGCGCAGATCGTTCATCAGGCGGGTATGCGACCAGTCTTCAGGCGAGCGGTTCATGTGAAAAGCGATGGGAAACAACACCACCGCCTTGCCGGTTCGCTGCATCAGTTGGCGCGCCCACACCAGATATTTGTCCCAGTTTTTTTCGTTCAGCCCGTGAAACATCATAATAATGCCACGGGCTTTGGCAGGATGTGCCGGCTTAAAAATGATGTAATCGAAAAACTGGTTTTCGCGCACCTTCGAGTCGGCCAGGTTGAGTATTTCGTTGATCTCAGGCGAGACGGCGTGTTGGAAATCGGGCGTGCGAGGAAATGTAATGCCCTGATCGGTGTAGTGATCTTCGCCTGTAAGAATATGGCAATTATCAGAAACAAACCTTTGGCGATGCAAACGATATTGGCCATGATAGAGATCAATGTCCCTGGCCGGAACATCAGCTTTGTTGCGCAGATAATGGTAATCGCTCTTGTAATCCATGCTGCAAAATTAAAATGAAAAAGCGGTTGGTGAGTGGTTGTCGCAAATTTTGTGACGACCACCTCTTTTCCAATTCTCTATTATGTTTCGGGTTGACATTTCCATCCCAAAGTTTCTTGAACAGAAAGTTGCCACGAGTCCTTTTCCTGGACTTTCGAGCGTCTGCAGGATCTCGAAACGTCAGAAAATAAAAAACAACCTCTTTTTCAAAAACATCTATATTTGCAGCCGCAAAAAAGCGGATGTGGCGAAATTGGTAGACGCGCCAGACTTAGGATCTGGTGTCGAAAGACATGGGGGTTCGAGTCCCTTCATCCGCACAAAATCCTTTTAAGAACCTGACCCTCAAAGATCCAATTGAGGGTTTTGTTTTAATAATACCTCATAAAAATGGATAAAGATGACGACGGATGAAAAGTGCAACTATGCACGTCAGCAATTTGCGGGCAATCTCAACTGTGCGCAATCGGTGCTGAGTGCTTACGCCGGCGAGCTAAACTTGTCGCGTGATGAGCTGGAACGCATGGGGGCGACTTTAGGTGGAGGCATGGGCGAAGGCGAAGTGTGCGGAGCTGTTTCGGGAGCGCTGTTAGTGCTTGGCCTTAAGTTGGGGCATACACAGCACACGCCCGGCAACAAGCCCATGCTAAAAGCTGCTGCCGGGGATTTCAGAAAGCGGTTTCTCGAAAAGTTCCATTCGCTCCGATGCAGCGCGCTGATAGGATTGCAGATAAGAAATTCAGACGAGCTGCGGCAGGCTTACGCCAATAATGTTTTTGATAACCAATGTGCCGGCTTCATTTGCGAAGCCATCAGGCTGGTCGACGAAATTGCCGGTAAACCAGCTATGAGCAGGAAATAGTTAAAATATTAAGTTTTAACCAATTACTGATGCTACAAATTTGGGAATGACTCCGATAGCACCTCTTTGGCCACAGCCAATAAATAATGAAATGCAGAGAGAATATTTCTGCGCAAAGCAGATAGAAAACGTAATAAAGCCGGAAGGCGGACACAATTGGGTGTAAAAGGTTTTGTAGTACTTTTGCAGCCCAAAATAGTAAAAACTCACTATATGAACATTACACACCAAACTACCGGCAACCTGATTGGTATCATCAAAATGGAGATAACCCAGGAAGATTATGAGCAACAATATCAGAAAGAATTGCGTGAGCACCGACGCAAGGCTGTGATGCCGGGATTCCGTCCGGGCAAAGTCCCCGTAAGCATTATCGAGAAAAAATATGGCACCACACTGCTCGTTGAGGAGGTGAATAAAGTGGTTTCGTCAGCACTCGAGAATTATATCCGCGACAATAAACTGGACTTATTGGGCTACCCGCTGTCGCGACCCGTCGATAAAGATATCGACTTCACGCGCGACCGCAATTTCACTTTCTCTTTCGACATTGCCTTTCTTCCCGAAATTAACGTTGACCTTACCACGTTCGATCCTATCGAAAAATATGCTGTGAAAATAGATGATGACGCTTTGCAACCATTCATCGACAGAGCCTTGGAAGATCAGGGAGAATTTATTGAAAAAGAAACAATAGAAGCCGGCGACTTTTTGGAAGTTCAGATTGATGAGCTGGATCAGGAAGGCATTATTAATGAAGACGGCATTTCGAACAACACCAGAATAGAAATTGCAGACATTGCCGATGATAGCTTCCGCGAAAAGTTGATCGGCGGCAGGGTTAGCCAATCGTTCAATTTCGATCCTTTAAAAATTACTGCCACCCCTGCTGCAGCAGCCAAAATGCTGGGAATAGACGAAAACGAAGCTGAAAATATCTCCGGCACTTTTATGATGGAGATAATGAAGATAGAACATTACAAGGCAGCAGAAATGAACGAGGATTTCTATAAAATTATCTTTCCCAACGATCAAATCAACACCGAAGAAGAGTTTAAAGAAAGAGTGCGTCCGGAGGTGAAGCTCTATGATGACGACGACAGCAAGCATATTTTCGCCCGTCTTGCCTTCGATCATCTCATCGAAATTAACGATCTGCAGCTTCCTGAGGAATTCCTTAAAAAATGGCTCTTCGCCAACAACGACGGCCAGATGTCGATGGAAGAAATTGAGAAGAATTTCGACAGCTACCAAAGTGGGATGAAGCTGCAACTGATACAGGATGCGCTGATGAAAAAATACCCTGCGATTTCGGTGAGCGACCACGACGTGCGTACCGAAATTATGAATCAGTTCCGCAGGTACTTTTCGGCTTCAGGCGAAATGGGTGCTGACGACGAAGAACTCAACAAGCAATTGGTAATGTTTGCCGACAATTACATGGAAAAACACAAGAAGGAAGTACGCCGCATCCACGATCAAATTTATAACGAGCGCATTGCTGACGTAATGAACCAACATGTGCAGCAAGAGGTAGTGGAAGTTACTCCTGAAGAACTAAAACGAAAGGTTGCGGAATCATTTGAATCAAACAACGACGACGATCACGGTCACGATCACGATCACGATCATACCGACAGCCAGCAAACTGAGCACGACGAGGAAGTACAATAATGTACATGAACATTTGCCAAAAGCAGTCGTTTTAAAAACAAACTAACACACATACCAACAATGTATTCACCAGAAGATTTTAATAAATACGCCGTAAAACACCGCGGCATCAGCAGCATGTCGCTGCACAAATACAACTCAGCCTTTACCAATTACATCTCCCCCACCATTATCGAAGAGCGGCAGCTTAACGTGGCACAGATGGACGTCTTTTCGCGACTGATGATGGACCGTATCATATTTCTGGGTGTACCCATCGACGATCACGTTGCCAACATCGTTCAGGCACAGCTCCTTTACCTGGAATCGGCCGATTCGTCGAAAGACATACAAGTTTATCTCAACACCCCCGGCGGATCGGTGTATGCCGGCCTTGGCATCTACGACACCATGCAGTACATCGGCAGCAACGTGGCTACCATTTGCACAGGTATGGCTGCTTCGATGGGCGCCATATTGTTGTGTGCCGGAGAACCTGGCAAACGCACCGCCCTCAAGCACTCCCGCATCCTTATCCACCAACCTATGGGCGGCGCCCAGGGACAGGCTTCCGACATCGAAATTACTGCTCGCGAGATTTTAAAACTCAAAAATGAACTCTACGAAATCATCGCCAAACACAGCAACCAGGACGTTGAGAAAATTTGGAAAGATGCCGACCGCGACTACTGGCTCACCTCGCAGGAAGCCAAAGATTATGGCATGATCGACGAAATACTCGACCGCTCCAAAAAATAATGTCGGCTCTCTCTTTTTTTTTTAAAAAATTAATACCCTTAACTAATAATAATGGCCAAACAAACCGATAAATGCTCTTTTTGCGGAAGAAGCAGAAACGAAACCGGGACGCTCATCATGGGCATCAATGGTAATATCTGCAACGAATGCGTAGAACAGGCCTCGGCCATTCTGGAGGAGGATAGTAAGATTTCGCATAAAAGCCACGCCAAACTAAAACTGCCCAAACCTACCGAGATAAAGCATTTTCTCGATCAGTATGTTATCGGTCAGGAGGATTCCAAGCGTGTGCTTTCGGTGGCGGTGTACAACCATTACAAGCGCATCGACCAAAGCAAGCAAAGTGAGGAGGATGATGTAGAGATCGAAAAATCGAACATCATCATCGTGGGCGAAACGGGAACTGGTAAAACGCTGATGGCACGAACCATCGCCCGGATGCTGAAAGTTCCGTTTGCCATCGCCGATGCCACCATCCTCACCGAGGCGGGCTACGTGGGAGAAGATGTCGAGAGCATCCTTTCCAGGCTGCTGATGGCCGCCAATTACGATGTGAAAGCTGCCGAACGGGGCATTGTGTTTATCGACGAAATCGATAAGATAGCCCGTAAGAGCGACAACCCGTCCATCACCCGCGACGTGTCGGGCGAAGGCGTGCAACAGGCGCTGCTCAAGTTGCTCGAAGGCTCCATTGTGAATGTGCCGCCACAGGGAGGCCGCAAACATCCCGAACAAAAATATGTACAAGTCAATACGCAAAACATATTGTTTGTCGCCGGGGGCGCCTTCGATGGCATCGACAAAATTATAGCCTCACGCATGCGCACCAACGTGGTGGGCTACCAAATTGATAAAGAAACCGAAGCCATCGACAAGGCCAACCTGTTGCAATACATAGCCCCGCCCGATCTGAAAAAGTTTGGACTCATCCCCGAAATTGTGGGGCGCATGCCGGTAGTTTCGTTTCTCAATCCGCTGGATGCCACGGCCTTGCGACGCATCCTCACCGAGCCTAAAAATGCGCTCACCAAGCAGTTTATCAGGCTGTTCCACATCGACGGCATCGAGCTTACCTTTACTGATGAGGCGCTGAGTTTTATCGTCGAAAAAGCCATCGAGTTCAAATTGGGTGCCCGCGGACTGCGCTCCATTATGGAAGCCATCCTCACGGATGCCATGTTTGAGCTGCCTGATAAAAAGAATGTGAAAAGGCTGGAAGTCAACGGCAAATATGCCGAGCAACAACTACAAAGGAAAAGCTTTGTACGTATGCGGGTAGCTTAAAACAGCACCCTGTTCCGGCAGTCGTTTTGCGCATCCATCAAATATTCATGCTGCGTAAAGCGTTATTTTGCATTAAAAAAACCTTTTTATGCGAAATATACTTCTTGTCATATTTGTAATTTTCGCCGCAACGCCCCTGCTGCAAGCACAGGAATCCAAATATCATCTCCTCCCCGTCCGCGTTGTCGATGGCGACACGCTGCCTTACATAAAGCTTTCGCCGGTAGAAGTTTTCGATTTCCGGATAATGAAAACCCAGCGTGAGGTGCGCCGCAACAACAAGCTCATCTACAACGTAAAAAGAGTGTATCCCTGGGCCAAACTCGCCGGACAAAAACTCGTGGAATACGAAACGGTGCTCAGCCAAATAGAGAGCGATCGCGAAAAGCGCCAGATCATGAAAGAAATCGAAAAACAGATACAGGACGAATATGGCGGCGAGCTGCGCAAACTCACCATCAGCCAGGGCAAAATACTCATAAAACTTGTCGACCGCGAAACGGGCAACACCTCCTACGATCTGGTGCAGGATTTCAGAGGAATGTTTGTAGCTTTCTTTTATCAGTCGTTTGCACGAATATTTGGCTACAACCTCAAAGTAAATTACGAACCCGAAGGCGAAGACCGCAACATCGAAGTGATCGTGCGCATGATCGAAAACGGAGTGATCTAACCTGCATTATTCACAAACTTTTATAGAACACGGATACTTCGACAGACTCAGCAAGGTTACTCCAGCTACCGATGCTTGCGCTATTGATTTTTGGAATTTGCACTAATCTGGTTGGTGGTGATGAAAAAATATTTTGGTGCGCTGCACCTCAAAGTGTTTGTCAGCTCCTTTACTACAAAGATCACCGGTGCGCTGCACCTCAAAAACGTCGTCTGGGTTTGGTCGAGGTTGCACCCCGGCCATGTTATTTTTACAGGCTTAGCCTGTTGAATTAAAATCTAAAATTTAAAATCCAAAATCAATAGAGGTGTCGCGCCTATGGCGCTAATTCAGAGCCCTGCGCCCTTCGTCCTTCGCCACGCGCCCTGCTCCCCGCGCCCTTCGCCCTGCTCTGAAAGCGAGTGTTTGAATAAATTTCTAAATCAAAATTTCAAATTCCAAATAAATTCCATTTTACAAATCACAAAATCAACAAACAACGAACACCGAACACCGAACACCGAACAACTAAATCCCTGTGGTATTGAGATTTCCCAGACTGATGGTAAAGACCTTGGTTTGTTCGGGATCGTCGTCGTTGATGAGCTTGAGCGCTACCTGAAGATGAAGGAGGTAAATATTAAGCTCGGTATTTTTTGATTTGATGATGCCGATTTTGAGGATGTCGGAGTTGATGATGCCATAGGTGCGTTTTTCGATAATCCCAAAAATCTCGTCGGGATAATCGTCGAGGATGTCGCAGTCGTAATCGTCGAGAAACTCCTCGATATTTGAAATTTCGGTCATGGTGATCACCTGCAGGTTTTCCAGTCCGCCGATATTTACCAAAAACCACTTGTTCACGTTTTGATCTATCAGACAGCGGTTCAGATTGTCGCGCTGCAGGATACGGGCACAGTTGATGATGGCGCGTCCAAAGAAGTTGTCGCCAAATTTGTAAATATTATCGTAGGTGATGGCATAGCGCAAATTGATGCTGCCGATGATGCTGCGCAGCTTTGGGTAAAAATGAAAAGCATTGTAAACGCGCAGGATGATGGCCATGTTGATGGCAAAAAGCAGCGAGTGCAGGGGTGTATCGAAGATAAAGAAGCCGCCGTCGCCGGTGCTGATGAAGTGTTTATTGATTTTTTCCTTGTCGTATTTCTGAAAGATATACTTGTGGTTGGCAAAACATTGCTCAATGGCCACCTCCATAAAACGACGGAACAGGAAAGGGATGAGTGCTTGTTCAAAATGGCCGTAGCCGGTGCTGTATTGATAAATGTCGACGCCCAACACCGACTTAAGCGGAATGTTCTTATCGTTAACGTAAGTCTGCAGTTCTGCAAAAAGATCTTCGTCGTCGGGAATGATGTTGGTTTTACGAAAAATCACACGGCTATCCTTCTCTTTCAGGATGCTGCTGATCTTTTCGTAGCTTAGTTCTTTGATGGGAACACTCATTGATGAATGATTATTAATAAATCGAAGCGGTGCAAAAATAGGCAAAATTTACAACGGGTTATCCCTGTGCTTTTGGTGGACGTGGTTTCCGCTTTTGGCATGAATCGCTTTTGCCGCCGGTTTTTTTACGAAATGGTTTCGCGTTGCCTGGTCTGCCGCGGCCGCCGAAGCGCCGTTGCGAAGCTTCGTAGTCAGGCCCGGAACCCAGCTCGTCGGGGAGTGGCAGCTTGCGCACCTCGCTGCCGATGAGCTTTTCTATCTTTTGAAAATTGCGCACTTCTTTCTGGTTAATAAAAGTAATGGCCAAACCGGTTTTTTCGGCGCGGGCAGTACGTCCCACACGGTGCACATAATCTTCGGCATCTTGCGGCACATTGTAGTTGAGCACCAGGCTAATGTTGTCCACATCGATGCCTCTGGAAACAATGTCGGTGGCCACCAGGATGCGTGTGTGGCGGTTTTTAAAATCATTGAGCACCTCCTTGCGCACGCTTTGGTCCAGGTCGGAATGGATCGCGCGCACGTCCATCTTCATGCGTTTTAGCTCCTTTTCGAGGTCTTTCACGCTGGACTTGGTTGCCGAAAATATCAATATCGAAGCAAGCTCTTTTTTGTCTTGAATCAGGCTCTTGAGCAGTTTTGTCTTCTGGCTGTCGTGCACCATATAGGCAGCCTGCAGCACATTCTCGGCAGGTTTCGACACGGCGAGACTTATCTCTTCCGGCTCGTGCATCACCTTGCGCGCCAGGCGCCGTATCTCTTCAGGCATAGTAGCCGAAAACATCAGCGTTTGCCGCTCTTTGGGCAGGAAGCTGATGATGCGCTGGATGTCGGGCAAAAAACCCATGTCGAGCATGCGGTCGGCTTCGTCCAGGATCAAACAGTTCAGCTTATCCAGTTTTACGTAGCCCAGGGTAAGATGCGAAATCAGGCGGCCGGGAGTAGCCACAATCACATCAGCGCCTTCTTTCACAGCTCTTTTTTCGGTTTCAAAATCTGCACCGGTGCCTCCCCCATAAATGGCGATGGAACTCAGACCGGCAAAATAGGCAAAGCCTTCGAGCTGCTGGTCGATTTGTACAGCAAGCTCGCGTGTGGGGGCGATGATCAGTGCGCGGATGCTATGGCCGCTGCCGGGGTGCGTCAGCAAGTTATGAAGCAGTGGCAACACATAAGCGGCTGTTTTGCCGGTGCCTGTCTGTGCGCAGGCTATCACGTCTTTTTGCGCCATGATGTGCGGAATGGATTGCTCCTGCACCGTAGTGGGCTTTTCGTAGCCAACGGCTTCCACGCCTTCCATCACGGCATCATGCAATTTAAAATCAGAAAAATTCAATAGTACTCCTTTGTTTTACAGGTTGATATTTATTCATCAACAATTTTGTGCAAAGCTAAGTTTAAAACGGCTTTGTGGATTGAGATAAAAGATTTGTAATTATAGAATTTTTAAAATAAGGGCTTGGGCTTCAAATTAATTTAACTCTCCTCAAACGGATGCTCCCTGTCGAAGTCGGGGTTGTAATGGCCTCCACTTTCCAGCTCCTGGATAAATCCATTGCGAAAGCCCAGTGTATCAAAAGCATCGAGCACCTGGCGATATTCATGCTGTGTGATGCCGCGGTTGAGTCCGGCATAGTGCTGCACCGCCCTCGTGGGCGCATACTGCGACATGAGCGAGATGTGGATGGAGGTAGAAATTTCTTCGGCCAGAAAGCGCAACACCGCCAGGCTGTTTTCGACTTGCCCGGGCAATACCAGATGCCGCACCAATATGCCGCGCATAGCCACACCCTCTTCGTCGGTAATAAGCGACGAGCCTTTCTGGCGATACATTTCGCGTAGCGCAAGTGCTGCAACTGCAGGATAATCTTTTGCCCGCGAATAACGCTGTGCCAGCGTGACATCCATATATTTAAAATCGGGAAGATACACATCCACCAACGCTTCGAGGCTTCGCAATGTTGCTGCGCGATCGTAGGCATTCGTATTATAAACGATAAAAGGGTGATGCCCCAACTCATGCAGCGCCGACACAATCATCCTGACATGCGGCACATAATGCGATGGTGAAACAAAACCCACACTTTTGCAACCGTGACCCAGACAGCGGATAATTTCATCAATCACTGCCTGAAGCGAACTATAGCCTGAAGAATGTTTTAACTTGTTATTGCTAATCTGATCGTTTTGACAATAAACACATTGAAGATTACAATGGTCGAAAAAAACATTGCAGATGCCTGCCTTGCCACCTATCACAGGCTCTTCGCCGTGGTGGATGCAAATGGAGGCGATATTAAAACCTGCATCGCTGCGACACCAGCCGGCAGCACCCGCCAACCGGTCGACGTTGCACTGGCGCGGGCAAAGCGTACAGTTTTGGTACGGCTTCAGAAAATGTTGGTAATCTTTGGGGTTTAACGATTTCATTGGTAAAATGTAATTTTTTTCAGCATCCTGTTTTTCCTTCCAAACTTTGCTTTAAAAAAGCTTTCCGGCACGAATTGCAGGCGCAAAATTATTACAAAACCAGCGCCGGATCCTGATTAAGTCCCGCCATGCTGTTTTCCGTTTTCAATTTTCTCATCGGCATATTGCCGGTCCTCCTGGTCTGCGGTGGGTGTCTGCTGCTGCGTGCGCGCTTCGGGCACAAAACAAAGGGTGATAAGTATCGGGAAATGGTCGGAACCTATGGAAGGCAGGCGTTCCAAAGAAACTACCTTAAAATCGGTGGAATGAAACAGGTGGTCGAGTGGCCAGCGCAGGAACCAATGTTTGGCATTGAAGGTATTAAAGAAGCCGCGTCCCTTGCGGGGATCGGCCATGCCGCTGATCTTTTGAAAAAGCCGTGTAGTGCCCGACCATGCCACATCGTTGAGGTCGCCAAAGATCAATGTCGGCGCCTGGCGGGGTTTTAGCCGGCGCCCTATCAGCAGCAGCTCAGCATCGCGGGGTGTTGAGGAATCGGATTCGGTGGGACTTGGT
>JAAYIU010000316.1 GCA_012523265.1 Bacteroidales bacterium | reverse complement strand
GTGCTGAATCAGTTGTGGATTATCTCATCCTGCGCGGTATCGACCCCGATCGAATGGTGGCCAAAGGTTACGGCGAGCGCGTACCGTTTGTGTTAAAGAAAGAAACCACCCGTGGCGGGTTTACTTTTGCTGCCGGCGCGCGACTTACCGAAGTCTTCGTCGATTCGCTGCCCAACACCGAAGCCCGTGAAGCTGCTCACCACATGAACCGCCGTACCGAGTTTTCGATTATCAGCAAAGATTATGTGCCCAAGCCAAAAATAAAAACCGATACCATTGCCAGAGCCGTCGAGGTGGTGGTAAATCCGGAAGAAAAAATCCTCGACTATACCCTTACTCCCAAAGGTCTGATACAGGGTAATGCTATCGTGAATGGATTTACACTGAGCTTTGTTTACGACCGGCGTGCCATCCGCCCGGCCATCTCGCTGGGAAGTGCGTTGCGGCTGCTCAAAGAGGGAGCTATTACCAAAAACGATTTTCAGGGCAACCCCGAAGAGATTCTCGGTGATGGTACCATCGCTCATCGTGCTATCTTTCGTGTGGAAACACTGCGCCTGGCGGGCATGACCATCCACAACGTAGAAATTCAGGTCGATCATCAGCTCTCCTCACAAATGACCCTGGGAGAAATCACCCTTACCGAGTTCGGCACCTTCACGATCGACGAGGAGAAGCGGCAGATAATTTTTAGATAATTGAAATTAATCGGTGTTGAGCTTGTCGAAACTAATGATCGCGTCGGTAGAGCCATTGGGCGTAAGCCAGCATCGCTTCTATTTTTTCGCGGGGCGCGTACAGCAGATTAAGCAAGTGGAGCGATGTTGCATAATATTGCTCCATTTCCTGCTGTGCAAGTGCTTCGGTATCATATTTTTGCATCAGCCCTCTCACCTCGTCGATCTTTTGTTGTGGGTTGTGATTCGTATTTGAGGTATAAAAGCCAAGCAACTTTTGGCGATCGGCAGCGTCGGCTGTCTCGAGACACTTTAGGAAAAGATATGTTTTTTTGTTGGCAAGGATGTCGCCGCCAGGAGCTTTTCCTGTTTTTTCGGCATCACCAAAGGTGTCGAGCAAGTCGTCCTGCAGTTGGAAAGCGATGCCGATATTTACACCAAAATCATAAATGAGCTGTACGTCGCGCGGGGAGGCGTTGGCAGCCAGCGCGCCAATTTTTACGCTGCATCCCAGCAGTACCGCCGTTTTCAGCCTGATCATGTTGAGGTATTCGGCAATGGTGACGGCGGGCGACTTTTCAAAATCCATATCATAATGCTGGCCTTCGCACACTTCGATGGCTGTTTGCGTAAAAGTGCCGAGCATCTCAGCAATTTGCGGATGCTTTGTTTTTAGCAGCCAGCGGTATGCGAGGGCAAACATGGTATCGCCGGAGAGGATGGCCGTGTTGTTGTCCCACTTGCGGTGGACGGTATCTTTGCCGCGTCGTTTTTTGGCGTTGTCCATGATGTCGTCGTGTAGCAACGTAAAATTATGAAACAGCTCAATGCCGATGGCAGCCTCCAGAATTTTTTCCGGCTCGCCACCAAACAAATCGCACGCTGCAAGCATCAGCACGGGGCGCAGCCGCTTGCCTTCGCCGTCCATGGTATAGCGGATGGGCTGGTAAAGTTGGTCGGGCCTGCCACCGAAGTCAGCCTTTTGTAAAGCCTCATTCACCAGGTTTTTAAAATTCGCAAATTGCTCCATATCTTTAATTTTAGAACGATACTTATTTCTAAATAATATTCATCAAATACTCGCCGTAGCCGCTTTTGAGCAGGGGTTGGGCAATTTGGCGGAGCTGGGTGGCATCGATAAACTTCATGCGATAAGCTACTTCTTCGATGCAGCCGATCTTAAGACCCTGGCGGTGCTCGATCACTTCGACAAACTGTGAGGCTTGCAGCAGCGACTCGAAAGTGCCTGTGTCGAGCCACGCGATGCCACGGCTCATGATGCCCACTTTGAGCAGGCCGCGCTGGAGATAGTGGCGGTTTACGTCGGTGATTTCGTACTCGCCGCGGGCGCTGGGCTTGATGTTGTGCGCCACCTCTACCACCGAATTATCATAAAAATACAATCCCGGCACCGCATAATTCGATTTTGGGTGCGCAGGCTTCTCTTCGATGGAGATGGCTTTTTGGTGCTCGTCGAAAGCCACCACACCATAGCGCTGCGGGTCGGAAACGTGATAGGCAAACACGGTACCTCCCGTAGGGTCGTTGTTGCTTTGCAGCAATGCCTGCAAGCCGGAACCATAAAAGATGTTGTCGCCAAGGATGAGCGCTACTTTGTCGTTGCCGATAAAATCGGCGCCAAGTACAAAAGCCTGCGCCAATCCGTTTGGGATCTTCTGCACTTTGTAGCTAAAGCGGCATCCGAGCTGTGAGCCGTCGCCAAGCAGCCGCTCAAAATTGGGCAGATCCTGTGGCGTAGAGATGATGAGCACCTCGTTGATGCCCGACATCATCAGCACCGACAGCGGATAATAGATCATGGGCTTATCATAAATAGGCATCATCTGCTTGCTCATGGCAAGTGTGAGTGGATGTAATCTGGTACCGGCACCGCCGGCGAGGATAATTCCTTTCATATCAGTATGTTTTATTTTGACTGTTAATATTCCTGCTGATCAAGTGATGGACGCGTTGTTTCTTTTTCTATTTCCAAATCATCGAGTTCTATGTCAAGCTCCTCATCAAATATCTCAAGCAACGGCTCGGAGAAGCGGCGTGTGGTAATGCGTTTGTCGAGAGTGAGCAGCAGTGAGGGCAACACAAAGAGGTTCGACAGTAAAGCAATAAGCAGCGTGAAAGCGATGAGATAGCCCAACGCCTCGGTGCCGCCAAAGCTCGAAAGCGTAAAGATGATAAAACCAAAGAAAAGCACCACCGAAGAGTAGATCATACTAAAGCCCGTTTCGCGCAAAGCACGGATCACCGAAATACGGATGTTCCACTCGTTTAGCCGCAGTTGCAGCCGGTAGCGCGACAGGAAATGGATGGCGTTATCCACCGAAATACCCAGAGCGATAGAAAAAATAAGGATGGTTGACGGCTTTACGCTGATGGCCAAAAAGCCCATCATGGCGGCGGTCATAATTTGTGGCAACAGGTTCGGCGCCATCGAGATGAGCACCATCCGTGGCGACGAAAAGAGCATCGCCATCAGGATGGCAATTATTACCAAGGCCAGCAACAAGCTCTGCATCAGATTTTTCACCAGATAATCGGTTCCTTTGAGGTACACCACGCTGGTGCCGGTAAGGTTTACCTGATAATCTTCGGGCGGAAATATCTGATCTATTTGTGGACGCAGATCGTCGCGGATGCGCTCTATTTCATTGGTGCCTATGTTGGCCATTTGCACCGAAATACGTGTTTTTTGCATGGTGCTGTCCACAAAAGTATTGATGATGCTGCGCTTGTTTCCTTCGAGCTGCGGCACATAGCGCATGATGAAATTCTTCTCCTGGTTGTTGGGAAGCGAGTACATGGCCGGGTTGCCGCCATAGAAAGCCTGTTTGGCAAACTCCACCACTTCGGCTACCGAAAGTGGTTTGCTAAGCTCCGGATAGGTTCCCAGCACTACCTGTAGTTCTTCTATTTTGTTAATAGTAGCCAGCCGCAGCACACCTTTGGGTTTATGTGTATCGATAGTAATCTCCAGCGGCATCACGCCTTTAATGTTTCGCTCAAAAAATTCCAGGTCGCGGTAGAGCAAGTCGCGGCGCGGAATGTCGTCGACGATGCGGCCAGTGGTTTTAAGCAGCGAAATGCCATAAAAGCTTGTGAGCAGCAGCACGCCGGTAATCACGTAAATTGCCGTTCGATGATTTTGCACAATTTCCACAACGCCACTCACCAGATTTATCACAAGACCTTTGTCGAGATGCTTTGTGTCGTGGGCTTTGGGTGGATTCAGGAAACTGAAAAATATAGGTATCAAAAACAGGGTAAGAAAATAGGCTACCATGATGCTGATGGAGGCTACAATTCCAAACTCGATGAGTGCTTCGTTGCCGGTGACGATAAAAGCTGCAAAGCCGGCGGCAGTGGTCATATTGGTGAGCAGGTTGGCGTTGCCGATAAATATTACAACCCGCGTCAGCGCTTTTATCTTGTTGCCGTGCCGGATGATTTCGGCGTGGTATTTATTAAGTAGGAAGATGCTGTTTTCCACCACGATAACGATGAGCAATGGCGGCAGGATGCCGGTGAGAATAGTGATTTTGTAATCGAAGAGCACCAAGACGCCAAGTACCCAGGCTACGGCAAATAAAACAATGAGCATGGTAGCCAGAACGATTTTCCAGTTGCGGAAAAATATCAATAAAATAATGCTGGCAATCACCAGCGCGAGGATGATGAAAAGTTGTAGCTCGTTTTCAATTTTTTTGGCGGTGATGGTGCGGATAAAAGGCAGCCCGGAATAGTGAACCGTTACGCCACAATTTTCCGCGAAAGCGTTGCCGGTATCTCGTATTTTATAGATCAGGTCCACACGCTCTTTGGTGTTGAGCACCTCCTTGTTGAGCGTGACGGCCATCATGGTAAAATAATTCTCGGAATTGTAGAGCAGCCCGTCGTAAAAAGGCAACGACATTACCACCTGTATTAAGCTGTCGAGTTCCTGTTGCGATTGTGGTTTACGCTTAAAAACCTGAAGGAAGTCGAATTTCCTGAGCGAGTCGTTTTTTTGCAGATAATACAATTGGCTGATGGACAAAACGCCTTCCACCCCTTCGATGGCCTGGATGCTGTTGGTGAGGTCGTACCAGGCGTTAAATTCGTCAAGTTCAAAAAGGTTGGTATCCTGCACGCCAATAAATAGCACGCTTCCATCCTGGCCAAAGGTATCTTTGAATTCTTCATAGATCATGCTGGTGCTGTCGGAAGGTGGCAGCATTTGCGTCATTTCGTACGACATGGTAACATGCCGCGCCTGATACGCCATGAAAGCTGTGAGTAACAAAATAATGGAGAGATTCCAATAACGTCGTCGCAGGATGAGCCGGGCAAGATATGTCCACATGTGGTTTGTTGTTTGGTACTAAAATTGTAACTTTTAAGCTCTTTACACGAAAAAGATTCCGAAAATAGAATTTATCTGTTGAATAGAAAAAATTGTTTAATAATGAAAAACGCTTTACGCCCTCAATCGCCTGCCTGGCAACGATTTCCGATAATAATTTTTTTAATAATGATTGTTGCAGGATGCAGCTCCCCGCAGCAACTTGCCGAGCAGCATCGCTACGACGAAGCCATTGATGTGTTGATGGCGCGCATGGAGAAAAGGTACTCGCCAGCCAACACCCGGCAGCTTGCCGACATTTATCACAAGGCCAACGCTTCCGACAGCGCCATCATCAATAGCCTGATTAATTCAGGAGAGCCAGACATTTGGTTTGCTGTTTTTACGGCCATTCAGCGCCTCGACACCCGCCAGCAAAAGATTGCTGCTTTGCCCGAATCGGTGCGACAGCAAATAGGCTTTCAGCCCTTTGATTACACTGCTTATCTTTTGCAGACACGCCAAAAAGCATGTCTCTATCAATATACTTTGGCCGAGCGTCATCTGTTGCACGACAAGCGCATGGATGCGATGCAAAGTCTTGAGATTGTCAACGCGCTCGATAGCAGCTATCGGCGTACTGCTTATCTTCTCGACAGCCTTTACCGCACCGCGCCGGCTCCTCTTTATTATCAGATTCTGCTCGCTTATCCCTATCCGTTGCCTCCCGGCATGGCGGAGTTTATTACCGAAAACGATCTTGCCCCTTACAGCACACGCAATATTTATTTTGTAAACAAAAAGCCTGATCCTTACCGGCTCTATGCCGAAATCAGGATTACTGATGTAAAAATAGCGCCCGAAAAAACCGGTGAGCTGGCTTTCGCCGAATCTGTTCAGATGCAGGATGGATTGGCTTACAAGCTCGATGGGGAAGGCGATTTCCTGCGCGACAGTGTCGGGCAAAAAATAGAAATCCCAAAATTTAAAACGTTGGCTTGTTACGTTAGCGATTATCAGCAGCAAAAGTCGATTCAGCTTTTTGGAGAGGTTTTGCTGGTGTCGGTGCCGGATGGTAAAATATTGATTCGAAAACCTGTGCAGGGCGCTTCACATTTTACCCATCGCTATGCGCGCTTTAAAGGCGATCTGGATGCACTTAGCCCGGAATCGGCCAGGCTGATCGGATCGCGTAAGCAGGAGTTTCCCTCCGATGGCGCTATGATACAGCACGCTTCCGAAAACCTTTTCAAAGAAGCCACCGGCATACTTTCGGCTGCGATGGAAAACGCAGAGCGCAACGAATAAAAAACCAAAAAGCAAGTTCCCAAAAAGCAAAATTCAAATTTTCCCAACGTTTTTGCTTTATTTTCGTCAAAATTTCATTTTCCTATGACACCACAAAAAGTGCTTTTTATTGATACAGCGCATCCTGTGCTTACCGAAGAGCTTACGCGGATGGGCTACCAGTGCGATTATTTTGAAAACTACTCGCGCAACGATTATCTGCGCATCATCGGTCAGTATTTTGGGATCATCATCCGCGGCAAGATAAAGCTGGATGCAGAGATGCTCACTGCCGCACGGCAACTCAAATTTATCGGCAGGGTAGGAGCGGGGATGGAAAATATAGATGTGGCTTACGCCGAATCCATGGATATCGCCTGCCTGAATGCGCCGGAAGGCAACCGCGATGCGGTAGGTGAACATGCAGTAGGAATGCTGCTGATGCTGATGAACCGGCTGCGCATTGCAGATCGGGAAGTGCGGCAGGGCGTTTGGCTGCGCGAAGAAAACCGCGGCACAGAGATCAAAGGTAAAACGGTGGCGATTATTGGCTATGGCAATATGGGCGGCGCTTTTGCACGTGTGCTCAAAGGTTTTGGTGCGAATGTAATTGCCTACGACAAATACAAATCCAACTATTCCGACGACTTCGTTAGCGAAAGCGACATGCAAACCATTTTTGATGAAGCCGACATCGTAAGTCTGCACCTGCCGCTGACGCCGGAAACGCTTTTTCTGGTGGATGCGAATTACCTGAAAAAGTTCCGAAAGAATATTTATCTGATCAATACTGCCCGCGGACGAAACGTAAAAACCGCCGATCTGGTAAAGCAGATGAAAGCCGGAAAAGTGCTGGGCGCAGCCCTCGACGTGCTCGAATATGAAAAATTATCTTTTGAGGCGCTCGATCAGCAAAGTCTTCCGGAGGATTTTACCTGGCTGATCCGTTCCGACCAGGTGGTGCTTTCGCCCCACATCGCCGGCTGGACCCACGAATCCAATTACAAACTTGCCAAAACCATTGTGGATAAAGTAAGGCAGCTGTTTGGGGAGAAAGCAAATTAAATTTCAGGTAGCCGAAAGCCCGTCAGCCGCCCAAATTATTAAATTCTAAATCCCAATAAAACAACAATCAATTAAATTTCAATCACCAATAGCTCAATTAACCAAACGAGCAATTATTTGATATTTGGGTTTTGAGATTTATTTGGAACTTGTCATTTGTTTTTTTGGAATTTTTTAAATGCGTTTTAATAATTCAGTTGCTTTAGATGATCTTGATCTTATCCCAATTCAGGATTTTATAAAAATCGAATTCCTCCGGGTTTTCCAGAAATTCGGAGGCTTGGGTGTAGTCTTCGTCGGTGATGTACTGATGGTTGAAGCTATAGACCATCTGCGCTTTTTGCGAATTGATGTTGACCAGGCGCGGGCGCACTTTGCCATGCTCGTCTTGCACATCTTTGAGGTAGAGCGGTGCGATGTCGCCTTTGGCATCGGCGGTCACCATGCAGCCGGTGACGCCCTGGTCGAAGAGTTTTTTGACGCCCATGCCCAGCATCGCGCATAATACCAAATCGAACCCTCCCGGCGGCACGCAGCGCAGCTCATAGCCGATTTCGACGGGCCGGCTTTTTATTTTTAATCCGAGGCGCTTTAGCTCGCGCTGTGTCAGTACGTTGAAGATGTGGGCTTTGCTTACGTTGCCCAGCTCAGGATGGCCGTATTCGTCGTAGGTGAAGCTGATGCCGGTGCTGTCGATTTCGGCATCGGACATAAAATGAAAAACGCCTTCGCTGATCATCACTGCGCCGTAGGAGATGCCCAGGATTTTGCGCTTGACCATCGACGAGATGATAAGTCTTATGATTTTGCGGATGGTGAGGTCTGTTTTGTTGAACATCTCCGGGATGATAATCATGGGATAATGGCAGGCCGCGCCGATGCCGATAGCCAGATGCCCCGCCTCGCGTCCCATGGCGGCCACGATAAACCAGTTGCCGCTGGTGCGTGCGTCTTCGTACACCGTTTGTGCCATGCGCACGCCCTCCTGCTTAGCCGATTCGTAGCCAAAAGTTGGCGAGCCTTCGGGCAACGGCAGGTCGTTGTCGATGGTTTTGGGAACATGGATATTCTGAATGATGATGTTGTTAGCAGCCAGGTAATTGTAGATACGGGTGGCCGTGGAGGCAGTATCGTCGCCGCCGATGGTTACCAGAAGCTTGATGTTGTTGTTGACAAAAAAGTCGGTTTTGAACTCACTGTCTTTGGGTTTGTGGCGGCTCATCTGCAATGACGATCCTCCCATCTTGTGTATTTGGTCGGCTTGTTCGAAGTCGATGTCTTCCATGATGGGATTGTCGGCAAAAAGGCTTTTATAGCCTTCGTGCAGCCCGATGACACGGTAGCCGCTCCGCAGGAATACTTTGGCGATGGTGCTGATAACGGTGTTGATACCTGGTGCCGGGCCGCCGCCGGCGAGAATTGCTATTGCTTCTTTCATCTTTCGTCTGTTGGTTTATTTTTTTAAATTAATTTCTTAAATCGTAAATCAAAAATCGTAATTCGTAAATCGGTTATTTACAATCCCAGGCTTTGGCTCACCATCTCTGCGATGTCGAGGTTTTGCATGGATTCTTCTTTGTTTTTGTATTTGATGCCGTCGGTCATCATCACCATGCAGAACGGGCATGCTGTTGCCACTATGTCGGCCTGAATTTCGATGACATCTTCGATGCGTTCGATAAAGACCTCTTTGTTGCCTTTTTCGGCTTCCTTAAACATTTGTCCGCCGCCAGCGCCACAGCAAAGCGCAAAGCTGCGGTTGCGTTTCATTTCGACAGGCTGCCCGGCCACAGCTTCTATCACACTGCGGGGCGCTTCGTATTCGCCGTTGCCACGCCCCAGATAACACGGGTCGTGGAAGGTAATGCGTTTTCCGGCAAATTTATCGCTGCCGGGTTTTAGCTTGCCTTCTGCTATCAGTTTCTGCAAAAACTGCGAATGGTGCCACACCTGGTAGTTGCCGCCAAAGTCGGGATACTCGTTTTTGAAAGTGTTGTAGTCGTGCGGACAGCAAGTGATAATCTTTTCAACCTCGTACATTTTAAAAGTTTCGATGATCTGAAGTGTCTGCATCTGGTAGAGCATTTCGTTGCCGGCACGACGAGCCGAGTCGGCAGTGTCGGTTTCTTCTATGCCCAGCACGCCATAGTCGATGCCCAGGTGGTTGAGGATTTTGACAAACTCGCGGCTTACTTTTTTATACCTGTCATCAAAAGCGCCCGAGGAGCCTATCCACACCAGATATTCCGGTTTGCGACCGCTGGCTTGCAGCTCTGCCATGAGCGGGACTTCCAGATTTACTTCCGTTGCCCATTTCAGGCGGTCTTCGGGCGGGTATTGCCACGGTGCACCGTTGTTTTCGATATTGGTAAACATGCTGTTAAGCTCGCCGGGAGCAGCCGATTCTTCCATAAAAAGATAGCGGCGCATGTCGACGATTAGTGTAGGATGGTTGATGTTGATGGGGCACTCTTGCGCGCAGGCATTGCAGGTGGTACATGCCCACAGCTCCTCTTCGGTGATGTAACTGCGTACCAGCGCCCGGCCGTCGTCGTACTCTTTTCCTTTTTGCACCAGCAGCGGCCCTATTTCTTTCATGCGGGCACGGGTGTCCATGATGATCTTGCGCGGCGAAAGCAGCTTGCCGGTGATGTTGGCCGGACAAACGGAGGTGCAGCGTCCGCACTCGGTGCAGGAGAGCGAGTCGAGATAATTTTTCCAGGTGATGTCCTGGATATCTTTTACACCGAAGCGCTCCATGGTCTCTTCGCTGGCGGTGGCAGGAGTTGCGGCCTGTGGATCGAGCATGAGTTTTATTTCGCGCGTTACGTTTTCCATATTGTCCAGTTTGCCCAGCGGCTGCAGACGACTTAGGAAAACGTTGGGTATCGACATAAAAACATGGAAGTGCTTGGAAT
>JAAYIU010000300.1 GCA_012523265.1 Bacteroidales bacterium | reverse complement strand
TGGACGTTACTGTTTTTGAACCTGTTGATACATACAACGTAAGTTTTGTTGTGGAAGATGAAGGCGGAAACGCACTGAATGATGCCATAGTTTCATTGAACGGAACCACCAACGCTGTCGGTGAATATCTCTTTGCTGACTTCGAAGCCGGCACTTACGATTATACTGTAGAACTCGACGGTTACATCACAGCCGAAGGCCAGGTAACTGTTATCGATCAGGATGTGCAGGAAACCGTGGTATTATCAACAGGTCAGTATGTGGAGCTTCCCGAAGGCTGGTCGTTAATCTCATCCTATATAATTCCTGATGACGCATCGTTTGAGCAGATTTTTGCCGACCAGCTGGAAGATGGAAACATTAACATCCTCCTCGGGGATCAGGGAATTTTCTGGCCGGGCTTTAATATTAATACTTTGGGTGCCTGGAATAATTATCAGGGCTACAAAATAAAAATGAACGCCATTGACAGAGTGGGAATTGCCGGAACTATGGTTGAAAATAAAACGATACATCTGACTACAGGCACAAGCTATTTACCGGTACTTTCGGATGTTGCGGTTTACGCAGGCGAACTGTTTGCTCCTTTGGCCGGAAAATTGAATTTCGCTTTGGACCTTTTGGATGGGTTGATTTATTGGCCACAAGGGCAAATTTACACACTGGAGCATCTGATTCCCGGCAGGGCTTACCTGGTGGCAATGGCTGAAGTAGGAACTGTTTATTATGATGAGGTTGACAATGCTGCGAAAACCAGTGGCGAAAGAGAATCAGCTTATCCGGCAGGATTTACACAATTTGCAAAAACCGGTTCCCCCCATCTGATTTCAATTGCTCATCACGCCATGGAAAAAATACTTGAAGCCGGAGATCTGATCGCCGCCTTCGACAGTCAGAATCAATGCGTTGGCGCAGTAACTTATACCGGCGAATCCAAGAATCTGGGACTGATTGTTTTTGGTGATGACCAAACCACTGACCTGAAGGACGGATTGAATGACGGCGAAGAAATCAGTTTGCGGCTCATAAAATCCGATTCGCATGAATTTATCGATCTCGATGCCACCTGGAGCATCACAATGCCAAACCAAAGATTCTTCACCGAGAACGGTCTTTCGGGCATTTCAGAATTAAAGGCTTCTGCGCTCAGTATCACCGACCATGAAACGGTAGCAATTGATGTCTATCCAAATCCTGCCACAGAGTTGGTCAGCTTTACGATGCACAATACTGAAAATGCTATTGTGGAAATTTATGACAGCATGGGCAGAATGGTATTGAAGAGTGAAATTAACAAGAATCAAAACACCTGCAATGTTTCACTTTTAAGCACCGGAGTTTATGTTGTAAAAATCCATACACAGCAAAACCATCTGCTTACCACAAAATTAATTATCGAATAACGGCTTCATAAACGGTAACCGGAAGAAGCTGCTGAAGCCGCTTTATGTAGCAGTTTCTTCCTTTTTTTAATTAAAACCGAAAAACCTGATCTTAAGGATAGCGATGTTCTTTCCTAAGCCAACTTACTACAATTTACTCATGATTTACTTTAAAACACACAATAGTATGATGTCATTTCTAAAATCATTTTCACTCATTGCTCTTTTGGTTTTGATGAATGCAAGCTCTTTGTTTGCACAAAAAATAATCATCAACGGGATTGGCGATGAACCTGAAAACATCGAACCAAAAACTAAAATCTTAACCAAAGGAATAAGCAAGGATTTTGAATGTGGGGATATTTTTATCGATCCACGCGATGGGCAGGAATACACCACCGTTCAAATAGGCGAGCAATGTTGGATGGGAGAAAACCTGAACTTTGGTCAGATGATCGACAATGGTACCAATATGACCAACAACGGTATTGCCGAGAAGTATTGTTATGATAACGATCCGGCCAACTGCGACACCTATGGAGCTATGTACAAGTGGGGCGAGGTAATGCAATATACCACCACCGAAGGAATACAGGGGTTGTGCCCCGATGGCTGGCACATTGCTACCGACGTTGAATGGTGTGGACTGGAAGCCACCGTTGATCCCACCATTAATTGCAACAGCTTGTTTTGGCGCGGCACCGACGGAGGAACAAAACTAAAATCCGGTGGAACAAGCGGATTTGAAGGCTTGTTGGGAGGCTATCTTTTTAGTACCGGTACATCCATGCAGATGAATGAGTTTGGCTATTTTTGGACTTCATCCAACTACGACAACAACCGCGCATGGTTTCGCGGTTTGGGCGCTAATTTCCCTAAGGTACGAAAATTTTATAATTCTAAAGATTATGGCCATTCGGTGCGTTGTATAAAAGGCGAAGGAGCTGCAAACCTTCCGCCTGGTGTCCCATCAAACCCAACTCCGCCAAACGGCTCTTTGAAACAATTGATTGGTTTAAGTTTGCAATGGAGCTGTACCGACCCGGAGGACGATCCTTTGACTTTCGATGTTTATTTTGGCACATCAGCCAATCCACCGCTGCTTCAAAGCGGAATAACAGGCGTTACCTTCAACCCCGGCACACTGACCTATGTGACTACTTATTACTGGAAAGTTATAGCCCACGATGCGCAGGGAAACACTACCGAAGGGCCGGTATGGAGTTTTACTACTAAAAATCAGGGAGGTATTTTCAAATGTGGCGATGTGGTCACCGACCCCCGCAATGATAAGACATACAGTACCGTGCTTATTGGTGATCATTGTTGGATGGCCGAAAACCTCAACGTGGGAACCAGAATAGATGCTTCCACACAGATGAGTAATAACGATGTCATCGAGAAGTATTGTTACGATAACAACCCTGCAAACTGCGATG
>JAAYIU010000005.1 GCA_012523265.1 Bacteroidales bacterium | reverse complement strand
ATAGGGGTTATGATCGAAGTGACCAAAATGTTTTCGCACTACAACTTTTGCAAAATCGAAACAACTTTCCAGTGTTTACAGGGCTTTCAGAGGGTCAAAGTCGATGAAGGTGTCAAACTCAGGAAAGAAGCGCTAAAAGAGGATGCCGATTTTTAAACCTGCCGAAAGGCTTAACGGAACCTCGTTGGAGATGATGGCGTAGCCGTAGTGGTATTCGCCCTCCTGATTGTCGAGGCCATAGCCGGCGCCGGCATAAAAATCGACCAAAAAGATATCATTGATCACCCACTGTTTGCCAAGCACCAGTTGAAGCATCAACGAATAATTTTCGATGCGTTTGGCTCCGGTTCTTTCATAAGGATAGCGGGATGAGAACTCTTCGTTGTTGCTGGTGAAGTAGGCAAAGCCGATTTCAGGTTTGATGTAGGCGCCCTTGAGTATGTGGGCATAGCGCATATTGCGTACATAAAAATCGGGCGACTTGATGTACTTTATCCCATATTTTATAAAAAGTCCACGTGGGTCGCGGCTGCGCGTATCCACACCCAGACCGATAAAACCAAGCGTGCCTTCCATGCTTTTGCCGGGCTTAAGGCTGTATTCGTAAGCCAGTGTGGTGTTGCCGGTAAGCGGAGCCAGGAAATCGACCTTCAGGGCATTTTTGTTTTGGTGCAGATAATTGGAAGGATTATCTATTTCGGCGATGAAAGTAAGCTCCTGACCGTTTTCAAATATTAGCTTTTGGATTTTGTCGGTGTTCATCGTAAAAAGCACATCTGCCGGGTAGTCAGATCGATTGTATTTCACCTCCTCGCTGCCCACTTCTTTTACCTTACAACGGAGCGTGTCGGAGCTGTAGCTGATGATCATATCCTGTGCATTGGCTGCCACAGCCAGAAAAAGCATCGTTGAGAGCATTATTATCTTGTTTGTTTTCATTATTTGTTCACTACTGACCGATTAAATTGATAATGTTAGTTTTAGATTCTTCTCTACGAAAACCTTGTCTTTCTGATCCGACAACCGGCGACGAAGAAACTGAAATTTTCTTTATTGAATTTTTTGTCAAATTTATTAATCGAATCCCTACCCAACATCGCACCCCGACCTTCGGCATTTCATATATCTTTGCGCCAAAAATTTATAAACTATGAGCGAACATTTAGCACCCATCGAACCGGACTATCAGGTGCGTATTGGGTTTACCCACGGCGACATCAACGGCATAGGCTACGAAGTGATCATTAAAACACTGATGGACAAACGCATCATGGAGATGATCAACCCGGTAGTTTTTGGTAATTCCAAAGTAGCCTCCTATCATCGTAAGACACTTAATCTAAAAGATTTCAATTTTAATCTTGTAAAAAAAGCGGACGCTGCCAATCCTTCGCGCGCTAACATTGTAAACATCGACGACCGGGAGGTGAAAATACAACTGGGCACAGCTACCGAAACAGGCGGTGAGATGGCGTATCTCTCCCTCAAAGCAGCCATAGAGTCGATGGATCGCGGGGAGATCGATGCCATCGTTACCGCGCCTATCAACAAGAAAATTATCCAGTCAAAAGATTTTGATTTTCCCGGGCATACGGAGTTTTTTGCAAATCGTTATCATGTCGATAATTTCCTGATGCTGATGGTGAGCGGCAATTTCCGCATTGGCGTCATCACCGGCCACATTCCTTTGCGCGATGTTTCGAGCGCACTCAACGAAAATCTAATCCTCAACAAGTTGCAAATCATGCACGATGCCCTGCGACGCGATTTTGCTATTGCCAAACCACGCATTGCCTTGCTGGGACTCAACCCCCACGCCGGTGATAACGGATTGCTTGGCAAAGAAGAGCAGGAGGTCATTAGTCCGGCCATAGCCAAAGCCTTCGACGATGGCATGCTGGTGTTCGGTCCTTATCCTGCCGACGGATTCTTTGCCACCAGCCAATACACACAGTTCGATGGCATACTGGCCATGTACCACGACCAGGGGTTGGTGCCTTTCAAGGCCTTAGCTTTCGACAGTGGCGTAAACTATACCGCCGGCCTGCCCATCATCCGCACTTCGCCGGCGCACGGCACCGCCTACGACATCGCCGGCAAAGACAAAGCCAGCGAGGCCAGCATGCGTGCCGCCGTGTATCTGGCCTGCGACATTTTCCGCAACCGCACCGAATTTGATCAGGCCAACGCAAACCCGTTGGATGTGGATGACAATGGTAACGGAAATAACAACCGGTAGAGACGCACAGCCTGCCCCGCTCCAGGGGGGTCGTGCGTCCAAAAATGTTGACCCAAATCCCAAAATAAATTCCAAAGAACAAATCACAAATTCCAAATAAATCCCAAATCCCAAACTGCCAAACGGTTTGGATATTGAGATTTCAAGATTGAATTTTTTTTGGAGCTGTTTACACCGGCTACTGTCGGTTGTTTTATTGGTTTTTGGTAGTTGAATTTTGTTGTGATTGTTTACACCGACTACCGGTGGTTGTTTTGTTATCTTTTGGAATTTAGCTGTACAATTGCCAAAGATTTAATATCATTAAAAACTAACAATCCATGCTTAACCCGAAGTTTACCGTTACGGAGATTGTAAAAATCCTCAAAGGGAAACTCGTTCCCCGGCTGGTTGCCGACGTTGCCATCAACGACATTATCATCGACAGCCGGCGGCTTTTTAAAGCAGAAAACACTATTTTTTTTGCATTAAAAAGCAAACGCAACGATGGCCACAAATACATTGGCGAGCTTTACCAAAACGGGCTGCGCAACTTCGTGATCTCCAACGGCAATTTTGATGTCTCAAATTACCCCGAAGCCAACTTCATCCTCACCGACAATACACTCGAAGCTTTACAAACACTTGCAGCAGCTTACCGCTCACGCTTCACCATTCCAGTGGTGGGCATTACCGGCAGCAATGGCAAAACCATCGTCAAGGAATGGCTTTACCAACTAATCTCTCCCGACCGGCGCGTGGTGCGCAGCCCCAAGAGCTACAACTCGCAGGTGGGCGTGCCGCTGTCGGTGTGGCAACTGGACGCTGATTACGAGCTGGCAATTTTCGAAGCCGGGATTTCCGAACCACAGGAAATGCTGAGCCTGCAACGAATTATCCGCCCCACCATCGGCATCTTTACCAATATCGGCGAGGCACATAGTGAGAAATTTATCAATTATCAGCAAAAAGTTGGCGAGAAGCTCAAGCTTTTCACCAAGGTGGAAACGCTCATCTATTGCCCCGACCACAGCCTATCCAGGAGGTGATTATCCGCTCGGAAATTTTGGACGGCATCAGCGCTTTTACCTGGAGCCGGCAGCAGGAGGCAACGCTGCGCATCACGGATGTGTCGCATCCGCAGAAGCAACAATCCCGCATCAGCGGAATTTATAATGACAGCAATATCTCTGTCGCCATTCCATTTTCCGACGAAGCTTCCATCGAAAACGCCATCCATTGTTGGTCGCTGATGCTTTTGCTTGGATATGACCAGGAGACCATCAGCCAGCGCATGCTGACGCTTACGCCCATCGCCATGCGGCTGGAACTGATAGAAGGCATCAACAATTGCACGATCATCAACGATAGCTACAACTCCGACATCAACTCGCTGGAGATAGCACTTGATTTTTTGAACCAACATACACAGCAAACCGAAAAAACCGTGATCCTTTCGGATATCCTGCAAAGTGGTAAAAGCGATGTTTATCTTTATAAAAAAATTGCCGGGATGCTTGCGCAAAAAAGTATACACAGGCTCATTGGCATCGGGCAGGCCATCAGCAAACAATCGGAGCAGTTTAGCGGGGAAGCGGTATTTTTTGCGACTACCGAGGATTTCCTAAAGACATTTTCATTTACAAAATTTCATAACCAGGGCATCCTGCTCAAAGGTGCGCGTGTGTTTGAGTTTGAACAAATAAGCCATGCGCTGCAACAAAAAGCCCACGAAACGGTGCTTGAGATCAATCTGGATGCGCTGATTCATAATCTTAACTATTACCGCAGCAAGCTGCAAGCCGGAACGCGCATGATGGCGATGGTAAAAGCCGGCTCATACGGTATGGGCAGTTTCGAGGTGGCCAACGCGCTGCAACTGCACAAAGTGGATTATCTGGCGGTGGCTTATGCCGACGAAGGGGTGGAGCTGCGCAAAGCCGGCATCACGCTGCCCATCATGGTGATGAATCCCGACCACGACAGCTTCGATGCCATCATCAGCCACAACCTGGAGCCGGAGATCTACAACCTGCGGGTGCTTGCTATGCTCGAAGATGCCATTCGGCGCAACTTGCTGCCACGCAACAAGCCCGTAAAAATCCATCTGAAAATTGATACCGGCATGCACCGGCTGGGTTTTGAAGCCGCGGATATTGAGTTGGCGCTGGAGCTGATATTGGCCAACCGCCGCATTTATGTGCAGAGTGTCTTCACGCATCTGGCGTCGAGCGATATCCCTGCCGACGATGATTTTACGAGCAGCCAGATCGCGCTGTTTACCGTTGTGGCCGATAAGATTATTAATAAGGTGGGGCATCCGGTGCTGCGTCATGTGCTCAACACAGCGGCCATCAATCGCTATCCTGATGCGCAGTTCGACATGGTTAGGTTGGGGATTGGCTTGTATGGCATTGCGCCAATGGCGTCGGAGCAGCAAGAGCTGCAAAATGTGAGCGCGCTCAAATCGACAATCTCACAGATAAAACATATCCCTGCCGGCGAAACCATCGGCTATGGCCGCGCAGGGAAAGCCGATCACGACATGCTGCTGGCCACAATCCCTATTGGCTACGCCGACGGGCTGCATCGCATCCTGAGCAACGGACGCGGACATATTTTTATTAAAAACAAACTTGTGCCGGTTATCGGCAATATTTGCATGGATATGACCATGGCCGACGTTACCGGCCTGGAAGTAAAAGAAGGCGACGAGGTGGTGATTTTCGGAGACGAACGCAGCCTGTCCGAACTTGCCCGCGAGATGGGCACCATCCCCTACGAAATCCTTACGGGAATATCAAAACGCGTAAAGCGGGTCTATTTTCAGGAGTAGAAATATCAATGGTTATGAGCAGCGACACAACAAATTCAGCAGGCTTTATCCCCACTCATGGTGGTTACCGCAATTTGATAACTTATCAAAAAGCAGAGATCATTTATGATGGTACGTTTTATTTCACCAACCGGTTTTTTCATCAATATGACCGCACCGTGGGACAGATGGTGCAAGCTGCCCGAAGTGGCAAGCAAAATATTGCAGAAGCAAGTATGGCATCGGCAACATCCAAGGAAACTGAGATAAAACTCACCAACGTAGCCCGTGCCAGTATAGAGGAGCTTCTGATTGATTACGAAGATTTTCTTAGAACACGTAAATTCCCCATATGGGGAAAAGAGGATCGGCTTGTTGCACGCTTGCGCGAGATCAACCGAAGTACTCCAAAACCCACCTACGAAACCTTCGTAAAAGCCATTGAGCACGAAAGTCCGGAGATTTGTGCTAACACGATGATTACTTTAATAAAGATAACCACCTATCTGCTGAATCAGCAGATAAAATCACTGGAGGTAGCTTTTATAAAAGAGGGTGGCTTGAGAGAAAGAATGACGAGAGCCAGAATAGAAGAAAGGAAAAAGAAAAAGTGAGCCTCACTTATAGGACTCTTGCCACGCTGGAGGACACAGTCGCGATTATCCTAAAAGTACCACGAAAAAGCATTGAAAAAAAACAGAAAAGAGTTGGAAGTCTCCAAAGATTCACTCACTCCCACGAGCTAAGCCACCCCGCCAAAGTATGCCGATAGGTATATCCGGTGGCTTTACGCAGCTTGCTGTCGTCGAAAACTGTGTCGCCCGATTCGAGGCGCAGTGCCAGCTCAGGCCAGTCAACAAATTTTACTTTTACACCAAATTTATCAGCAACCAGTTGTGCTGCCTGGAGCAGCGAGAGGTTTTCGCCACCGATATTATAAATTTTATTTTTCGTTTTTGGCTGGCTGATGGTTGCAACCATGGCCGCTGCAATATCCGAAACATGCGAAAACGTGCGCCGTATGCTGCCGTCGCCAAAGAGTGTGATGGCGCCCTGCTGCTGTGCCTGGGTGATAAAAAACCCGATGGTGCCGTACGAAAAGCCGCCGCCAAACACATTGCCGTAAGGCACACAAATCCGAAAAATAGTATAGTTGATCTCGAAAGCATTGTGGTACATCCACAGCAGGTTTTCGGCAGCCAGCTTGTTGACGGCATAGATGGTTTTGGTCTCTTTGGCGTCGGATTCTTTGAGCGCATAATCTTTAACACCTTTGTAAATAAGCCGGGTCGACGGATAGATAATGCGTGCCCGGCAGCCACTTTTGCGCATCCACTGCAACAGGTTGAGTAAGCCGGTTTCGTTGGCGCGGACAAAATCCTGGTGCTGGTCGAAGCCAACGTTGGTGCCGGTGCGTCCGGCCATAAAGAAAAGATAATCAGCCGTGGCATCCAGTTGATCGAAGTCGGCTGCTTGTGTTATGTCGAGGCGTGCGTAGGGCTGCTCAGGCAAAAGTGATTTTTTCTGCAGGTCGTAAAGCGCGGTAGCAAAATTTTGCTGTTGCAGATAATCAGCCAGATGCCTGCCCAGATAGCCGTTGCTGCCGATGACGATAGCTTTTTGCATGTTTACTTTTCGTGATAATTCAGGCGCTGCCCGACGATGTAAGTGGGGCGTCCTTTTACATTTTCAAAAATTTTACCTACATAAATGCCAATCATGCCCAAAATGGTGATGACCAGCCCGGAGATAAACCAGATGGAGAGGAAGGTGCTCGTCCAGCCCGATACGGCTTCGGCTTTTACAAAATAACGCACCACCAGCACGATGGCCAGCAGGGCGGTGATCAGTGAGATAAACAATCCCAGCTTGACGGTAAGGCGCAGTGGTTTATCAGAAAATGAGATGATGGTATCGAAGGCAAGCGTGAGGCGTTTGCGGAAATTATACGATGAGCTTTTTCCGTCAGGCCGTTCGGCGTGGGCGATGGGCAGCTTGGTGAGCCGGAATCCTACCCAATGGATCATGGTGGGATAATAACGGTAATAGTCGTTCATGCTGTGCAGGGCATCTGCAACTTTATGATGATAAATGGCAAAGTTGGCAACGGAAGCGTCCATGTGTGTGTCGGTGAGGTAGCTCAGCAGGTGGTAGAAAATGCGCGAGAAAAACTTTTTCAGGAAGTCGTCCTGGCGGTTTTGGCGGCTGGCCAGCACGATGTCGTAGCCTTTTTGTGCTTCGTTATAAAGGCTCACAATTTCTTCGGGGCGGTCCTGCAGATCGCAGTCGAGCGTTACTATCCATTCGCCGCGTGCATGGTCGAGGCCGCAGTTGAGCGCATATTGCTGGCCGAAGTTGCGGCTGTGGCGCAGGCCAATGATTTTGGGATCGCCGGCGCAAAGCTTTTCGATGATCTCCCACGACGTGTCGGGACCATGGTCTTCCACCAGGATTATTTCATAATGGTCGGTGATGGTTTCGACGGATGTTTTGATGCGTTGCACCAGCTCCGGGAGCGACGCTGCGGCGCCATACACCGGGCTGATTATCGAAAGAAGTGGCTTGGTTTGCATGGGTGCAAAATTAATATTTACAGGGAAGAAAGTCTTCGGATGTCGTCCAGGGTTTTGCTTTGCAGCAGCACATCGGTGTAATGTTTTTCGGGGATGCCCGCGATAATGGTACGATGAAATTCGCGCAAAGCGCCTACAAAATGATTGTCGGGCGCGAGCTGGTATTCGTGCCGTTGGTTTTGTTGCTCAAGCACCACCAACGGACTAAAGTCGGGCTTGGGCGTAAACGCCCGGTCGGCAGTTAATTTGCCACGCGTTCCCCATATCTGGTAGTTGCCCTGATAATAATGGTCGAAGCCAAAAGAGGCATGCGCGCTGATGCCGTTGCCGTTATCGAGAAAAGCACTTCCGTAAATGTTGGTTCCCGTTTTGGGATCAATTTTCAGGTTGGCGGCTTTCACCGTAAAATCGTTGCCCAGCACAAAATGCACGGCGCGCACAGTGTAGCCGGCAGCATCCAGCAGGGCGCCACCGCCCACAGCATCGTCGTAGCGGAAATTGCCCGTTGGCAGCGGCGGAAAACCAAAGTTGGCTGTAAAAACGCGCACCTCGCCAATCTCACCTTTTTTTATTAAATCAAAAACAAACGTATGCTGGCTGTGGTATTGAAACATAAAATCCTCCATCAGCACCAGCTTATTTTTTTTGGCCAAAGCCACCATTTCTTCTGCGGAAGCATAATCGGCGGCGATAGATTTTTCGGCCAGTACGTGTTTGCCGGCAGCCAGGCTTTGGATGATCCAGGTGTGGTGCAGGCCAGTGGGCAGCGGCATGTAGATGGCGTCGATGTCGGGGCGCGAAAGCAGATTTTCATAACCGGTGATGGCTTCGAGGCCAAATTGCTGCGCGAATTTTTCGGCTTTTTCGGCAGTTCGGCTGGCCACTGCCACCACGTTGTATTCGGGCATCGACAGCATGGCCGGCACCATCGAGCGTTGTGCTATGGCCGCACAGCCCATGATTCCGATGTTAATTTTTTTATTCATAAAATAATCCTCTGTTTTTTACTAAAATCTGAAAAGCTGATATTTAATCCCAAAAAAAAAACAAACACAACTGCAGCACTTTTGAAATTTGGTTTTTGTGTATTTGAATTTTAAAAATGAATGCCTCGTTTTTTCAAACTGAAAACCAATTATGGCGTCGAAGCCGGTTGCTGTTTTAATGCCGCGCTGCTGTCGTTGATGTAAATCTCCGACCACGCATTGTGCAGCTCAAATCGTTTGAGCAGGCGCAGGCCTGGATGTTTCAACACATCTTTCAGCTGATGTTGCTCCACTTTACTATATACCACATATTCCACCTGATCGTCGAATTGGTTGGCCAGGCGCGTAAAAATCCTATCGCCGCGCAGGTAGCCTATCTCTGGTCGGTAAAGGTTGGATGTCATAAGAAAATGGCTGAGAATACGCTTGTTGTAAAGCTCGTTTTCTTCGAGATAATTCACCACCTGTTGATGCACTTTGATATTGTCGAAGCCGCCCAGCGAATTATCGCCACTATCAGTGCGCGTGGTAAAATAAAAAGCCTGGGAGGCAATCACCGCCGTTGCCATCAAATAGGTCAGCCACCGGTACCGGCCAAAGCCTTGTATCACCATCACAGAGGTTATAATGATCAACGCCATGATGGCAACAAGAAAGTAGCGGTTGGACAGAAAGTTGAAAATGCTGATGAATTGATAAACAAAAATGAAGAGCGCAAAAAACCATATCATCTGCCACTGCTTTGCAGAAATTTTCTTGCCTGGCAATACAAAATAAAACAGCAGTGCTGCCAGAATAAACCACTTGAGCCAAAAACGTCCGTGCCACCCGAAGATGATGTGGGTGGTAATACCGATGGCAATTTTTAATCCGGCCAGGGTAGTGTTCATGGTTTGGATGCGTAAGGGATCGAAAAACCAGCCGTAGGTTAGTTTTTGTACGATAAGAAAAAGCCCGAAAACAAAAGCAGGGACGGCCATGATAAGATAGCGCTGCACAAACTTTCGCAATGTCACCTTTTCGGTGCGCAGTAAAAAGAATTCGATAAGCTGCCAAACGCCCAGGGCAAATAGTACAAAAAGCCCCGATTCTTTGGTCATCACCAGCATGGCCGAGAATAGGGCATACAACCACCATCGCCGTTTAAACCAGAAATAGATCGACCATAAAGCCAGCAGCGAAACCATGATTTCGAGTAGCAGATAACTTGCCTGCGCCATAAAGAGCGGCTGCAGCATGAGCAGCACAACCGCCAGCAGCGCCGCATTTTTGTTGAAGCGGCGGGATAATATGTAATAAAGGCTCAGCAGAAGAACTACTGCCGTAAAAAGTGCAAAGCTCTTGGCGTTGAAGATGGAGTAGCTAAAAACCCGAAGCCAAACGGATGCTGTAAAGTGAAAAAACAGCGGATGTCCGTACGACAAATCCGGCGGCAGTGCCGAGGGCAGCAGGCCGGGGCCGGTCTCATACATCTTGTGAACGGCAGGGCCAAAGGCAAAACCTTCGTCGCCATAGTAGGGTAACGAGAGATGCGGAATTTTGAAAATTACAAAAGCAGCTATCAATATCAGCAGTAATATTTCGTAGCGCCACCGGGTGAAGCCTCCACGTTTTCGTTCTGGCGGAGGAGGTGGCTGAGGTTCGCGAGAGGCTTCGCTTTTGTCGAAGAGATTGTATTTAAAGATACACCACAGCGCTCTGAACCCGTCGCGCCAGTTGATCTTTTTGCCTTCGCTGTAGGTGCGTCCATAATACGAGATGCCGATTTCGTAAATGGCCAGATTTGGGATGCGCGCAATCTTGGCTGTGACTTCCGGCTCGAAACCAAACCGCTTCTCTTTAAGGTCGAGATTTTTAACAACATCAGCACGGAAGAGCTTGTAGCAGGTCTCCATGTCGGTGAGGTTGAGATTGGTAAACATATTCGACAGGCCGGTGAGCAGCTTGTTGCCGATGCTGTGCCAGAAGAAAAGGATGCGGTGCGGCTGGCCTCCAATGAATCGTGAGCCATACACCACGTCGGCGCCATGCTCGAGCATCGGGCGCAGCAGGGCATTGTATTCGTCGGGATCGTATTCCAGGTCGGCATCCTGGATGATGATAAAGTCGCCGGTAGCTTCGGCAATGCCGCGATGCAGGGCAGCACCTTTGCCTTGGTTTACCGGCTGGCGGTAGATCTGGTGCTGCACCTGAGGGTTTGCAGCCATAAATCCTTCGACGAGTTCCACCGAGTTGTCGGTGGAGCAGTCGTCCACCACCACCATTTCCATTTCCAGGTCGTGGATAAGTTTCACAGCAGCCACGCGCCCAAGTAGTTTTACAATTGTTCGGGCTTCGTTGTAAACGGGAATTACTACCGAGAGTTTCATCTTTTCTTAGCAGGAAGTCTAACGCAATTATTTACTGTCGCCGAGAATGATCGGCAGCCCGCCTTCGCTGTTGCCGATTACCACCACTTTGGCATTGGGCGATTCGGCTAATCGCAGCGTGGCTTCGATACCTTTTTCACGCAGGATTTTATCCGTCAGGCTTTCGCTCAGGATGCGGTTGGCCACGGCTTTTCCTTCGGCGTCGATGCGCTGGCGCTGGGCTTCTTTTTGTGCTTTTTCGAGTTTAAATTCATATTCGAGCGATTCCTGTTCCTGTTTTAGCTTGCTTTCGATGGCTTGCTTGATGGTGGGAGGCAGCACGATAGAGCGGATCAAAACCTTGTTGATCTGCACATGCTTTCCTTCAAGAATGGAAATGGTCTCAGTGAAAATTTCGTCCTGTATCACGTCGCGGTTGGTCGAGTAAATTTCTTCGGGTGTGTAGCGGCCGATCACGCTTCGCGTTGATGCCCGCAGTGCAGGAATCACTACACGTTGCGTGTAGTTGAGGCCGATCTTGCTGTGCAGCAGTCCAATCTCATCGTAGGTGGGCAGATACCAAACGGATACATCAGCGCTAATCTCCAGACCATTGCTCGAGAGCACGTTCATGGTTTCGGCCACTTCTTGTTGTCGTGTTTCGTAGATGTACATGCTGTTCCATGGTGCCAGCAAATGAAAGCCTTCGCCAAACGTACGCTCGGTGTCGATTCCGCCGCCGAAGGTCCGGAAAAGCACACCTGCATGCCCCGCTTCGATGGTGGTGGTCATCCGGCTGCCAAAAGCGATTAAAACGATCACTACGACAATGATCACTGCAATAGGTATGATTTTTTTAAAATTTAATTCTTCTTGTGCCATTTTGTTGGTTTTTATTTGTTGTCTATTGAATGAATTCAGATGTAAAGAGTATGTAAAGCTTTCGCTAAATGGGTGTTTATGTCGATAATTCCCACAGTCGGCAAAGATCGTATTTTTGACGAAACAGTTTTTGCATTCTGAAACGCAGAGATGCACCCGGTTGGCAGATGGAAATGACGCGGCTGATACGGCAGTGAGGGAGGAGGGAGAAAACTGTTGCTAAAAAAACCAAGATAATTTTGCGAAAATTAATAAATAAATAATCTGGCTTTTTGTTGATGATTTCTGCCTTCTGCCTGCTTAACAAAACTTATGGTCACAAAAATGAGTGGCGTTGCCAGTTAATCCCTACCTTTGTGCCCAATTGGGATTTATCTTAAACAAATAAAAACGCCATGACTGCCGTAGCTATCGATCAAAAATTTTCAGACGAGCAAATCAACGAACAGATTAAATACCTCAACCTGCTGGCTACGCAATTTCCCACCGTGCAGTCAGCAAGCACCGAGGTCATCAACCTGGAAGCCATCCTGAAACTGCCCAAAGGCACCGAGCACTTCCTGTCGGACATCCACGGCGAATACGAACTTTTCAGCCATTTGCTGCGCAACGGTTCGGGAGTGATACGCCAGAAAATAGAGGATGTTTTCAAAAACACACTACGTGGGTTTATTAAAGATGAGCTGGCAACTTTAATTTATTACCCCGAAGAAAAACTAACGCTGATCGAGAAGCGCGAGAAAGACATCGACGAATGGTATGCCGTGACCCTGCAACGGCTCATTGGCGTCACACGTGCTACTGCATCCAAATATACACGCTCGAAGGTGCGCAAGGCGCTGCCGCCCGACTTTGCTTACATCATCGAAGAACTTCTGCACGAAAGCCCTGATTCGGTCAACAAGGCCAGCTATTTCGACGGCATCATCCACACCATTATCCGCATTGAGCGTGCACGCGAATTTATTATTGCCATCTGTCGTCTCATCCAAACCCTGGCCATCGACCGGCTGCACATTGTTGGCGACGTCTACGACCGCGGCCCTCATCCCGAAAAGGTGATGGACAAACTGCTCGACTACCACGCCGTTGACATACAATGGGGCAACCACGACATTATCTGGATGGGCAGCGCAGCAGGCGTTCGCCCACTCATCGCCAATCTGGTGCGCATTTCGGCACGCTACATGAATCTCGATACCATCGAAGACGGCTATGGCATAAGCCTGCTGCCCCTGGCAACTTTCGCCAACGATGTGTACGAACATGATCCATGTAAGCGCTTTCAGCCCAAAGTAATGGCCAACTCGGCCACCGATATCAAATATCTGAAGATGATCGCACGCATGCAAAAAGCAATGGCCATCATACAATTCAAGCTCGAAGCCGAAATCATCAAACGCAACCCACAGTTTGAAATGGACGATCGCAACCTGCTGCACCTCATCAATTACGAAAAAGGCACCATCACCCTCAATGGCAAGGAATATCCGCTTAACGATACCCATTTCCCTACCATCAACCCCGACGATCCCTACACACTTACTACCGAGGAACACGATCTGATGGAAAAATTGCGTACCTCCTTTATGCAAAGTGAACGGCTGAAAAAACATGTGAAATTTATGTATGCAAAAGGTGGCATGTACCTGTGCTACAACAACAACCTGCTGTTGCACGGCTGCCTGCCCATGAATGCCGACGGCAGCTTTACGACATTTCCCATCGCGAAGGAACAGCTGAGTGGACGTAAACTGGTAGATCGTTTCGACGTCCTTGCCCGAAAGGCCTACTTTACGCGTAAAGACAAGACCCCCGACTTCCAGGCGCTCGACCATATTTGGTACCTGTGGTGTGGACCGCAGTCGCCGCTGTTTGGAAAAGAAAAAATGGCCACTTTTGAGCGCTATTTTATTGATGATAAAGAAACACACAAAGAAGAAAAAGACAGCTACTTCGTGCTGACTGAGCAGGAAGCTACCCTCGACAAGATCCTGCGTGAGTTTGGCCTGGATGAGACCAAATCACACCTCATCAACGGACATGTGCCTGTAAAGGTGAAAAAAGGGGAAAGCCCGATCAAAGCCAACGGAAAATTGCTCTTGATAGATGGAGGCATGTCGAGAGCCTATCAGGGCGAAACCGGCATTGCGGGGTATACATTAATTTACAATTCTTATGGTATGGTGCTGGTGGCGCACGAAGAATTTGAATCGGCGGCAAAAGCCATCGAAGAGGAACGTGATATTTTGTTTAATGTCTCTCATCTCGAAAAAAACTCCAATCGTATGACTGTAGAGGATACCGATAATGGTACGAATCTGCGCCAGCAAGTCACCGACCTGGAAATGCTCTTGGCTGCTTATCGCAAAGGATTGATAATTGAGCGACGGTAACAGGTTATTTTTTAAGTATTAACAAAAAAATATTTGTCCAATAAAAAAATAGAAATATCTTTGCACACCATTTTAGAAAAGTAAAAATTACAATAGCATGTATTTAACCGCAGAAATTAAACAGGATATTTTCAAAAAGCACGGTAAATCAGAAACTGATACTGGCTCGCCTGAAGGACAGATAGCGCTGTTCACCCACAGGATTATACACCTGACGGGGCATCTTAAAGAAAATAAAAAAGACTTCTTTACACGTCGTTCGCTGGTGCGATTGGTAGGGAAAAGACGTCGATTGCTCGATTACCTCAAGCACAACGAAATTGAACGCTACAGAGCTATTATTAAAGAACTTGGACTGAGGAAGTAGCAAGCGTAAAAATGATAATTCAAAACAAAAAAAGGCAATACTTTACGAATTGCCTTTTTTTGTATTTTCTAAAAGTTAATAAAAAAGAAGTAAACAGATGAACCCAAACCCGATCATAGAACAATTTGAAATGCCTGATGGTACGATGATTACCATCGAAACAGGCAAGCTGGCACGCCAGGCCGACGGGGCAGTAGTAGTAAAGCAAGGCAACACTATGTTGTTGGCCACGGTGGTCTCCAATAAGGAGGCAAAAGAGAATGTTGATTTTATGCCGTTGACGGTAGATTATCAGGAAAAATATGCTGCCACCGGTCGTTTTCCCGGCGGTTTTTTTAAACGCGAAGCACGTCCTTCCGAATACGAAATTCTTATTGCCCGTCTGGTCGACAGGGCGCTGCGTCCTCTGTTTCCTGAGGATTACCATGCCGAGACACAGGTGCAGATAACACTTTTTTCGGGCGACAAAAACGCAGCTCCCGATGCGTTGGCCGCTTTGGCAGCTTCGGCTGCACTGGCCGTCTCCGATATTCCGTTTCACGGCCCCATCTCCGAGGTGCGTGTAGCCCGTATCGATGGCCAATATGTAGTGAATCCTCCTATCGACGCACTCGAAAATGCCGATCTCGACATAATGGTAGCCGCCACCGAAGACAACATTATGATGGTGGAAGGTGAGATGAAAGAGGTGTCAGAAATGGATTTGATTGATGCCCTCAAAGTGGCGCATGATGTGATAAAGCAGCAATGCAGAATGCAAAACAGCCTGGCTGCCAAAGTAGAAAAATCACAGCCCAAGCGTGAATACAATCACGAAGTGAACGATGAAGAGCTGCGCCAGCGCATGCACGACGAGCTTTATAGCAAAGTGTACGACGTAGCCAGCCAGGGCACTGCCAAGCATGAGCGCCAGGATTTGTTTGAAGCTGTAAAAAATGATTTTATCGAAAGTCTGCCCGAAGAAGAAGCCGAAGAAAAAGCCGGCATGGTGGGGCGCTATTATCACGATATTGAGAAAAAAGCCGTGCGCGACTACGTTCTAAAGGAGCGTCGCCGTATCGACAATCGTCAGCTCGACGAGATTCGCCCTATATGGTCGGAGGTTGATTATCTGCCGGCAGCGCATGGTTCAGCAATCTTTACGCGCGGCGAAACCCAATCGCTGGTGTCAGTAACACTTGGCTCCAAACTCAACGAGCAGGTGATCGACGGTGCTGTATTTGAAGGCAAAAACAATTTTATCCTGCATTATAATTTCCCGTCATTCTCTACCGGCGAGGTGCGTCCCAACCGTGGTACCAGCCGCCGCGAAATAGGTCATGGTAATCTGGCCTTGCGTGCGCTCAAGTTTGTGATGCCCACAGGCGAAGACAATCCTTACACCGTACGTATCGTAAGCGATATTCTGGAATCTAACGGCTCTTCGTCGATGGCTTCGGTATGTGGCGGAACGCTGGCTTTGATGGATGCCGGTATAAAAATTAAAAAACCGGTCTCAGGTATTGCCATGGGACTGATCAGCGAGAAAGATGGCAGCAACTACGCCATCCTCAGCGACATCCTGGGCGACGAAGACCACCTTGGAGATATGGATTTTAAAGTTACCGGTACGCGCGATGGCATTACTGCCTGCCAGATGGACATCAAAGTTGACGGACTTTCGCACGAACTGCTATCCGAAGCCCTGGAACAAGCCAAGCGTGGTCGTCTGCATATCCTCGACGAGATGCAGAAGACCATCGCCGAGCCGCGTAGCGACTACAAAGAATATGTGCCACGCATTGAGCAGGTGCGCGTGCCCAAAGAATTCATCGGCGCCATCATCGGACCTGGCGGGAAAATTATTCAGGACATCCAGGCCGAGACCAACTCTACCATTGTAATCGAAGAAATTGGCGACGAAGGAGTGGTAGATATCATGGCTGTTGATAAAAAAGCTATCGAAGCTGCTAAAGCACGTATCCGCAGCATCATTGCAGTGCCCGAAGTCGGAGCCGTTTATACCGGTAAGGTGAAAAGCGTTACTGCCTTTGGAGCTTTCGTTGAGATAATGCCCGGCAAAGAAGGACTGTTGCACATCTCGGAACTTGAATGGAAAAATACCAGAGAGGTAGAAGATGTGTTAAAAGCCGGCGACGAAGTAACCGTTAAGCTCATCGATGTAGACAGGAAAACCAATAAGATGAAGCTGTCGCGCAGAGCTTTGCTCGAGAAACCCGAAGGATACCAGGAGGCTCCTCGTGGCGGAAGCCGTGGTGGCGACAGAAACGATCGTGGCGACAGAGGTGATCGTGGCGACAGAGGCGATCGTGGCGGTTCCGACCGGCGCGGTGGCGGCGATCGTCGTGGCGGCAGCGGTGACAACCCGCACCGGCGTCCCGACAGATACTAAGCGCAACAGCGCCATCAGCTTGGTGGATAGCAGACGGTAAAGATTTTTGTTTTGTTTCTCTGATTTTCGGCTACTTTTGTCATCCGGCAAAGGCAGCCGAATTTGAATCGAATATCTATAGATATTATTCACGATTATGAGGCAACTGAAAATCACCAGGTCGGTGACCAACCGTGAAACGGTTTCTCTCGACAAATACCTGCATGAGATAGGGCAGCAGCCTATGATTACTCCTGAAGAGGAAGTGGTGCTGGCACAACGCATCCGCCAGGGTGATCACGAAGCCCTGCGCCAGCTTACCCTCGCCAATCTGCGCTTTGTTATTTCTGTTAGTAAACAATATCAAAACCAGGGATTAAGCCTTCCTGACCTGATCAACGAGGGCAACCTGGGTCTTATAAAAGCCGCGCAACGTTTCGATGAAACGCGCGGCTTTAAATTTATCTCCTATGCTGTATGGTGGATCCGCCAAAGCATTTTGCAGGCTCTTGCCGAGCAGGCACGCATTGTACGCCTGCCGCTCAACCGCATCAGCACGATCAACAAGCTGCTGCGTCTTATTTCTGAACTCGAGCAGAAGCTTGAACGACTGCCTCAACTTCACGAAATCGCCGGAGCGACAGAACTTACTGAGAAAGACGTGGTGGACCTGCTGCGCAATGTCGGAAGACACGCTTCTATTGATGCGCCCCTGGCCGAAGATGAGGACACCACGATGCTGGACACACTCCAATCAAGCAACGAGCAAACTCCCGAAGCAGCTTTGATTAGAGAATCGTTGCGTATCGAAATCAACCGATTCATCTCAACGCTCACCCACCGTGAAGCAGAAATTTTACGCCTGTTCTTTGGTTTGAGTGGCAGCTACCCGCTCACCCTCGACGAAATCGGCGAACGCTACAACATGAGCCGCGAAGGTGTGCGCCAGATAAAAGAACGCGCCATCCACACGCTAAAGCAAAATTCTAAATGCTTTTTGCTGAGGTCGTATTTGTAGTGAGGAGAGCTTTGAAATTCCAAGGTTCAAGTTCCAAATTTCAAATCACAAATAAATTCCAACCGTCGGTAGCCGGTGTAAACAATTCCAAAACTCAAACCTCGGAGCAGTTTGGCTATTGAGATTTATTTGGAGCTTGTTTTATTGTCCCATCCGGTGAATAATTTGGGGCAGTGTCTTGGCGGTATGAAATGTTTTTCTGTTTAAATAAACGTTACCTTTGTTTGGATTTTAAATAAATTATAGCAATGAAAGGCGAATTAAGAATAATTATCGACAAAGCTTCAGAAGGGGGATTTTGGGCTATTTGTCCAGAGGTGCCAGGCGCTAATGGCCAAGGCGAAACCATTGAAGAGGCTAAAGAGAATCTGAAGGAAGCCGTAGAGCTTATCCTCGAAGATCGGCGGGAAGGCTTTCGCCAGGAGCTGTCCGAAGATGCTGTGGTGGATACAATAGCCATCGAATGAAAAGGAAACTTCTTGAAAAAAAACTAAGGATGGCTGGGTGCTATTTAAAAAAATAAGGAGCTTCGCATTCCTTATGGATCAACCCAAAGAGCGGACATGTTGAGGCCGTGCCACGTCACGCTGATGTCAAAGAACGCTTAGCTTTGAAAATACTTAAAGCAATGGGAGCTGGTGAGGAGTAAAGTTATTCTTGGAATCCCCATAAACCTAAAAGAACTTCAGCTTGTACTAAAAAATTCCAGGTTCCAAATTCCAAATCACAAGAGGTGTCGCGCCTATGGCGCTAATCCGGTACTGAAAGTAATTGCATTTTAATTCCCAAATCCCAAATCCCAAATCCCAAAATCACCACATCAGCATATTAGCACATCATCACATCAGCACATCACCACATCATCAAAATCATCATCAGCAAAAAACTTTTGATGCGTCGCACGCAATATTAAAGTAGTAGCGGCAGTAATAGCGGCAGCGTGACAGTGGGCAAAAATGATTTTGCGTACTTTTGGCGGCCTAAACGAAAAGAGATATTGAAGGAACAGTTGAGATATGCCTGGCTGCTGCTGGGCTGGATGCTGTGCGGTGCTGCGGCGCAGGGACAGGTTTACGATTCGGTGTTTTATCCCACGGATTCGTTGGCGGTGCTGTATTTCAACAACCGCCTGGATGTGTACAGTCCGCTGCTGACAAAGTATAACGATACTTCGCTGGTCGACTTTGAAGCGTACGACCCACTGCAACAACGATACGATTTTTTTGCTACACAGGGCAACGTGGGGATGGCTTATCGGCTGTTGGACTTTGCGCCTCGGCAGCAAACGGGTTTCGACTACGGCATCCATACGTTTGATGCGTATCTGGTGGATCAGGCGGAGGTGAAATATTACCTGAACGCGAAGCCATACAGCGAAGTGGGCTATGTGACGGGAGCGAATAAGGAGCAGCTTTTCAGGGTGCGCCATCAGCAGCGCGTGTTTAAGCGGGTGGCGCTGGGGGTGGATTTTGGGTTGATAAATTCGCTGGGGTCGTACCAGCGGCAGAAGTCGGACGACATAAAGCTGGTGGTGAACGGGCAGTATTTTACGCACGATTTGCGTTACGGTGTGGTGGCCAATTACAACCTTGGCCGCGCCACCGTGCGCGAAAGTGGTGGCATCCGCTACGACAGCATCTACGAACAAAATCTGGAAACCAACCGCTCGATCATCGACGTAAAACTTTCCAATGCCGAAAATAAAGTGCGCCGCTCGGGCGTGTACCTGCAGCAATATTTTCAGCTTTCGGGAAAGAAACGCAGCCTCATGCCTGCCGATAGCCTGGAGCGGCAAAAGCCCAGGATACAGATAAAGTTTGGCCGGCTGGCGCATTCGTTCAACTATACCACCAGCTCACATCTTTATACCGACGTAGCTCCTGACCTGACTTATTATCCGCATACTTATTACGACTCATTGCAGACCTACGATTCGGTGTGGTTCAGAAGGGTGGAGAATACTTTTTCGTGGTCCACGGCCGATTACCTGGATCGGCTGAAGCCGCAGCCTTTCCTGCTGATGTTTGGCATACGGCACCAACTGGCCACCGTTCGCGACAGCGTGCTTACGAGCGAATACCAAAATCTGATGCCTTACGGCGAAATTTATATCCGGCCTTTCCCATTTGTAAGTTTGCGCGGCGAGGCTTCGTACGTGCTCACCGGCACCGGCTACCAGGGCGACTACCGTGTGTATGGCCAGGCTACCATCGACATCCTGCGCCGAAAGCCCTACAGGACGCTGTTTAATTTCGCGTTGGAGCTGTCGAATAATGAGGTGCCTTATTTTTTCAATCATTATTTCTCTAACCATTTCTTGTGGGACAACAAATATGGCAAGAGCAGCACCAACAAGTTGCAGGCGTGGGTGGTGCAGCGCAATACCCGGCTGGGTGTGGATGTGATCAACAGGAACGATTATGTATATCTTGCTGCCGATACGCTGCCCGCGCAGGCCTCCGGATCGGTAGAGGTGTTTAAGGCTTACCTTCAGCAGGAATTGTTGGTGGTTGGGAAGTTTGATCTGGGAGGACGTGTGGTGTATCAGAAGGTTTCGAGGCCGGAGGTGCTGCGGGTGCCCGAGCTGATGGCTGCTTTAACGCTTACCTTTAACCTGCCTTTGTTTAAAGGTGCGCTCGTAACACGCTCGGGGTTCGACGTCTATTATTTTACAAAATATTACGCCGACGCTTACATGCCTGCCCTGCGAAGTTTTTATCTGCAGGATGAAAAGGAAGTTGGCGGCTATGTGCATGCCGATTTCTTTATCGATTTTCAGGTGAAACGCACACGTTTTTTTGTGAAGTTTCAAAATCTATTGTCGGTAGCAGGCGAGAACTTCTACTACCAGATACCGCATTATCCGCTGCAGGATTTGTCGTTTAAGTTTGGGTTGTCGTGGCGGTTTCATGATTGATGGTGAAAATCCGCGAAATGAAATAATCCGCGAAGTTGCCCGAATGGGGCTAATTAACGGTTTGTCGTTTTTATTTTTTAACCACGAAGTACACGGAGGTTTTCACTGTGGCCGCGGAAAACTCATTTTATTAATAAAACCTTCCCGGATTGTCTGAAGTTCTACTCCACCACAAGTTTCTTTGTTGCCCGGAAGGCGTCAAATATTAATACACAAAAATAGATGCCCGTTTTGGTGTTTTCCAGCGCGGGATGCCAGGATAGTTTGTGATGACCGGCGGAAGCCATTCCTGTAAAAGGTGTAGCAATACGTTTTCCTTGCAGGTCGACAATTTGTAGGGTGATGTGATCTTGCGCAGCGGGCAGGTAAAACTGAATTTCCACTCTATCCGTTGCCGGGTTGGGGGCAGGATCGAAAAGCATAATCTGGTTGGAAGTCTTTGGTTCGGAAACCGCCACCGGGTTTTGGTTTTCGTAGGCGCCCATGTCGATGCGGGTGCCGACCAGGCGCGGCTGATGGGCCAGATCAAATGCAGGGATCAGCAGGCCGGTAGTGTCGGGGGTGCCGGTTTCTACGCAACCCGATAACGGCAGCAAGTGATAAGTCTCTCCCTGAAAGAGTGGCACTGTATCGAGATTGTATTCGTATGAGGCGCTGTAGGCTGAGCCTCCGGTGCCGGCAAAGTTTTCTTTTCCGCCCTCCACATCATTATAAAAAAACGAAGGCTGCGACAGCAAATCCCACAGATACACCTGATTGCTCTGGCCACCATATTGTGTGTTGCCCCACAGGATATTGTTGTAAAGCACCGGCGCCACGGAGTCTTTACAATAAAAACCGCCTCCGCCGCCCGTGCAGTGGTTGTCGGCGATGGTGTTGTTTACATAGAGCGGGCTGCTGTTGTTGTTGGAGATGCCGGCGCCAAAAAATTCAGCACCATTATTTATCACCAGATTGTTGTGGATGGTATAGCGGCAGACGATGATGTGCATGATGCCAAAAGCACCGCCCAGCGCGCTAAAGTTTTCGTCGAAGATGTTGTGGTGCAGCGGACAGTCGCTAAAGCGGATGCACACAGCGCCGCCGATGCCGGTTGAGCTGTTGAGGCGGAAATGGTTGTGGCCGATGTCGGGAACCCCATTATCGCTGCACAGGGCGCCGCCATAGCCAAAGTAGTCGAAAGTTTGCCCGCAGTGGTTGCCTTCAAAATAGTTGTTTCTGATAGCAATATTGGAGTGCTCCAAATAGATGGCGCCGCCGTTGTAAAAAGCGTAGTTGCGGTAAAAGCTGCAATTTTCGATGCGCACTTTGTCGGTGTTGCGGATGCAGAAAGCGCCGCCATAGCTAAAGAGCGAATCTGTGGCCACAGCTTTCCCATACCGGAAATGGCAAAAGGTGAAAACAGACGAATCTTCGGAGGTGGCAATGCTTTGCATGCGTATTTGTTGCCATCCGCCAAGTGGCAGCGTGTCGTTGCTGAAGCCGGTGGTGTCGGCGACGGTAAAAGTGACAGGCTCGTCGGGGGTGCCTTGCGCCAAAAGCCGGCCATCGACATGTATGTGAAAGGAACCATTAAAAAGTACAAGCGTTCCCGGTGCTATTTCCAGTGTGGTGATTTCGCGGATGCGCAGGTTATCCGTCACAAAAACGGTGTCCACATCCCACACGCCTGAAACCAAGCCGCCCACTTCGATGGAATCAGCATGTAATTTTAAAGAAAAGAAATGAAGCAGAAAGAGTACTGCCAGGAGGTGCTGTTGATATTTCATCTTTTATAAAAATAAAGAATAGAATTGCAGCAAAGGTATCCTAAAAATAAGCACCAAAGCCGTCGGGGAGGGTTTGATTTCCTGATTCGGAACATCAAGCCCGATCGTCGGCAGCTGAAGAGGTAACGCTACGATTTCAGAATATCAAAAAACATCGCTGACTTGCCGGCGGGTAATTTGATCTTTTTCCCGATGAGGGTATTTTGTATCAGCAGGTCGATCCACTCTCTGTCTGCTGAAGCATGCAACACTGTGAGGATGGTGTTTTCACCTGATTTTTCCAGATGGTAGTCGGTGACTTTAATCTCGATGGGCTGCTCTTCGCCGGCCAGCAGTATGCTTGCGCGAAGGTATTTCTGTTTGGGGTCAAATTTTATCTCTATCATCTTTCCGTATTTTCCAATCACACGATTCATGACAAATTTCCGGATGCTCTCAGGAGCGTATTCCAAAATGCAGCGTGCGGCTTTGCCTTTAATCGACATGTTTTTTTTAAATATTGATTCATTGGGTTTAACACCAAACTTTTTAATGTGTTTAAAGAATTCAGTTTTTTGATAAAAAGTGTTGTAGAAAAAACCTTTTCACCACAAAGGCACGGAGGCACGGAGAAAGCATCCCGCGCCCAGTATTTTGTTCACTACGAAAAAATGGAGCACGTTGCGCTCGGCTCCCTCCGCACTTCGCCCCGCGCCCTGCATTTCACCAGACACGGAGTGGAAGAGGAGCCTTCTATAGCCCCTCCTTCAGGCGGCTTTCGCGGGAGGAGCTTTCGTTGAAAACCCATATCAGCCGGAAAGAGAGCACCTGGTTGTATTGTTTTCGGATTTTCTCCTCGTCGCCGCGCACATTTTCGTAGGTACGCGTCCTTATTTTGAAAAGTGAAAAAGAGTAGCGTGCATCAATTTTCAATTGTTTGTAGATGGGAAACTGCACGTCGAGCAGTGCTGAATATTCATCGGTGTCGTAAGGGCCATCGTTGAGCGTGGTGGTGGCAATGCGCACGTGGTCTTCGTATTCTTTCACCCCGACGAGTCTTCCGTATGAGAACCCGGCGCCGGCTTTGAGCCATTTTTTGTCATGAAAATGAACCAGCACAGGCACCTCCAGATAGTTGAGCTGGAGCTTGTACTGGTTGTAGTCGTGCTCGTAGCGGTAGTCCATGCCGCGTCCGCCTTCGCGATGGAAGGCGCCCTTTTGGCTGTAAACGGCCTCGAGGGTAAACGACCATTTTTCCCCAAGCGGGACGATGGCTGCTGCGCCAGCGTTGATGCCAAACTTACGAAAACCAAACACGTCGTCGCCCTGCACGTTGGTGGTGTTGAAGCCGCCGATGAGGGCACCCATAATTCGTTGTGCGTGCAGGCTGCTCAAAAATCCTACGGAAATAATAATGCTGACAGTCAGAAAAACTCTCTTCATGCGATAATTTTAGCTTTGGCTTTTTATAACGACGCCACAGGGGGGAAAGTACAATCCGCGTGCATTTTTGATGATGCAATTATTAAAATGGAAATTCCCACACTTTGCGGTTGCAGCGGCTTGTTTTTCACGGATTAGTTTACAAAACCTTCCGGCAAATTTTAATTCGGCATGTTGGTCTTTGCGCTTATGCCGCCGGTACAGCTTTCGCTGAATAGCTTCTCAGTCTTGTCGCTTCATCGCACCCATGCCAATGGTATTGCTAAATAAAACCACAATGCTATCTTTGTGCGCTCTTTGCGCGGCAGAGCTATTTTGCGAAAGCAAATCCCATAAAAATAAAGTGGGTTTTAATGTTGATATTCAAATTTTAAAATGATAGATAATGGCTAAAGAAAACATCTTGAAAGGTGGCGAGTTTCTGATAAAAGAGACCAAGGCAGCGGATATTTTCATCCCTGAAGAGTTTACCGAAGAGCAACTGATGATTGCCCAGACCTGTTCCGACTTTTTGGAGCAGGAAGTGTATCCCAATCTCGATCGCATTGATGCACAGGAAGAAGGGCTGATGCGGTGGCTGCTGCAGAAGGCCGGTGAGCTGGGGCTGCTGGGCATCTCGGTGCCGGAGCAGTACGAAGGTTTCGACCAGAATTTTGTTACCTCCATGCTTGCCAGCGAATACATGGGCGCCGGCTACTCTTTTTCGGTGGCATACAGTGCGCACACCGGCATAGGTACGCTGCCCATCGTGTATTATGGCAACGAGGAGCAAAAGCAAAAATACATCCCCCGGCTGGCTACCGGCGAACTTACCTCGGCCTACTGCCTCACCGAACCCGGCGCCGGCTCCGATGCCAACAGTGCAAAAACGCAGGCAGTGCTTACCGAAGATGGAAAACATTATCTTCTCAACGGACAGAAAATGTGGATCACCAACGGCGGCTTTGCCGATGTGATGACGGTGTTTGCCAAGATCGACAACGACCGCGTGCTGAGTGCCTTTATCGTGGAGCGCAATTTTCCGGGCATCAAGTTCAATCCCGAAGAAAAAAAGATGGGCATCAAAGGCTCCTCTACCGTACAGATATTTTTTAACGACTGTAAGGTGCCGGTAGAAAATCTGCTGGGCAAGCGCGGCCAGGGTTTCCGTATCGCGCTCAATATCCTGCACATGGGACGCATCAAGCTGGGCGGAACCGTGCTGGGCGCCGCCAAACGCGCCATCACCCAATCGGTAAATTATGCCAACGAGCGCAAGCAATTCAACACGCCTATTGCTTCTTTTGGCGCCATTCAGCACAAGCTGGCCGAGCAGGTGATCAAGACCTGGGTTACCGAAGCATCGGTATATCGCGTAAGCGCCAACATCGACGATACCATCGCGGTGCTTCTCGAACAAGGACGCGACAAAGGAGAAGCTACCATCGAAGGCATTGCACAATACGCTATCGAAGCTGCCTTCCTGAAAGTGTTTGGCTCCGAGGCGCTCAATTATATCGTGGACGAGGCGGTGCAGATCTTTGGCGGTATGGGTTTCTCAAGCGAGACGCCCATCGACCGCGCCTATCGCGATTCGCGCATCAACCGCATCTTTGAAGGTACCAACGAGATCAACCGCATGTTGGTGGTGGATACTACTATCAAGAAAGCCCTGAAAGAAGGTTTTGATGTGTCAAGATATTCCCGCTCGGTGCTCAACGAATTTGAGGAGCAGGCAATCGAAAAAGCCCCGCAGGAATATTTTGAAGAGAAACGTTTCTATGTTCGTAATTTTAAAAAAGAAGCACTGCTGCTCTTGGGTGTCGTTTCTGATACCTTCAAGCGAACGCTCACCTCAGAGCAGGAGATTCTCTTCAACGTTTCCGACATCATCATGCAGGTGTATGCTTCGGAATCGGCGTTGCTGCGGCTCGAAAAGCTCGAAAGCCCCCGGGGCGCCGAGGCTGTAAGCATCTATCGCGACATCGTAGATGTATTTATCTATGAGGCTGCCGACCTCATCCGCAAAAACGCTGTTGATGCTATCAACTCTTTTGCTGAAGGCGAAGAGCGGCAGAAGCTGGTGCTTATCGCCGAAAAGCTCTCGGCGGTGGCTCCCGTCAATACCAAGGAAGCGCGCCGTCGCCTGGCCGCCAAAGTAATCGACGACAACAAGTACGATTTTTAAACATTGCGATAAGCATAAAACAAAAGGCACAGGGGTTTTTACCTCCGTGCCTTTTTTTTTGCAGTTTTTTTTGTAACTGTTTAGCAGGCTTCATTGAATTCCAAATCATCATGACCCCATCCCCAGCCCTCTCCGCCAGCTGGCGGAGAGGGAGACCAGCCGCACAAGCCAAAGCTGAGGCTTGCGCGCTGGCATTCTCTCCGTCAGCCGATGGAGAGAATCCCAGCGCACTGGCCCCCGCAGTGTATGGTTTCTGACGAAGAAATAAAAACCTTATTTCTAATTACTTAACCTTAGTGGATATTCACAGCATCCCGCAACAACCTTATTACCTTATTGATAAAGAAGGTGTTAAAGGTTGGGAGATTATTGGGTCACATTCTCTGTTTTTTTTGTAAATAAATAAAGAGGAAATTTACAAATTCGTCCGGGTCATTAAAAAAGGCACAGGGTTTTTTAAACGCTGTGCCTTTTTTTATTTGTAGTTTTTTTTGTAATTATTTGGGAGGCATCAGTGAAACCCAAATCATCCAGACCTCATCCCCCAGCCCCTTCTCCTGCAGGAGAAGGGGAGCGCCGACGCACAAGCCACAGCAGCGGCCAGTGCGCTGGCATTCTCCCCCTTCAGGGGGAGTTAGAGGGGGTCTGAGAAAGCGGCTAATATTACCATAGATGATGAAAAGCCCTTAAATAATTACGTTTTCTTCGAATCATTATTCCATCAGATGCGCTTTCAGGAATTTCTCCATGGCGCGGTAGAAGTCGAAGCGGTTTTCTTCGTTGCGAAAGCCATGGCCTTCGTTGTCTTTCACCATATATTCCACTTCGATGCCGCGATGTCGCAAAGCCTCCACAATCTGATCGCTTTCGTCGATGTTCACACGCGGGTCGTTGGCGCCCTGTGCCACAAATAGCGGCGTCATCATTTTGTTGGCGTTCAGAGCCGGTGAGGTAGCTCTAAACTGCACGCTGTCGGTTACGGGATTTCCCACCATTTCGTACATCATGTCGAGCAGCGGCTTCCAGTAGGGTGGTATGGTTTGCATAAAGGTGAAGAGATTAGAAACGCCCACGTAATCCACAGCGGCTGCGTAAAGTGTTGGTGTTACCACGATGCCCTGCAGGGTAGCATATCCGCCATAGCTGGCGCCATAGATGGCAACGCGGTTTTTGTCGGCAATACCCTGGTTGATGAGCCAATACACGCCGTCGGTGATATCGTTTTGCATGGTAAGTCCCCACTGTTTGAAGGCTTTCTCCATAAACTCGCGGCCGTAACCGGTAGAGCCTCTGAAGTTCATCTGCAGCACACCAAAGCCACGGTTGGCCAGAAACTGAATCTCCGGGTTCCAGCCCCAGTTGTCGCGTGCCCAGGGGCCGCCGTGCGGATTCACCACTACCGGAAGGTTTTTGGCGGTTTCAGACGTAAGGCCGTTGGGCAGCGTCAGGTAGCCGGGAATGATCATGCCGTCGCGGGCGGTGTATTCGATGGGGTAGGTGTTGGCCATCTGCTTTTCGTCGATCCAGGGACTTACCTCGTGGATTTTGGTAAGTGCATCCTTTTCGACATCATACAAATAATAAGCGCCGAGTGATTTGTCGGAATAGGTGCGCACGATGTACATATCTTCGGCATCGTTGGCGCCACTGATGGCTATCTCGTAACCTTCGAGCTTGCTGTTGAGTTTTTTAAAAATATCGGCCATCTGTTCATCAAAAAAATGACGCTCGCGTTTCCACGACACATACGAGGCGGCGGTGAGCACTTTGCGCTTACGCGAATAGGAGACATCCGAAACATCGTATTTATCATTTTCATAAAGGGTCTCCACTTCTTTGCCGGTTTTGGGATCGAAAATTACCACGGCAGATTTGTCGCGACCCAGGTTGGAGGTAGCATATACATTTTTATTATTAAAATCGAAAAACTGTGGCGATACCGATTCTTTGAAATTGGTGGTGAGGGTGGGGGTAAATTCCTCCTCTTCGGTGTCGCGATAGAGCAACTGGGTGTTCACGCCATCCACAATGGCCATAGCGATGCGCAGTTTGCCGGCGTGGTCGGTCATCCAGCCTTGTATGTTGCCGGGATTTTCGGCCAGCATATCCATTTCGCCGCTGTTGATGTTGAGGCGGTAGGGATCGAAAACCTGCGGATTGCGTTTGTTTAGCCCGATGATCATCTCGTCGGGGATGTCCTTCAGGTCGTCGATAATTTGTGTGCGCACGTCCTCGAAGCAGGTGAGGCATTTTTGGTTCTTGCCGTTTTTGTCGACACCGTAGAGGGCAAAGTTTTCGTCGCCGCCGCTATCTTTCAGGTAGAGGATGCGGTTGTCGTTGGCCCAGTAGTAGCCGGCAATGTCGCGGTCGGTTTCGTTGGTGAGGCGGGTGGCTTTGTCTTTGCCGATTTTCTGTACGAAGATATTCATACGGTTTTCGTAAGGTGCCAGATAAGAATAGTACGCCCCGTCGGGAGAAATTTGGTATCCCGACTTCTCCGGATTTTTGAAGAAGTCTTCCAAAGGAATTTGGTTTTGTGCCATGATGGGTTGGATGTTCGTTACGGCGAGCATTAGCAACAATGCAAGTGCTCCTGATAGCCTAAGCAATTTATAATTTTTCATTGATGATGTAATTAGTGATTTTTATTGAAGTGGCAAAGATAGAATTCCTGTGGCAGTGGCGAAGAGTGAAAGATCAAAAAAATTCCAAATCCCTAATAAATTCCAAGTTCCAAATTCCAAATCCCAAATAAATTCCAAATTCCAAAACTCAAACCACGGAGCCGTTTGGTCATTGAAATTTGATTATTGAGATTTATTT
>JAAYIU010000083.1 GCA_012523265.1 Bacteroidales bacterium | reverse complement strand
GAATATCCTGTGGATGCTACCGACACAATGGCTTTGGCTTTGGATGCACGCGCCAGATTACAACCGCTATAAATTACCGAATCGGAGATAAAATGCGGATTGTCTTTGGCTTCAGGCGAATGCTGCTTGTCGTAGATGTCTTCGAAATGCTCCACCTCTTTTATGATCTTGTTCATGGTAGTTACCGTCTCTACCGGGTAGTTACCAATGGAAGTCTCGCCACTAAGCATCACCGCATCGGCTCCATCTATTACCGAGTTGGCCACGTCGTTCACCTCGGCACGCGTAGGGCGGGGGCTGTTTATCATGCCTTCCATCATTTGTGTGGCGATGATTACCGGTTTGGCGCCGGCGATGCACTTTTTAACAATCCTTTTTTGTATCACCGGCACATTTTGCAGCGGCACCTCCACACCCAAATCGCCACGCGCCACCATAATGCCCTGTGAAACCCGGATGATGGCGTCGATGTTTTTTACAGCTTCAGGCTTTTCTATTTTGGCAATCACAGGAAGCAGTGGCTTATCGCGATAGGTTTTCATGAGCGCTATCAATTCTTCCACATCGGCGGCTTTGCGTACAAACGACAGCGCGAGCCAATCTATCTGCTGGTCGAGGATAAAGGCCAGGTCGTCTTTGTCCTTGTCAGAAAGCGAAGGCAGCGACACTTCGGTGTCGGGAAGATTTACGCCTTTGCGCGAATGCAGCACGCCTGCACCAAGTGCTTTGGCAACTACTTCGCCTTTTTCCGGCATTGTCTCCTCTATTTTCAGCGCTATCTTACCATCGTCGAGCAGGATGGTTTCGCCCGGACGGACATCTTTCGGGAAGTCGGCATAATTGATCCAAATCTTATCCGGGGAAGCATTTTCTGCTACGACAGTAAAAAGCAGCATTTCGCCTTTTTTGAATTTCCTGCCCGCTTCTCCAACGTCACCAATTCTGATTTTAGGCCCCTGCAAGTCGACAAGGATGGCCACGTGTGTTCCCAGTTTTTTGTTGAGTTGGTGGATGTCGGCGATAATACGCGCAAACGATTCGTGTGTGCCATGCGAAAAGTTGAGTCTGAAAACGTCTGCACCGGCGTAAATCATTTTGCGCATTGTTTCCGGCGAATCGCTGGCAGGGCCTATGGTTGCTACTATTTTTGTCTTCATCGGCTATACAATTTTTTTATGGATGTAGGCTTGCTGTGCAGCTTCACTTTATGTTGATTTTCCTGTTGTTTTATCTCCGTCATGTGGTATTCCAGATCGATAAGGAGGGCTTGTATGCGTTCCTTCATTTTTTTGTTGCCCGATTTGGGTGATGTGTCTTGGCTAAGTTCTAATCTGTTAATCTCAAACATTTCGGCTATGCCGGCGGCGCCATCCAGAAGTTGCTTTATCTGGCTTTCGCCAAAAAAGTTGCGCACCAAAAGGAAATAATGATTCATAAGTTGCTGCCCGGCAGCAAGCTCCTTTATCAGATAATATTCGGTATTCTGATCGTTGCAGGAAAAATAGAATTCGTACAGTTTGGTCGTGCCCATTTCGAAAACCTTCAGATCGGGCTTGCGTGCCAGGTTTAGCCCAAGCTTTCCGTTGAGGCGAAAGGCAAGCTGGTAGCCAGCCACCGTTGCCGAAAGGCTGAAGATAATAAAGTCGGGATGCTCTCCCGAAACGGGTTTGAAATGCTGTTTCCTCATCTTATTTATTAATAAAAAAACAAGGCTGTTGGTTCAGATCGTTTAAAAACGTTAGCTCCTGCACCCACTCATTTTTATCAATAGCCCAACGTTTTGAGCATCGATTTAAAACTTTGCTCTTTGGCAAACAGGCGTGGATAGTAGTTGCCATCTTCGTCCAGGTCGATGATGATGTGTTTGGGAGCGGGGATGAGGCAGTGCTGGATGCCGCCATATCCGCCCAGCGATTCCTGATAAGCGCCGGTGTGAAAAAATCCGATGTAGAGCGGATCCTCCTTGTCGTATTTTGGGAGAAACACCGCGTTGAGGTGCGCCTCATCGTTGTAATAATCCTGGCTGTCGCAGGTGAGGCCGCCCAGGCACACACG
>JAAYIU010000180.1 GCA_012523265.1 Bacteroidales bacterium | reverse complement strand
GCAAACGATAGTGCGGGGCGCGTTTTACGATCTGATCGATAAAAAACTGGCGCTCGGGGCGATATCCTACCAACGACATCTTTCCGGTGAGAACGGTAAAAAACTGCGGCAGCTCATCCAGACGTATCTTGCGCATAAATTTCCCGAAAGGGGTAATACGGCTGTCGTCTTTTGAAGACAACTGCGGCTTGTCTTTTTCGGCGCCAACATACATCGACCTGAATTTGGGGATCATAAAAGGCTTGCCGTGCAGCCCGATGCGTTCCTGAAAGTAAAATACCGGCCCCGGCGAAGTAAACTTCACGGCGAGATACAGGATAATATAGACGGGCAGAAGCAAGAGGATGGCCAAAAACGAAGCACTGAAGTCGATCAGGCGCTTGAGCGATTCCTGCCACGGAGGCATCATGTGCGGCGATATCTGCACCAGCGGCTCCGTAAAAATGGAAGTCGTTTTTACGCTGCCCAGCAGATAATCCTGCATAGCAGGGATGATCTTGATGATAACATCGGTATCTTCTATCTGTGTCAGGATTTTTTCGACCAGTTGTGTTTCACTGCGTTCGATGGCTATCACCACCTCTTCCACCTGCAGCTCGCGCACCAGCCGTGGCAACTCTTTGTAAAAGCCCAGGTGCGGCAGATGATCAGCGAGCTGGTATTTGTCGTAAACACGCGCATTTACAAAACCAAGAAATCTGTTTCCCGATGACGGAAATTGTGCGTCCAGTTGCTTGTATAGATTCACTGCGTTGACATTGCTACCTACAATAATGGTATTAAAACCAAGAACTTTATGATGAATTTTCTTGACGGTTCGTGTGGTGATATAGAGCCGAAAGGTAGCCGTAAAAACAAATTGCAACAGATAGAGCATGATAAACGACTGGTAATAGCTCATGGGCGAGGTAACGACGTCGTCGAGGAGCAGCGTAAAAAAGATGATCACCACACCAATAAATACCGTTGAGAAGGTGACGGTGATCTCGCGGATGCGCGACTTGCGGTAGATGCGGCGATAGCTGCCGGCAATTATGTAAAGGATCAGCCAGAACAATGGCACCACCACCATGCCACGATAGAAGTTGGGGTCGCCATAAATCTCGTGCAGATTGTGCAGCAGATCAGGAACTACCGATACTTTGCGATAAGCGAAGAAAAGCATCCAGGCCAGCGCCGCCGCCAGCCAGTCGGCAAAAACATACTTAGCCTGCTGCGTCTTTTTATTGAGTGTCTGCATATTTACCGGTGCATAAGTTTGAGGTTGTCGAGATGGATGGTATGCTGCTCGTCATCGGCGTCGATATAACTGCGGATCAAAACTTTAAATGTCCGTGCATCAAAACTCTCGCGCAATTTATCCGTAAGATTGATATAGATTTTGTTCCAGTCTTGCTGCGGATAAAGCACGATAATCTCTTTTTTGATAACCTGCGATAAATTTTCTGCAATGATTCCCACCGAAAATGGCGTTGTATTTTTGTAATGCATCTCGAGCAGCACCGGACGCCCGTCTACCGGCAGGGAGTAAGCCCCAAAGGTGGCTGCCTCGAAAGTTTTGTGCTGCCCGTCGAGATGGATAATGCCCGAATAGTTTCCGCTAATGGCTCCTTCGGTAGTGCGGGTGATGGCAGCTTTGCCACCGAGAGCAGCAGTGTCGAGCGAAAGCGGGATCTCTTCAAAATTCTCTATCCAGGCAAAAATGGTGCTTTGGCGATAGGTAGAATGCAAATCCACCTCAATAATCGAATCGGAAATAAAATTGAAATTATCAATAACGATGGGTTCCCAAAAAGGATTGTTGACGCGCGTGGTGGCAATACCATTGAGTTTGATGCCTGGCTCTATGCGCAACTCGCCTTTGCCCGAAACCAAAATGGGTACCTTTACGGGCATCTCGAAAACGCCTATGGTGACGCCGTTGGCAAACACCCATGCGTCGGAAATATTTTGTAAAGGGGTGCCCTGCGAAGGGTTTGTTGAAAAGGTGACCTGATCCAACGAAACAAAGGTTGGGATGCCGGGTTCAAGATTTTCTTCTGAACAGGCCGAAAAGAAAATCACCATGCTGATAATCATGGTCAGCACCCACCATTTATTTTTCAAAATAATCATCCGCACTTTGTTTGTTTTATTTGAATTTCTGAAACGGCCACCCCGGGCTTATATTGTCTGTTGCGCCCGGTGGCGGGCTGTCAGTAATTAATCTTTTCGAGGATGCGATAGGCCAGCTCGAGCGCCTGATAGCCATCGTTGATGGTGACGGGCGGGGTGGCATTTTTGCTGATGGCGTCGGCAAAGCTTTCCAGCTCAACGATGATGGCATTGTTTGGTTTCACCACCGGCTTATCAATCAAAATTTCCTTCATACCTTTTCCCTCGCCCAGGTTGAGCACCATGGCGAACGGATCGGCGGGATCGCGATCGATATCCTTCATCTGCACAATCTCCAGCTCTTTGTTAAGGAAGTCGACGGAGATGTAGGCGTCGCGCTGGAAAAAACGTGACTTGCGCATGTTCTTCATCGAGATGCGGCTGGCGGTGAGGTTGGCCACGCAGCCGTTGTCGAACTCAATGCGTGCGTTGGCAATGTCGGGGGTGTCGCTGACGATAGGCACGCCGCTGGTGCTGATTTTCTTCACGTTGCTGCGCACCACGCTCAGGACGATGTCGATGTCGTGGATCATCAGGTCGAGGATCACCGGCACGTCGGTGCCACGCGGGTTGAACTGCGACAGGCGGTGCGTCTCGATGAACATCGGGTTGTTGATGTATTTGCCCGCTGCCAGAAAAGCAGGATTAAAACGCTCCACGTGCCCCACCTGCACTTTCACACCAGCCTCACCGGCAATCTTCATCAGCTCGCGGGCCTGCGCCGGAGTGGTCACGATGGGCTTCTCGATAAACACATGACGCGATTTGCGCAAAGCTGCTGCTGCACAATCAAAATGCGATACGGTGGGCGTTACAATATCCACCACGTCCACAGCCTCGATTATGTCGTCGAGCGAATCGAAGTTTTTTAATCCAAATTCTTCTGCCACCCGGGCAGCCGTTTCAACGTTAGGATCGTAAAACCCCACCAGCTCATAATCACTGATTTCGCGAATACATTTGATGTGAATTTTCCCCAGATGACCGGCGCCCAGAACTCCTATTTTCAACATAGTGCGTTTTGTTTTGTGGATGCAAAAGTAAGGTTTTTGGCACACCAGACGCACAACGGATCATTAACTAATAATTAGAATAATAAACGCAAAAAAAAACACCTTTCCCTTCGTGTAAATCTTTGTGCGCTTAATGGTTAAATCGATTGATGAATAAAAGCCGGGACAACAGAAATTCCGTAACCCTCAAGAGCACCAATTTTTTGGGAATCTCCCGCTCAAAATAGTAGCTTTGCAAAGATTTCAGTTTTTAAGATTTATCATGGACAAACCCGATACTTATCGCCACAAAGGCCTTCGCAAAAAACTCGTGGCACAACTGCAAAGCAAAGGCATTGCCGATGCGCGCGTGCTGGAAGCCATCAATACGGTGCCGCGCCATCTTTTTATGGACTCGTCGTTTCTCGAATATGCCTACCAGGACAAAGCCTTCCCCATCGGCTCCGGCCAAACCATCTCACAGCCCTACACGGTAGCTTTTCAGACTGAGCTGCTGGAGGTAGGTGAAAACATGAAAGTTCTCGAGGTGGGAACGGGTTCAGGATATCAGGCGTCGGTATTGCTGGCGCTTGGCGCAAAAGTTTACACCCTCGAACGGCAATTGCATTTGTACAAAAGAACCAAACAGTTTTTCGATCGCATGCGCTATCCTGCACGGATATTTTATAAAGATGGCTATGAAGGGCTGCCCGCCTATGCTCCCTACGACCGCATCCTTATCACGGCAGCCATCCCTGCCATTCCCGACACACTAAAACAACAACTCAAAGATGGCGGAATGCTGGTGGCGCCGGTAGGTAAGCAGGGCATGCAAAAGATGACCCGCATCATCCGCCACAGCGACAACGACTATGAAGAACAAACCTTTGGCGGCTTCGTTTTCGTGCCCATGCTGCCCGGCAAAGCAGAGGATTGATTGTTCTTTTAAGTCTAAATTAAACCGCTGAGACGTTAAGACGCAAAGAAAAAAAATGTCATCTATTCCAATTATTCTCCGCGCCTCTGCGCCTCTGCGGTAAAATGATTTCTTAGCTTTTCGGTGGAATCACTCCTGAAAAATCAAAACATCATCTTGATTTACTTTAATAAAATAAGCCCTTCCGGGGATGAGCAAATCGAGCGAATTTATGCTTCGTTCCGGCCAGAAGAGTTTGCTTCCGGCTACCTCCTTGATGGCAATTAAATTATCACCCAGCTTCTCCAAAATCTCCTCCACAGGCACGTAGCGCCCAACAGGCACCGGTAGCAAGTTCCATCCGGGATGAAGTATTATTGTTTTATCGAAAAGCGGTAACCCTTCGAAGTTGACGATGAAATCAGCATTACTTTTTATCAGATAAGATGCACCGGCCTGCCACAGCGGCGCCTCCAAAAGTCCGGCCTGTGGACAATAGACGGACGTGCTGTCGGCATAATAAATCAGGTGTTGGAGGCTGCTGCCAAAGAGTGAAGCAGCAGCAGGATAAATGGGCTGTAAAAAAGCAGAGACAGCCGACCAACCCGCTTCCACTGTCAGCGGGAAGCTTTGCAAATAGTCGGCTTGCAGGCGCGTGAGTGCCGAGGAGCCACCGGCTGCAAACAAACCATTGGCAGAAGGGTAAGCTTCGTTAAAATCTGCGGAAGCATAATATTCTTCCATCAGCGGCATGTCGAGCACCTTGAACAAAAGCGGTTCGCCAGTGGCAAAGCCCTCTTTTTGGGGTGTAGCAGGATTATCACCATAAATCTTTAAAAGAGCATTTCCGGCACTTGTCCATTGTTTGTATCCGGCGCAACGTTCGATACCTTGGTCCAAAAAGAAAGCGCCAATGTAACTGCCGACCGACAAAGGCTGCCCCAGCAAGGCGGGCTGACAAGCCGTCGGCACCAGCACCTGATGAACGCGCGAGGTAGCTGTGAAACCCCACGTTTCAGGCAACGGCGCTTCGGGATTCTCTATCTCCAGTTTTACCATTACCGGCATGTGATCGGAAATCTGATAAATGGCCTGAAGCACAGCTTGCGGCGCCGAGAAATTAGGCGGGTCGAGCACGGAGCCATTCAGTCGCTGCCCGTCCTGGCCTGCGACAGTATAACTGTGGTTGATGCACGCAACCGGAGCGTCGGCTTGGAGCATACAGGGGCTGACCAAAATAAAATCGAAACGGTCGTCGATGCCGCCGCCTGACGCACATCCGTTGCTGTTGATGTGCGTGGATTGCGTATGCACCGAAGCAAAATCCGCGTTGTTGTGCCAATAGCCTTCCATGCCCACAGGATCGGTGAAAGGTGCCGACGCATTAGTTGATGCTGCCAGCAGCTGCCAAGCTGGCTCCATAAAGTTTTGCAGATTCAGGTCGCCGGTGAGCAAACATGGTTCTGTGATATTATTTTCATTAATAAAATCGGCCACAGCCTGCGCCATTTCGCCACGTTGTAGCTTGTCGGCGCCAGAGGTTCCCGCCTTAAGATGTGCCGTGAAAATCCAAAGAAACAGCGTATCGCCGGCAGGTGCCACAGGTCGGTGAAAAAGCCGGTAAGCATTGATATCGCGAGGGATGGTGGGAATCACCTCCTGTCGCTGCAACGCCAGCTTATCGGCACGATAATAAAGCATGTTGATGATGTCGCTGCCCGCGAGATTGGTAGCTTCGACGCGTGCATAGCCGGTGCGTCCCGAAACATTGAGCGCTTCATTTAAAATCTTATTTTGATAAAAAACGTCCGTTCCCATTTCATTGACCGTAAGAACGTCGGGCAGGTAATAATCGATGATGGTTTTGAGATGGGCGGTTTTGTCTTCGGGCGGATTGTTGTAGAAAGTACAGTAATTGGTAAAGTTGCCGTAGTTGAGCAGGTTGTAATGCATCACCGTGAGCGTATCAGCGAAAGCTGTAACGAAGAATATTTTAAAAAATAATAATAGCAATATCTTTTTCATCCGGCGTCAGTTGTAAAAAACAGAGGGCGAAGATAATGTAAAACATCTTTTATCTTTGCCCGCTGCGCCAATGCAGTAGATTTTTCTACTTTTACGCAAAGTATTTTTTTAATAAACAACATGACCTTTTCAGCCCACTTAAAGCCAACTACTACGCTGCTTCTGCTGATGTTGTTTTTGTTAATAACGCCCACGCTGCACGCCCAACAGCCTGATGTAAAAGCAGATGTTACGGATACTGTTTTTATAGAAAAAGGAACCGAATTAAAAATTTACGACAGCACTTACTTTTTTTCGAGTGATACCACCATGATTTTTCATGATTCGGTAATAAAACAAAACGACGAATTAAAAACTTACCAGCTTCGTCAGATCCTGAAAAGGAAAACTCAGGGCAACCGTCTGATGCGGGAATTGTATGCGGCTACTTTTTCTAATCCTAAAAAAAACTCTGACAACGACAGCACCAACATCGAGAAACCCGAAAAACGTTTTGAGCCTTACGAAGGGAAAGTGATCCGAAAGATTCACTACAAAGTGCTGGATGCTATCGGCCCCACGGTGATCGACACTGCTTTCGACACCGATTCGCGGTTTTTCCGTTGGCTCAACAACACCTATCCGCCTACCAAAGAGTACGTGATCCGTCAGAATCTGCTCTTCCACGAAGACGAGCGGATAGAGCCTTACCTGATGACCAACAGTGAGCGGCTGCTGCGCGAGTTGCGTTCGCTCAACGATGCACGCATACGCATGCTCGATACGATTGCCGGCACCGATTCGGTGGATGTGGTGGTGATTGTAAAAGATATTTATCCCTTCGGCGCGAAGTTTCAGTCGGCGGGGATCGACAAATACAATCTGGAATTATACACTGTTAACTTTATGGGATGGGGGCATTATTTCAGCAACACAATCACAGGCATGCCCGTCAAATTTCCACACATCAGGTACAGCAAGTTCGATTACGAAGTTCCCAATATCGGAGGGTCGTTTATTGCAGCGCAGGCTGTGATAGAACGCGAAGACGTTACAAGGCTGCACCGCCTGCAGGCCACGCGCAAATATCTGCCGATTCAATCGAGCTGGGGTGGCCTGGCCAAAGCCGAAAACAAAATTTATGAGATCGACAGTGTTTATAATTATCCGCCGACAGCTACCAGCGATTCCGGCAAAAAGTACCAAATCCATTATCTGCAGCTCGAAGGCGTAGCCGGCTACTCGTATGCATCGCATCCTAACCCCGACCAAGCCTCCGACTATCTGGTGCTGGCAGGCCGCTACAATTACCTTCATTATTATGACCGACCGGTTACCCGCGTGGATACCAATATTCGCTACCAGCACCGGACCGATTTTTTGGGTTCGATATCATTTGTTCGCAACGATTATTACCAGAGCAAATACATCTATGGCTTTGGCATCACCGAGGATATTCCCTATGGTTTTAACCTTACGCTTACGGCGGGTTATGAGCTGGCGGAGTTTTTTAACCGTCCATATGGCGGCATCTCTGTTTCGGCTGGTAAATACTTTCACAGGTTTGGTTATCTCTATGCGCTGGCCGAGGCCGGATCGTTTATTGATGATCACCAGCTAAAACAAGGCCTTTTCAACTTCAGTACGCATTATTTCACCAACCTTTTCAATTTAACCGAAAGATATAATACGCGTTTTCTGTTCAGCACGTATTATTCGGTTGGCATCAACCGCTACCACAACGAAAAGATGTACGTGCAGAATCTGAATCAAATGCGCGGGTTGGAATTGTATAAATTTGACGGCAACCAGCAACTTAACTTTAATACGAGTGTCGTCACTTACACGCCCTGGAAGATTTATGGATTTCAGTTTGCCATGACGCTTTTCTGGGAGGCCAGTCTGGCGGGTCCCGCGTACCGCTCCATTTTCAACAACAAACTTTACTCGGGCATCGGGACGGGTATTCTGATTAAAAATGAAAACCTGGTATTCCAGACCCTTATGATAAAACTTAGCTGGTATCCCAACCCTGCTGACGGAAATGCATTTAGCGCCCAAGCCAACTCACGCCCACGCGGCGAATTTCGATCGTTTGAGGCCACAAAACCACACATCATTCCATACGATTTTTACTACGATTTCTAAAAAAAAAACGAGCCTTACTTAACCACTTCGCTATTTTATTGTTGATAAGTAGGATTAGAATATCTTTGGTGAGGAAATCAAAAACAACAAACATTATGAAAATATTAGGAATCGTTATCGTAGTCCTGGGTCTCATCGGCACTTTTGCGTTTGGCATCCAGGCAATGAACAGAACGCAGAGCCTGAATATCTTCGGCAACGAAATCGTTTTTAGCTCCGTGAGTTGGCTACCCATCACGGTAAGCATCGTGCTGCTGATTGCCGGCATCTTGCTGCTTGCTTCAGCACAAAAACGATAAACCGGCTTTTGCTGAAAAATGAAATACTTTTGCGGCCAGAAACTAAGCTGAAAGAATTATGTCGAAAGCCGCGAAATTATTCAAGGCCATCCGTTTGCTGGTACGCCAGCCTTCGTTACTCAATCACGTCATCGATACCGACGACAACTGGCGGCGCTATGTCGAAAAACGCTACCAGCTTGCCGATGGTTTGCCGGTAGTGAGCCTTGCCGATCTGACGGGCACTTCGGCAGGTGAAATTCCGGTTTTTGCTTTCCTCGACGGTGGCTCTCTGCCTAGCGATCATTTCCTGTTGATGAATCTTGCTGCTAATATTAAGGGTTGTAAATATTTCGAGATAGGCACCTGGCGCGGCGAAAGCGTGGCTAACGTGGCTGCTCATGCCGCGCATTGCACCACACTCAACCTTTCGGATGAGCAGATGCAGGCGGCTGGGATGAGTGAAGAATATATCAGCCTCATTGGCTTTTTCTCCAACCAACTGCCCAACGTTATGCACTTGCGCGGCGACACTTCTGACTTCGATTTTGCGGGTCTCAATAAAAAATATGATTTGATTTTCATCGATGGCGACCATCACCATGAGATGGTGAAAAACGACACACAGAAAGTCTTTGCCCATCTGGTACACGAGCGCAGCGTTGTGGTGTGGCACGACTATGCACGCAATCCCGAAACCCCGCGTTTTGATGTTTTTGCCGGCATCCTCGACGGGCTTCCGCCGCATCTTCACAAAAATCTTTATCACGCCGGCAATACACTTTCTGCTGTTTATTCACCTGCAAAACACAAAACACACGCGCTGCAAAACCCTGTCAGACCTACTCATTATTTCAACGTCGGCCTTACCATTTCGCCGGTCTTGCCCGGAAAACCTAAAAGTTAGCTTGCTGTGGCGGGCGTTTGTTTGGCTTTTGTTTTAATTTTTATTAAAAAAATATTATGGAACCCATCGAAAACATAGAGTTATCGTTTCTCACGCTCGACGACTACCAACAACTCAAAGAAGCTACCCTGGCTTCCTATACCCACATGCCCGAGGCTTTCTGGGGACGTGAGTTTTTGCAGCGTCTCATCGAGCGGTTTCCCGAAGGGCAGGTGGTGATAAAGGTGAATCAGCAAATTGCCGGCGGGGCGCTCTCCATCATCGTCGATTATGAAAGTTTTGATGAACATCATACCTATCGTGAAATCACCGGCAACTACACCTTCGACACCCACAGGCCCGATGGCGACGTGCTGTATGGTATAGATATTTTTATAAAACCAGAGTTCAGAGGATTGCGTCTGGGACGCCGCCTCTACGACTACCGCAAAGACCTGGCTGAGCGGCTCAACCTGCGTGGGGTAGCCTTTGGAGGGCGCATCCCCGAATACCACAAATATGCCGACACCCTTACGCCCAAAGAGTACATCAACAAAGTGAAGCAAAAGGAGATTTACGATCCGGTGCTCAACTTCCAGCTCTCCAACGATTTTCATGTAGCCAAAGTGCTGAAGAATTATCTGGAGGGCGACAAAGAATCCAACGAATACGCGGTGCTGCTGGAATGGGACAACATCTATTACATCAAAAAACGTAAGGTGGCTGCCGTTCAGAAAAAGGTGGTTCGGCTGGGACTTGTACAATGGCAGATGCGGCATTACAAAAATCTGGACGAGCTGTTGGCGCAGGTCGAATATTTTATTGATGCGGTGTCGGCTTACCGTAGCGACTTTGCTTTGTTTCCGGAGCTTTTCAACGCGCCGCTGATGGCCGACAACAACCACCTGTCGCAGCCCGAAGCACTGCGCGAGCTGGCGGCACACACGCCGGATATCCTGCGTCGTTTTGGCGAGCTGGCCATCGCTTACAACATCAACATCATCACCGGAAGCATGCCTGAGATGCGCAACGAACGCCCCATCAACACCGGCTACCTCTGCCGCCGCGACGGCACCACCGAACGATACGAAAAACTGCACATCACCCCCGGGGAGCGCAACGTATGGGGATGGGAAAAAGGAGAGCAGCTGAAGGTTTTTGATACCGACTGCGGAAAAATCGGTATCCTGATTTGTTATGATGTGGAATTTCCGGAACTGAGCCGGCTGCTGGCACTCGAAGGCATGGAGATACTTTTTGTGCCTTTCCTCACCGACACCCAGGACGGCTATTCACGGGTTAGCAACTGCGCCCGTGCCCGTGCCATCGAAAACGAATGCTATGTAGCCATCGCCGGCAGCGTGGGCAACCTGCCCAAAGTTCACAACATGGACACACGCTATGCCCAGTCGATGGTGCTTACACCATGCGATTTCGCTTTCCCGCCCAACGGTATCAAAGCACAGGCAACACCCAACACCGAAATGATATTGGTAGCGGAGGTTGACATCCACTTGCTGCGCGAACTCCACAGCTTCGGCACCGTGCGCAACCTGGAAGACAGAAGAACAGATATATTCGATTTAAATAAAATACGGAAAGATTAAAAACCTAAAACCCCCTGACCCAGCGTAAAGTTATTAATTCCGGTTCTCAGGCGGGGGATTTCTCCAGCACCTCCCGAATCCGATCCTCTACTATTTTTATAATTTCCATATCCGGGAAATCTGTTGGCTCGATGGGGTCGAGAATGGTGTAGGTAATCCGTTGAAAAGTGTGCAACGGAAAGGCACCATATTTCATCAGCCGGTCGTGGCCATCGATGACAAAAGGTACAATGAGCGCCGAAGGTGCAGCACGCAGCAATGCGCTGACGCCGGCAGGCATAAACGATTTCATCGTGCCGGTTTTGCTGCGCGTACCTTCCGGAAATATGCAGACGGCTTCGCCCGTACTTTCGATAAGCCTTCCTACCCTGATAATTTCTTTAATGGCCTGGGCGCGGTCGCTGCGGTCGATCAGCGCCGACTTGCCCTGACGCAGGTTATAGGAAATGCTGGGCAGATTGCGTCCCAACTCTATCTTGCTGATAAACTTTGGGTTGAACCCCCGGAAACCATACACCACCACCGGAATATCGAACATGCTCTGATGGTTGGAAACAATGATAACAGGTCTGCCGTGAGGGATTTTATCAAATCCACGAAAAGTGAGCCGGCTGCCCAATAAACGTATCGATTGCAACAAAAGAAAGTTGAGCGCTGTCACCACCCGTTGCCTTGCACGCTCGCCCAGTAAAAGGTGCATGCCTACCTGCACCGGATGAAAAAACAATAATAATAGCGCAAAGAAAAAGTAAAATATTACCGATAAAATATAATCTGCAAGTTTGTGCATCGCCCTTTGAGTTATCTGCTGCAAAAGAACAAATAATGCAGCTTCTTTAAAATTTAATAGAGGTAAGTAGATAGTTACATATTTTAATTATCTTTGACCCCAATTAAACAAAGGATTCTATGAAATTATTTCAAGGCCAAAACCTCTTAGAGTTTGCTGATCGCTTTAAAACCGATGAAGACT
>JAAYIU010000393.1 GCA_012523265.1 Bacteroidales bacterium | reverse complement strand
GATTTACAGCATGAAGGAAAATGGCGGTATCGTCTCCACGCGCCGCAACAGCGACGGCACCGAAAGCCCCTATGAGATCAACATCACCTACTTCGACGCCATGAAAACAACCGTACGCGGCAGCGACGACCTGCAAAAAGAGCGCTTCCTGGCTTCGCAAACCATTATGCTGGAGATGCAGGGGCTGCCCGCCTTTTATATCCATAGCCTGCTGGCCACCGCCAACTACCACGAAGGCGTAAACGAAACCGGCAGGGCGCGCACCATCAACCGCCGCAAATGGGACGAGCAGGAGATAGAAACCCTCCTGGCACAAGACACCACACACGCTGCCGTGCTCACCAAACTGAAAATAAGAATCAACATCCGCAAAAACCAAAAGGCATTTCATCCCGATGCACCTCAGGAAATGGTGGAGGCCGGCGAGGCTTTTATTGCGCTGCGACGCACCAGCACCGACGGCAAGCAACGCGTCCTGTGCATCACCAACATCACCCCGCAGCAGGAAGCAACCCTACCCAACCTCATAGAAAACCCGGAAAACACCATCGACCTCTTCACCCATCAAAAACCAAAAATAATAGATGGCGCATTCGTAATAGATCCTTATCAAACCTTGTGGCTGGAGAAGAGGTAGGAAGTCCTCAACCGGCAGTCGGTAAGCCTTTGGTCGACACAATCAGCTCCGTAGGAGCGGCATTATGGTAGAAAACAGCATCAACCGCCTGTTCCAAAGCTCCATAGGAGCGACACAAGGATAATATCCCTTTTGACCAACATCAGGGCAACCGGTGGCTTTTTAGTTACACGGTATTACTCTGTGTAACTATTCATTGTTCTCTTTGACACAAAAGCTATTCGGCCAACGGTGCAAAGTAAAAAGTAAATGTTTGTCAAGAAAAGCAATTAAATTTGTTTTTTGAAAAAAGTAAAAGATAAAAATCTTATGAAAAGCTTCTGTTATATTCTTTTCTTCATGTGCTTCATCCCCATCGGGTTGATTATTAGTTGCAACAACAACCAACAGGTTTTTGAAATTGCAGAAGAATATGTGATCCCCAGAGATATCGATAGCAACTTCGTCGATTATTTTAAAAACGACAGCACCGGAAGCATGGTGATGTTCAATAAGGCTGATTCAACGCTTGCTTTTCGCAATCTTGCCGACATGAGCATTCGGGAAAAAATCCCTTTGCACGGAGTTTTAAAAAATAAAAGCGAGAAGAGGTATTTTTCAAGATTTGTGGTTCACCACCGGGATTCTGTTTTTGTGCAGTATCGCAACCATATTTATTTGCTGGATGATAAGGGGAGGGTGTTTAATGATTGGAACGGCGCTAGCACATCCACTTTTGCTGGCGAAATCTCCTCCATAGCACCATTTACTTTTTCCGGCAAGCACCTTTATTATCCAATCACAGGCATGTACGACCTCCTAAAACCTGATGAGCGGAAACAATACTTTTCGCAGGTGCAGCCTGTAGCGTCACTCGATATCAGTACCAGCGAATGGGCTTCATTGCCTTTGGCATTTCCTGAGATTTACCAAACCGGGGATTTTTATTTGGATGTCGTTCCTTTTATCGATCACTATCGCGAAGCGCTGGTGGTTTCCTTTGGCTTGTCGGATACCCTATATTTTTATGATACACGAAACGCCATTCGGTTTGGTTATCCGTGTATTAGCAAATACAAAGAAAAACCTGTTCCTTTCGATACCGACAGCAGCAGTAATATGATTTACCATAAACGCTATGATTTTGAGCAGTTTCGTTATGCTGACATTTTTGTTGATCAGCAGCAAAATCTTCTCTATCGTTTTGCATCGTTGCCAACGTCGCTGCATCAAAAGGATGGCTATACCAACAGAAAAGCCAAAGACTGGTCGTTGATAGTTTTCGATATCGAAACAAAAATGGTAGTAGCCGAGCAGCGTTTCGATTCCCGGGAATGGGCGCCTTTTGTTATGAATGCCGACGATGGGTTATTGGTGTGGAGAATGGCTGACAGGACAGCAGACTCAATACAAATCGTAAAACTAAAATACCAACACCAAAAATGAAAACCGGCACACTGGCATTTGCCTTTATTTTCGTCTTCTTCGGTGGCTGCTCCCGCGCACCATCCACAACAGCGGTATTCGATCATTATCTGAACAAAACATTCGGTTTGTCGATTGCTGCTGATGAGCATTATTATCTCATTATTTCCAGTTATGGTTGCATTGGATGCATAGAGGTTGTTTTTGAAGAACTCATGCGTCATCTCCCCACATCATCGTCTCACAAGTTCACCTGGATTGTTTCATCCGATCAGCAAAAATATTTAAGCCGGCTTGACCAGTACAATGTATTAATTGATAAAAACAACGACATTGGAAACGCGGCGCTCAACATTGCCAACCTCACCACCATCCGTACGGTGAAGGGCGAGGTGAAAGAAATAAAAAACTTAGGTTCGAAAGAAGATGCTGAAAGGTTTTTAAATGACATCAACTAAGGCATGAGCGGCATGCATGGTTTCAATTTGGCTGGTGCCGGAATTGAAACGAGGGGTGTTTATTCGATAAAGCGCTAATAACTGTTCCCAACTTTTAGTAACATTGCAGCCTGAAAAAATCAGGTAGATGAAAAGACTTTTGGAAATACTTCAGTACATCAAAAATTATCTGGGCTATGCCTCGCTCAACGTGCTTTTCAATGTGCTGTCGGTGATCTTCAATCTCTTTTCGCTGGCCATGGTAATTCCATTTTTGCAATTGCTTTTCGACACCACCAAACTGGTTTACGAACGGCCTGCCCTTGCCTGGAACACCGATGCCATCGCTAATTATTTCAACTACATCATCAGCAGCGTTATCATCGAGCATGGCCAGGTGCAGGCGCTGATGTTTATCTCGCTGCTGGTAGTAGCCTTGTTTTTTCTAAAAAACCTAAGCCGCTATCTGGCAATGTTTTTTCTGTCGCCGGTACGCAATGGCGTGGTGCGCGACCTCCGCAACGACATCTACCGGCGCATACTCATCCTGCCCCTCTCCTATTTCTCGGAGCAGCGCAAAGGCGACATCATGTCGCGCATCACCAACGATGTGATGAACATCGAGTGGTCGATCATGCAGTCGCTCGAAATGCTTTTCCGCGAGCCGCTCACCATCCTCTTTTTTCTGGTCACGCTCATCGTCATCAGCCCCACGCTCACCCTTTTTGTTGTGTTGCTGCTGCCCATCGCCATGCTTCTGATAGCCTTCATAGGCAAAAGCCTCCGCCGCACCTCGGCGCGCAGCCAGCGGCAACTGGGCACCATCCTCTCCATCGTCGAAGAGACCATTTCGGGGCTGCGCATCATCAAAGGTTTTAACGCTATCGAGAAAACCGATGAGAAATTCCGCGAGCAAAACGACATGCTCACCCGCACCATGGTGCGCCTTTTCAGAAAGCGCGACCTGGCCTCACCCATGAGCGAATTCCTCAGCACGCTGGTGCTGGTGGTGGTGCTTTGGTTTGGCGGCCAGCTGGTGCTGGAGCCAGGATCTAATCTGCCACCCACCGTTTTTATCTTTTATGTGGTGGTGTTTTCGCAGCTTATCGTGCCCGTGAAATCGGTTACAGAGGCCTATTATAATGTGCAGAAAGGCGTGGCTTCGGCAGAGCGCATCCGCGAAATTATTGATGCCGACGAAGTGATTTTAGAAAAACCTGATGCTTTGCGCAAAAATGACTTCTCACACGCCATCGAATATCGCAACGTTTATTTTGCTTATGAAAAAGAAGAGGTTTTAAAAAATATCAATTTAAAAATCCCCAAAGGCAAAATGGTGGCGCTGGTGGGAGCTTCGGGCAGCGGAAAAAGCACGCTGGTGGATCTGCTGCCGCGTTTCTACGATTGTACTGCCGGCGAAATCCTCATCGACGGCGTCAACATCCGCGACCTGCGCATCGAAGACCTGCGCGGACTGATGGGAATCGTTACGCAGGAAACCATACTTTTCAACGATACGGTTTTTAATAATATCGCTTTCGGGATGGAAAATGTGGAGCGCGAATCGGTGGTGGCAGCAGCCAAAATTGCCAACGCCCACGAGTTTATCAGCAGCATGCCCAACGGCTACGATACCAACATTGGCGACCGCGGCATAAAAATGTCGGGCGGACAGCGCCAACGCATCAGCATAGCGCGCGCGGTGCTGAAAAACCCGCCGGTGATGATCCTCGACGAAGCCACCTCGGCGCTCGACACCGAGAGCGAGCGCCTGGTGCAGGATGCCTTGCTGAAACTTATGAAAAACCGAACCTCCGTAGTCATCGCCCACCGCCTCTCCACCATTCAGCACGCCGACGAAATTGTGGTGCTCGACAAAGCCGAGATCGTCGAACGCGGCACCCACCACGAGCTGCTAAGCAAAGGAGGCTTCTATAGCCGGCTCATTGCGATGCAGTCGTTTGGGAAATAGGCAGCGCAGGTAATTTGCCTTAAAAAGAAAACAACCTGTATTGAAAATCGAAATTCCAGGTTTTCTCTCTGGCGCTTCCACCTACCCTCTTCTTATTTTCCAAAGGACAATGTATAGCCGCTATTGTTTTATCATTTTTACAAATATGGATTCGCGATCAAGAGTAATTAGCTCAACCAAATAGATTCCTTTATCTAATTTGCTAACATTAACAACTTTACCGATAACGTCTTCAGTTTTAACGATTCGGCCTGTAACCTCATAAATTTTGATGGTTTTAAAACTCTTCTCTGAATTAATGTGGAAAAAATCACCAACCGGGTTGGGGTAAATGGATAGACTAAAATCCGAAGCTTTGCCTCTCTCAGCTACAAATACCGCTGTCTCCGAGGTTCCTTTATTTAGTATCAATCCCCAGTTGCCCGATATCCAGGATCGCGAACCGAAGGTACTAATAGCGAATAATTCGTTATACTCAGGCGTATAGTATTCCTCTTCTGTCCAGGTTTCACCACCATCATATGTCCGAAGTAAAGCATTATCCCCAACTGCATAGCCGTTCGATAAACTTGAAAAACCAATATCATTCAGTCCGGAATAGATCGTTCCTTCATATTGTGTATTCCAGGAGTTTCCACCATCTGTTGTGTGCAAGATTACCGGGCTACCGATTCCTCCAGCCACCCATCCAATTTCCGGATCTATAAAAAATACTGATTTAAATTGCTCGTAGCCATCAAACTGTACACTCCAGGTATCTCCTCCATTTTCGGTAAGAAGTATCTCTCCTGAATAGGTTACAATCCATCCTTTTTGCGCACTGACGAAATATATCGATTCAATTCTGCCGGACGCTCCTGTATTAAGCGAATTCCAATTAAGACCTCCATCAGTGGTTTTGTAAAGAACCCCGGCTAATCCTCCGGCCCAGCCATAAAGCTCATCAACAAAGAAAATCGATTTGAGTCGGCTTACTTGTCCGCTATATTGCACTTCCCAGGTATTTCCTCCATTATCAGTGTGGATGATGTATCCGTTGTTTTGTTGACCGCCACATATCCAGCCTTTTTGATCATCAATAAAGCTCATCGAAAACCATTCCTGCCAAACAGGCGAAATTTGTGAATTCCAGGTATAGCCTCCATCTTCTGTAAACATTATTTCACCGGCTCCTCCAGCGACCCATCCTTTCTCTTCATCAACAAAGCAGATGTCGTATAATGGGTACATCTGACTGTTGGATTTCTTTTCCCATGTTTCACCGCCATCATCTGTGCGAAATAGTTTTCCGTTAAGCCCGTCGCTTGTTCCGATAGCCCATCCTTTGGTGGCATTATAAAAGTAAACATCATAAAATGGCCCCATCTCCAAATTGTGTCTGGCCCATGTTTCACCACCATCGCTGGTTATATATAGTGCCCCATCGCCACTAACAAAGCCGTGTTGCAGATCTGTAAAGCTTACCCCCGACAAAAATGAATTGGCGTAATAAGCTTGCAGGTTCCAATTTTGCCCTCCATCGGAAGTGTGAAAAATTGATCCCTGAATACTTACCGTCCATCCGTTTGATTGATCAACAAAATAGACAGCGTTCAATATTTGGTCGGTGCCGCTGTTAAGTTCGCTCCAGGTATTGCCTCCATCATCAGTTTTAACGATCAGCCCATCATTTCCGACAGCCCACCCAGAAAGATCGTCAATAAAAAACAAATCTTTCAATCTGCCATCAGGAATGTCATATTGGGTTTGCCAGGATTCGCCACCATTGGTGGTGTGCAGTATTTTCCCAGAGAGTGCGCTAAGAGCGGCGATCCATCCGATTTGATCATTAGCAAAATAAACGGAAACCAATTGAAAGGAAGTGCCGCTTGTTTGTTCGTTCCAGGTGTTACCGCCATCATTGGTATGAATAATCAGGCCTTCGTACCCTACAATCCAGCCATTTTCCTCATCGGTAAAATCCATGGAGTAGAGTGGAACGGAAACCCCTGAGGGATGAATTTGCCACGAATAACCGCCATCAAACGTTGTCAATACCTCACTGCCGGAAATCATCCAACCCCTGTATTGATCAATAAATTCGATATCTCTTACAGGACGTGGAGGAAACGGACATTGTAAATTCCATTGTGAAAAGCTAACCTGGAAAAGACAAACTAAAACTGTAAATAATGCAAAGTGTTTCATGACTAATTTTTTTATTGTTAATAAATGTGTTTTTTTGATTTATTACTTCTCAAAATTCTTGTCTTTTTTCCGCTTTAGTAGTATCCATTTTGTCATTCTGGTTCATCAATTCTATTCAAATTTATTTTAACAAAGATAAAAATATTATTTACTTGAGAATGAATGCTTTTTCATAATTTTTAGAAATTATTTAGTTGGTGTGTTCCGGGGCGGACAAACCATAACGATAATAAGGGAAGAAGGAAAGTAGCTGTTTAGCTATTGATGAATAGTTGGACGAATTTAAAAATTCCATAGTTAGCCCGAAGCCATCCACAGCAGCGGCCAGTGTGGTGGCGCTCCCTTTCTCCGCCAACCGACGGCGAATGCCTGTCACGATTATCGGGAGAACCGGCCTGCCTCACCGGCATCGCCATAATGTTCCGACCATGTAAAATATTCTATTTTTGCGCGCTGCATCAGAGCTTTATTGATGGTGGTAAAAATGGATTGGATTTAAAAATTAATAACTGTGAGGCTTTCAGGGGATAACTTAAGATTAAAAACTAAAAACAGGCTTTCGATGGCCGCGTTGGTTGGTGCTATGATCGTTGTGTTGGTGATCAACCTGGTGCATGCGCAATGGAACAACAAGAACAAGGTGCTGCGTAGTGACGTTAACCAATATTACTCCTATCTGCCGGCCTTGTTTATTTATCATGATATTAAACTCACCTTTCTCGAAGATGATGCTTTTGCGCTCGGCCCTCATTTTTATCCTTACACCACGCCACTTGAGATCAAGGGCATTGTCGCTACGTATGGTGTTGCGCTTCTTTATCTTCCATTTTTCCTGGCAGGCCATGCTTATGCGCTGCTGTTTGGCTACCCGGCCACCGGGTTTTCAGCGCCCTATCAAATCCTGATTCAGTGGAGTGGTTGGGTTTATTTACTTTTCGGCTTGCTTCTGATGCGGCGCCTATTGATAAAATATTTCCCCGACGTTGTTACGGCCATCGTTATTGCGGTTACCGTAGTCAGCACCAGCCTGCTGTGGTATGTTACCGGCGAAGCAGCCATGTCGCATGTTTACAGTTTCTTTACTATTACAGCATTTTTGTTTCTTATCGATCGCTGGACACAGCGGCCAAACCTCAGAGATGCCATTCTGATAGGATTGACAGCCGGACTAATTGCCCTGATCCGACCTACCAATGCGCTTGTAGGAATGTTGCTGATACTTTGGAAGGTAGGCACTTGCCAGGAGCTAAAAGAGCGGTTTCGTCTTTTACTAAAAAAATGGCCGCTGGTTCTGACGATGATCGGCATGGCCATAATTATGTGGCTTCCGCAATTCTATTACTGGAAAATCATTTCCGGCCAATGGTTTTTCAGCAGCTATCCCACTAGTAAATTCTTTTGGGGCAACCCACAGCTTTTCAACGTTTTGTTTTCGTGGCGCAAGGGATGGCTGATTTACACACCCGTGATGGCTTTTACACTTATCGGCATTGGCTTGATGTATCGTGTGCGGCAACAGTTTTTCTGGCCGTTGCTGGTCTATTTTCTGGCAAGTTGGTATGTTATCTCGTCGTGGTGGAGCTGGTGGTACGGCGGCGGATTGAGCATCCGGCCTTTTGTGGATTCGTACGGCATTTTTGCTTTCGGATTGGCCGCTTTCCTTACCTGGGCTTTCAGGCAACGCCGCTGGCTGGTGATCGCGTTGATGATTCCGTTCGTTTTTACGCTATGGAACGGAGCACACAACAATGCGCGATATTTTTACCAATCCATCAGTTGGGACGCCAACTCAAAGCGAAGTTATCTGGATGGCTTTTTTCACATCGGGCCACAACCCGGCTATTGGGATTCGTTGGAACATCCCGATTATCAGGCGGCCAAAAAGGGTATCTACCAGTTGGAAGGCGAGGGCGATGATGATGTTGAAAACAACCAGGAATGACTCCTCATGCCGTTTATTTAATACATTTATAACAGAAAAATATTAAGAAAAAAGATGCGGACGATCCAAACAGCTCAATATCGAAAGTGGCAACTGCCCGCAGTCGTGGTTTTCTTTGCCATCATCTATTCGCTCATTACGGTTGTAAATCATTACAACTTCAGGACCTATGCGCTCGACATGGGCGTTTATACCAACGCGCTTTACGACTACGTGCGCCTGCAATGGAACGACAGTACAATATGGAAGCCGGTAGCCGAAAATCTGTTGTCCGATCATTTCGATCTATCGCTTTTCTTCATTGCGCCGCTGTCGCTATTGCTGGGTAGCTACACCCTGCCGCTGGTGCAGATATTCTTTGTTTTGCTGGGCGGCATAGGCGTGTATCGCTATTTTATGCTCAACCCGAAGCAGGCTCCGATAGCAATTTATGCAACCATTTTCTTTTATCTGTTTTTTGGAATCTTTGCGGCGCTGGCTTACGATTATCACGGCAACGTGGTGTCGGCGGCACTGGTGCCCTGGTTTTTTGTACAATTGCGCCGCAACAAATTGCTATTGGCTTTTTTGTTTCTGTTGGCCATACTTTTCGGAAAAGAAAACATGTCGTTGTGGATGGCTTTTGTGAGCCTGGGATTATTAGCCAACCATTGGCGACAGCCGCGTATAAGATACTTCCTGATTTTTGCCTTTTTCTTTTCGCTGGTTTATTTTTGGATGGTATTGCAGGTGGTGATGCCGGCACTCTCCAACGCCGGCAACTACGCCCACTTCCGGTACGATGCGCTTGGAAATACACCCGGTGAGGCTATCGGAACGATATTGCGCCATCCGATAGAGGTGATGAAAATCATGTTTACAAACCATACCGGCGAGCCCAACGGCGACTATGTAAAATTAGAGCTGCTGCTGTTTCTCACGGCCTGCGGGCTGCCGCTGCTTATTCTCCGACCGCAGTATCTGGTAATGCTGGTGCCCATATTTTTTCAGAAATTATTCAGCAACTTCCCGGTGCATTGGGGTGTAGGATACCAATACAGCGTTGAGTTTGCTCCTGTGATGGCCATCGGGGTTTTTTCGGTGGTGGCCCTTATCCCCAACAAATATTTTAAACACCTGGCCGCCGCCGTGCTCGTGTTATTGTCAGTAGGCACTACCCAGCGGCTGATGAACCACACCTATCAGTATGTCGATAAAATCTATGTTCAGATTTTTTCTGGTGAGCATTATAAACGCAATTATTCTGTGAAAAAGATGCACCAACTGCTCAGGCTGGTGCCTGATGATGTGGTGGTAAGCGCGCAAAATGCCTTTGTGCCGCACATGGCTTTGCGCGACACCATTTATCAGTTTCCGATCATTAAAGACGCAGCTTACATCGTTTTGTCAGAAAAAGAAAATACCTGGCCAATGACCGTGGATGCTTATGTGGCGCATGTCGAAGAGATTCAAAACAGCGGCCATTGGGAGGTGGTGCACAAAGATGAGGATGTATTAATTTTAAAACGAAAACCAGAAGCGTCCGATTGATAATTTTGGTTTTTTAATAAAATGAGCGATCTTGGTTTTAAATCGTTGGGTAATGAATAAAAACGCTGTTTCTTCTTTTTGCCAAAAATACTGCACCGAGCGAAATCTCTATTGGGCGCTTTTTATTTTTGTGTGGGGATACCTGTGGCTGCGGGCCATCTACACCCAGCTCACCTTCGACGAAACAGCCACATTTTTCCAGTACGTCCACGTAGCCGAAATCGCACCGTTTTCCTCCGCCCTCTCGGCCAACAATCATGTGCTGAATAGCCTTTTGAGTTATTTGTTTTATTCGCTCTTCGGCGCCAACAGCCTTGTATTTCGTCTGCCCAACGTGCTGTCGTTTGTATTGTTTTTTTATTTCCTGGTGCGGCTTGGAAGCTACATCCACAGTTGTGTGCTGCGCGTCTCGCTGGTGGTGACGCTGGTTTTTATGCATAATTTTATCGAGTTTTTTGCGCACTCCCGCGGCTATGCCCTTTCGATGGGCATGCTGATGCCGGCTTTGTGGTATCTTTCCAAAGCGCTGTATCGGGCAAGAGTCAAAGACTTCCTCCTGGCTTTGTTGTTTGCAGCTCTGGCGCTGTCGGCCAATCTCACACTTATTAATACGGTCATTATTTTTATTTCGCTGCTTGCGCTAAAATTGCTGGTGGACAAAAAAATGACGCTCCAAAAAGCCTGGCCTCACTGGGTCATCATTATGATTGTTGGTGTGGGTTCGGTGGTCTATTTTGCTACGTTCGTCTTTACGCTCAAAGCCGCCGGCGAACTATATTACGGCGACACCACGAGCTTCTGGTCGGTAACCGTGCTATCATTAATCGAAGCGTTATTCGACAAGAAAAGTTTGCTTGTCGCAATTTTTGTGGGATTATATTTCAGTTGGGTGCTGCTTGCAGGCTGCTGGTTCTTTTTCAGAAAAATCAACATCCAAAAGCTCTTTAATCCACGCATGCTCCTATTTTATTTCCTTATCGGAAATATAGTGGCAGCGGTTTTATTAAAATATCTTTTTGCAGCCAATTACCCTCAGGATCGAACCGCGTTGTATTTTGTGGTCTTTTTCACGGGCAGCCTGTTTTTTATCACCGACCTGGCTGCGGAGAAATTTCGCAGCAAAGCGCTGCTGCTCATGATCATCCCGCTGTTGCTTATTCCCGTGCACTTCGTTATGAAAATGAATCTGTCGTACAACTCCATCGAGCGGCACAAAATCCCCGAACGTTTTTACGATAAAATCCTGGAGAGCTACACGCCGGGAGAGGCTCCCCCCACCGTGGGCGGCTACCGCATCAGGGAACTGCGCTGGTCGTATCTCAACTATTCACGTGGCGGATTGCTTGGCAAAATACACTGGACGCTCTACCCCAGCCGCATCGAAGATTTCCAGATCGTCGACACTACCTATTTTAAAGATTGGCGCACCACCTACGATTCGATAGATTATGAAACCACCTCCGGTTATTATCTGTTGAAGCGCAAAAAGCAAATACCGCAGCAGTTTATCGACCAAAAATCGGATATTATTCACCCGCCATCAAACGAACTTTATTACAGCCTCTTCAGGGTTGATGTGGATTCGCTTCAGGGCGAGCATCTGGAAATCATTTTCGACATGCACTTTAACACTGCGGCCAGGCCTTTCAGGAGCTGGCTGGTGGCTTCGATAACCAATGCCCAAAATCAGGAAGTGCGCTACGAATACCTGGCGCTCGACTGGATACGCAACAGATGGGAAAACCAATCAGGGCATCTTATCAATGGCATGATTGTGCCGGTACCCGCCGACGGAACTAATCTCAACATCTACATTTGGAACCAGAAAGAGGTCGATTATGAAATTCCCGACGGAAAGGTGAAGATTATGAAATACGTGCTGTAAAAAAAAACTTTTTGCAGCGAGTTTGGCTGACTGCTGCAAAATTATGCTGAGGCTGGGATGCATTGTGGCTGTAACGACAAAAAACGGCATGAAGAGGGGTTTTATAATGAATGACGCTGGTAAGTTGTAAATAGTGTTAAGACAGAAACGACCAGTACCAAAAATCATTATCAATTCCATCCCCTCCCACAGTGTGGTGATAAACCCCGGGAATTATCAGGATAAAGCGCGGCATTTGCGTCAGGCAAAAAGGTGTGTCTGTCCAAAAATCGTAGCTCCTCAGACCTCCATCAACACTTTTT